>NZ_JARESO010000100.1:0-16401 GCF_046030175.1 Paraburkholderia sp. RL17-373-BIF-A
CATGAATTCAAGGAAAGGCCAACACCGCGAAGACCACAGCCAAATCAAATCGCTGCGGCGAACCAAAAACCTTCAACTGCCGGCGACAGCCGCTCCACCCGCAGAAGGACAAGGCGGCGTAGCTACAGCCGCAACTTTGCCAGCGGACGCACCCTTACCCTGCGGAGCCGAAGCCGCCATAGCCTGCACAGCCGAAGCAACTTGCGCGGAGATTTCCTGCAACGCCCGCCGATGCCCCTCAACCAGCGCGTCATACCCACCGCTAACCGGCTCACTCACCACACTCCGGCAAGTCATCACCGCAGTACTGCGCACGGCCCGCACACTCCACACCGCATCGATCAACGCATGCGAACCGGGCCATGACTCGAACCGCTGCACATTCATGCTGACCCGATACACCGGCGTCCCATCCGGATAAGCGGTCCCATACACATCGATCGTGTTGAGCTGCTGCGTCAGACTCGTCGACAAAGCCCGGCGGATCTCGTCGCCCGGCAGCGAGGCCCAGCGCTCTTCTTCGAGCACTTTGACCTGCGTCGGTCCCGTCTGCACGACCAGCTGATTCTTCGATACCTGCGGCGGCACGTCGATCGGCGCAACTTCGATCAGCCACGCCGGCGCGGCCGAGGTCCGGGCACTGACCGGCGCGACGGAGCCGGAAGTACTGTCGGCCCCCAGCGTATAAAAGCGGCTCGAAGGCGACGAGCACGCCGCCAGCGCCACGAGTCCGGCCAGAGCGCCGGCAACAAAAGCGCCGCGCACGAGCCCGCGCGGCGGGCGGGGGAGCCGGGCAAACATCATGGTTTATCTCCTGATTTACCGCGCAACAGCGATTCGGGGTGACGCTCCAGATAATCCGACAGCGCATTCAGCGACTGCAATGTGCGCGTCAATTCCTGCAACGCCTGATGAACATCCGACTGCAACGGCGAATCCTGCTGCAACGTCGCCTCGGCCGAACCGAAGGTCTGCTTCGCCGCCGCGAGCGTGTCGCGAGCCTGCGGCACGACTTCCTTGTCGAGTCGTGTGAAGAGCTGATCGGCGTTCTTCAGCGCGCTGTTGAGGTTGTTGCCGATCTGGTCGAACGGCACCTTGTCGAGCTTCTTCGCAATGTCGGCGACCTGAAGCTGCAACTCGTCGAGCGTGTTCGGAATCGTCGGCAGTTCGAGCGGATCGCTCGCCACGTCGACGGTCGCCGGCGGCGCCTTCGGGAAGATATCCAGCGCCACATACAACTGGCTCGTGATCAGATTGCCGGTGCGCAACTGGCCGCGCAAACCGTGCTTGACGAGCTGTTGCAAGAGCGTTTGACCGGCGAGCGTGCCCGGCACCGGCGCGGTCTCGCGGAAGCGCTTGCCGAGACGGTCGGGGTACAGGTTCATGGTCACCGGCATCGTGAAGCTGCGCGTTTTCGGATCGTAGTCGATGCTGATGTTGGTCACCTGGCCCAGCACGATGCCGCGGAAATCGACCGGCGCGCCGACCGACAGCCCACGCAGCGACTGGTTGAAATTCATCACTACGCGCAATGGCACGCCATCCGGTTCGCGCATCGCATCCGCTTCGTCGGAGCCGAGCCGGAACGTCATGTTGTTCGGCGCCTGCGCGCCCACGCCCTGACCCGGCGGCGACTGGAACGACAAGCCGCCCACGATCACCGTGGCCAGCGACTGCGTGTTCAGCTTGAAGCCGCTGGAATCGAGCCGCAGATCGACGCCGCTTGCATGCCACCAGCGCGAATTGGTGCCGACGTACTGGTCGAACGGCGCGGACACGAAGACCTGCATGGTCACGCCGGTGCCGTCCTTGTCGAGCGAGAAGCCGACCACCTGGCCGACCTGCACGCGCCGGTAGAAGATCGGCGAGCCGATGTCGATCGAGCCGAGCGAGTCGCCGTGCAGGACGAACTGGTGGCCCTTCTGGTCGCCGGTAATCGGCGGCGGCGTTTCGAGGCCGACGAAATTCTTCTCGCTATCCGGCGAATGCCCGGCGTCCGCGCCGATGTACGCGCCCGAGAGCAGCGTGGTGAGACCCGACACGCCGCTCGCGCCGACGCGCGGCCGCACCACCCAGAAACGCGAATCCTTGACCGCGAAATCTTCGCCTTCCTTGGTCAATTGCACCTGCACCAGCACGTGGGACAGATCTTTCGACAGCGTGATGGTCTTCACCGAGCCGACGTCGACGTCCTTGTACTTCACCTTGGTCTTGCCGGGTTCGAGGCCTTCGGCGCTGATGAAGCTGATCGTGATAGTCGGGCCTCTTTCGGTCACCGATTTGATCACGAGCGCGATGCCGATCAGCGCGGCGATCAGCGGAATCACCCAGACGAGGGAAGGCAGCCAGCGGCTGCGCGGCTCAATTTCAGGGTCTGGGAGTTGGGGCGGAAGCTTCGGTCCGTTCGAATCGTTGCGCGGCGCATCGGAGGCGGGCGTCGGTTCTTGCGGGCTAGTCATGTTTGAGATCCTGAGGTTTTTGGGTACTGCCGTTCACGCCGCCTTCCACGTCATCCCAGATGAGTCGGGGATCGAATTGCATGGAGGCCATCATGGTCAGAATCACCACCGAGCCGAAGGCGATCGCCCCGGGGCCGGCCGTAATGACGGCAAGCGATTTGAAGCGCACCAGCGCGACGGTCAGCGTGACGACGAACACGTCGAGCATCGACCAGCGCCCGATCCGCTCGACCATCCGGTAAAGCGTGGTGCGCTGGTCGGGCCGCCAGCGCGAATGGCGCTGCGCCGTGACGGTGAGCAGCACGAGCACGCTCAGCTTGAGCATCGGCACCATGATGCTGGCGATGAACACGATCACCGCCAGCGGCCAGTCGCCCGAGGTCCAGAAATAGACGACGCCGCTCATGATGGTGTCGTCTTCGGAACCGAGCAGCGACGAGGTGTGCATCACCGGCAGCAGATTCGCGGGAATATACAGGAGCGCGGCGGCGATCAGCAGCGCCCAGGTGCGCATGAGGCTGTCGGGGTTGCGCGAGTGCAGGCGCGAGCCGCAGCGTCCGCAGTGCTGCGGCGTGACGGAGCGGATGCGCGGTTCGACGCGTCCGCACGCATGACAACTGAGCAGGCCCGCGCGTTTCGCGGTGACGTATTTCATGGCGTGCTCATCCTCGGCGTGGCACCGGTGGCGCCGGCGGCGCGGCCGACGGCAAGGCGGACGGTGCAGTCTGCACGTCGGGCGCTGCCGCGGCGTGCACCTCGGGCGGCGCGGGCGGTCCGGCGACCGAACTGACGGCGGCCGCCGCGCTATCGGCGGAGGTGCGCGGCAGCGGCCGCTGGTTGAGGGCGCCGAGTTCGTCGGCGAGGTCCCACAGAATGCGCGGATCGAACGTGACCACCACCGCGAACATCAGCGTGAGCACGCCGAACGCGAACAGCGCCGCTTCCGGAATCACGCGCGCGAGGCTGACCATCTTCACGATCGTGATCAGCACGCCGAGCATGAACACTTCGATCATGCCCCACGGGCGCACGAACTGAATGGCGCGCAGCACCTGGTTGAAGGCGGGCGGCACATAGCCTGCGCGCAGCGGGATCAGCACATAGAGCAGCGCGACGAGCTCGGTCAGCGGAAACAGAATGGTCGAGCAGAACACCATGATCGCGACAATCTGCATCTCCTCGCCCCACAGCGCGACGAGCGCGCCGAACAGCGTGGTCTGCGAGGTAATGCCGTTGGCTTCGAGTTCGACGATCGGGAAGCCCTGCGCGATCAGGAAAGTGATCAGCGCGCCGAGCGTCATCGCGCTGATGGCGTCGAGCTTGCGGGACACGCCGCGATAGAGCGTCGCTCCGCAACGCGGACAGCGCGCGACCGTGCGCCCGACAAGCCGCGGCTTGCGGAACAGCGTATCGCATTCATGGCACGCGATCAGATTGTCATGGTCCATAGGGCAAAGGGCCGACGGTGTGAGGGGAAGCGTGCAATGCCCGTTCTATGGCAGGTCTGATAAAAGGGTGGGGTAATAGTACCAAAACGCGCCCGGCCGTCGCACAGACAGTCGCACGGGCTGCGGACCGTGGGCCGGGACGGCCTTTTCGGCGGACGGTTGATCCTACATGGATTCGGTATAACTCTGACAGCCTCCGTCCCCAATTGTTCAATATGGGGCCATGTCGCTGGAGCGGCCGGTCGGCGGCATATCAGCGGGCCGCAGCCAGTTTTTTCCGATTGGGGTAGCATGGCCGCCTTGGCGCGTGCCGCAGCAGGCATGGTCCGATCGTACGCGCCGATGCGCTGCGCATCGGTACCTGGAATAGCAGTGCGGGCTGCGCCGTTAACCTCACTTAGCTTGCGTTGACCTGTCATGGCACTCAATCCTTCATTCAGCAGCCGGGAGTCGTACACGCGGACTGCCATCGCCTTGCATTGGCTGATCGCGTTGCTGATCGTGTGCGGCTTCGCGCTCGGCTGGGTGATGACCGATATCCCGGGCTTCACGCCCACCAAGCTGAAGTACTTCTCGTGGCACAAATGGATCGGTGTGACGGTGTTCGCGCTCGCCGTCCTGCGCATTCTGTGGCGCGCCACGCACGCGGCCCCCGTGATGCCGCGCCGCATGCCGGTCTGGCAGCGCGGCGCCGCGCATCTCGTGCACCTGCTGCTGTACGTGCTGATGATCGCGATTCCCGCCTCGGGCTATCTGTATAGCTCGGCGGCCAACATACCGGTGGTGTACCTCGGGCTGATTCCGCTGCCGCGCCTGATTGCGCCGGACCCGCATCTCAAGGAACTCCTGAAGAACGTGCACATCACGCTGAATTACACCTTGCTCGTGCTGGTCGCGTTGCACGTCGCGGCCGCGCTCAAGCATCAATGGCTGGATCGCGACGGCCTGCTCTCGCGCATGCTCCCTTTCCTCAAATAAGGACAACCATGAAGGTCTCGTTTTATCGCTACATGCTCGCCGCTTTCGCCGCGACCTCGCTGACGGTGGCCGGCAGCGCTCTCGCGCAAGTCGACGTCGCAAAGAGTTCGGTGACGGCCACGTCGAAGCAGATGAACGTGCCGGTGGAAGGCAAGTTCGGCAAGTTCAACGCGCAGCTCAAGTTCGATCCGGCCAAACCGGCCGACGGCACTGCGCAGCTCAGCATCGACGTGGCCAGCTACGATCTCGGCGACGAAAGCTACAACGACCAGGTGCGCGGCAAGGACTGGTTCGACGCGAAGACGTATCCGAGCGCCACCTTCGTCTCGAGCGCGATCGCGCCGGCCGGCGGCAACCAGTTCAAGGTGACCGGCAAGCTGACCATCAAGGGTAAATCGCAGACGGTGGTGGTGCCGGTCACGGTGTCCCAGCAGGGCGCCGTGCAAACCTTCGACGGGTCGCTGCCGATCAAGCGCTCGCAATTCGACATCGGCACCGGCGAATGGAAGGACACCTCCGTGGTCGCCGACGAGGTCGTCATCAAGTTTCATATCGTTGCAGCACATAAGTGACATGTGCCGCGCCGTTCGGGCGCGGCAGCCTTTTTTCCAGAACCCAGGAGCTTGAATTGAAAACATCCATGTTGATCGCCGTCGGCGCGCTGGCTTCTTCTTTCTCGTTCGGCGCGTTCGCGGCCGCGGATACCTATCAGCTCGACCCGACCCACACGTATCCGAGCTTCGAGGCGGATCACTTCGGCGGCCTCTCGGTGTGGCGCGGCAAGTTCACCAAGAGTTCCGGCACGGTCACGCTCGACCGCGCGGCGAAAACCGGCACGGTCGACGTGACGGTCGATCCGGCGTCGATCGAAACGGGCAACGGCAAGCTCGACGAGCATCTGAAGTCGAACGAGTTCTTCGACGTCGCCAAGTATCCGTCGGCGACTTATAAGGGCACCGACATCAAGTTCGACGGCGACAAGCCGGTCGAAGTGATCGGCAACCTGACGATGCACGGCGTCACCAAGCCGCTGAATCTGAAGATCGATTCGTTCAAGTGCATGCCGCATCCGATGCTCAAGCGCGAAGTGTGCGGCGTAGAAGCGAGCGCGCATTTCAGCCGCGCCGACTACGGCATGGATTTCGGCACCAAATACGGCTTCAGCATGGATACCAAGCTGCACATTCAATCCGAAGGCATCAAGCAATAAGGGCCTAACGCGTCTTTTGAGTTGGGCTATTGAGTTGCGCGGCGCATTGCGCCGCAACAAAAAAACCGCTTCGTTCGCTTTTGCGATGAAGCGGTTTTTTCTTGGCCGTCTGACACGCTGGAAGCCTTATTCGGCGGCATAGCGCAATTTCGCACTCGCGTCGTATTAATTTTTCGGGTACATAGAGCGCAGGCACCGTATTGGTTGTGCGCGCATCCAGTCGGGCGTTTCAGGCGTCAGCCAACATGAATAATATTTCGCGCGACTTGGAGATCTGCATGAACGCAACGACGGCAGCAAGCCTGGCGGGGAGCCGGCAGAATTCGTGGCGCGCGGTGATCGCGGCCTCGATCGGTAACGCGCTGGAATGGTTCGATCTGGTGGTGTACGGTTTTTTCGCGGTGATCATCGCGAAGCTGTTTTTCCCGGCCGGTAACGACACGGTCTCGCTGCTCCTCACGCTCGGCACATTCGGCGTGTCGTTCTTCATGCGGCCGCTCGGCGCGATCGTGATCGGCGCATACGCCGACCGCGCCGGCCGCAAGGCGGCGCTCACGCTCTCGATCCTGCTGATGATGGCCGGCACGCTGATTATCGCGATCCTGCCGACCTATCAAAGTATCGGCCTCGCCGCGCCGGTGATTCTCGTGTTGGCGCGTTTGATGCAAGGCTTTTCGGCCGGCGGCGAGTTCGGCAGCGCCACCGCGTTTCTTGCGGAGCATGTGCCGGGGCGGCGCGGCTTCTTCGCGAGCTGGCAGGTGGCGAGCCAGGGGCTCACTACGCTGCTCGCCGCCGGCTTCGGCGTGCTGCTTACCGGCAAGCTGTCGCCCGAACAGATGGGTTCCTGGGGGTGGCGTGTGCCGTTCATTTTTGGTCTGCTGATCGGGCCGGTCGCGTGGTACATCCGCACGAAGCTCGACGAGACGCCCGAGTTTCTCGCGGCCGAAACGACCGAGACGCCGCTGCGCGACACCTTCACCAGCCAGAAATTGCGCCTCCTGATCGCGATCGGCGTGGTGGTGCTCGGCACGGTGTCGACCTATCTGGTGCTGTTCATGCCGACATTCGGCGTGAAGCAATTGGGACTGGCGCCGTCCGTCGCGTTCGCGGCGATCGCGCTGACCGGTTTGATCCAGATGGTGTTCTCGCCGCTGATCGGCCATCTGTCGGACCGGCACGGACGCACCACGATCATGCTGACGTCGGCGCTGCTGCTGCTTGTCCTCATCTACCCGGCCTTCGTGTATCTGGTCGCGCATCCGACCTTCGGCACCTTGATCACCATGCAGATCGTGTTCGGCTTTCTGATGACCGGCTATTTCGCGGCGCTGCCAGGGCTGCTCTCGGAGATGTTCCCGGTGCAAACGCGCACGACTGGCATGTCGCTGGCTTATAACATTGCCGTGACGATCTTCGGCGGCTTCGGGCCGTTCATCATCGCGTGGCTGATCAGCTTTACGGGCTCGAAGGCCGCGCCGAGTTACTACCTGATTTTCGCCGCGATCGTGAGCCTCGTCGCGCTGATGGCCGCGCGGCGTAAGCTAGGCTTTCGCTGAAGCGGACGCCGCGTTGTCTCGCTGCTGGACAGCGCGGCGGGGCGGCAAACAAGGGCGGCGGTAAACGCAAAAGGCCGGTTCGTGATGAACCGGCCTTTTGCATTGCGAGGTCTGAAACTACAACAGAATCAGACTTGCGCGCCTGCGTTCGG
The DNA here is from genome assembly GCF_046030175.1 of Paraburkholderia sp. RL17-373-BIF-A. NCBI lineage: Bacteria > Pseudomonadati > Pseudomonadota > Betaproteobacteria > Burkholderiales > Burkholderiaceae > Paraburkholderia > Paraburkholderia sp. RL17-373-BIF-A. The sequence continues at coordinate 7,804 of NZ_JARESO010000100.1, forward strand.
ATCGTCGGAATCGGTGCGATCCTTCTTGTCCTTGATCAGGTCTTCGCGCTTCACGCCGAACCACATGGCGAGCGCCGCGGCGACGAACACCGACGAGTAGATACCGAACAGAATACCGACCGTCAGCGCCAAGGCGAAGTAGTGCAGCGTCGGGCCGCCGAACAGGAACATCGACAGCACCATCATCTGCGTACAGCCGTGGGTGATGATGGTTCGCGACATCGTGCTGGTGATCGCGTGGTTGATCACCTCGATCACGGTCAGCTTGCGCTCGCGGCGGAAGGTCTCACGAATCCGGTCGAAGATAACCACCGATTCGTTCACCGAGTAGCCGAGCACTGCCAGCACCGCGGCCAGCACCGACAGCGAGAACTCCCACTGGAAGAACGCGAAGAAGCCGAGAATGATGATCACGTCGTGCAAGTTCGCGATCACGCCGGCCACCGCGTACTTCCATTCGAAGCGGAACGACAGGTAGATCACGATGCCGACCACCACACAGGCCAGCGCGAGCAGGCCGTCGGTGGCGAGTTCCTTGCCGACCTGCGGGCCGACGAACTCGACACGCTGCAGTTGCACCTGCGGAGTCTCGGCCTTCAGCGCGGTCATCACCTGATCACTCTGTTGCGCGGACGTATAGCCCTGCTTGAGCGGCAGACGGATCAGCACGTCGCGCGAGGTGCCGAAGTTCTGCACCTGGGCGTCGGCATAACCGAGTTTGCCCAGCGTGCCGCGCACCGGCTCCAGCGGCGCGGCGCCCGGATACTGCACTTCGATGACGGTGCCGCCGGTGAACTCCACCGACAGATGCAGCCCGCGATGCACTAGGAAGAACACAGCAGCAAGGAACGTCAGCAGCGAGATCGCGTTGAAAATCAACGCACGCTGCATGAACGGAATGTCTTTGCGAAAACGGAAAAATTCCATGGTCTTGTTCTCCGGGACTCAGCGGGATGAACCCGGTTTCTGCGGCGTGCTCGAGGAACCCGGCGACGAACCCGGCGCGTTGCGGCGGCGCACGGTCGGCTTGCCGGCACGTGCTTGCGCGACCGCTGCCTTGGCCTTCGACGGCTTGGCGGTGACCGCGGCGACGGCTTGCGCGGTGTCGGTCGCGGCGTCTTCGCTGCCGAGGTAAGCGGCCGAGCCCGCGGGCACCGTATCCGGACGCCACACCTGGCCGATGGCCAGCGACTTCAGCTTCTTCTTGCCGCCGTACCAGAGGTTGACGATGCCGCGCGAGAAGAACACGGCCGAGAACATCGACGTCAGAATGCCGATACAGTGCACGATCGCAAAGCCGCGCACCGGCCCTGAGCCGAACGCGAGCAGTGCGATACCGGCGATCAGCGTGGTGACGTTCGAGTCGAGAATCGTCGCCCAGGCGTGCGCGTAGCCGTTCTGGATGGCCAGTTGCGGCGGCGCGCCGTGGCGCAGTTCTTCACGCACGCGTTCGTTGATCAGCACGTTCGCGTCGATCGCCATACCGAGCGCGAGCGCGATAGCCGCGATACCCGGCAAGGTGAGCGTGGCCTGCAGCATGGACAGCACGGCGATCAGCAGCAGCAGGTTGACCGACAGGCCGATCATCGAGATCACGCCGAACAGCATGTAGTACGCGATCATGAAGACGGCGATCGCCGCGAAGCCCCACACCACCGAGTGGAAGCCCTTCTTGATGTTGTCCGCGCCGAGGCTCGGGCCGATCGTGCGTTCTTCGATGATGTCCATCGGCGCGGCCAGCGAACCGGCGCGCAGCAGCAGCGCGAGGTCGGCGGCGCCTTGCGGCGTGGCCTGGCCGGTGATCTGGAAGCGGTCGCCCAGTTCCGACTGGATGGTCGCCACCGTCAGCACTTCGCCCTTGCCCTTTTCGAACAGCACCATGGCCATCGGCTTGCCGATGTTGTCGCGCGAGATGCTGGCCACCGCGCGGCCGCCGGCCGAATCCAGACGGATGTTGACGGAAGGACGTTGATGTTCGTCGAAGCCCGCCGACGCGTCGATAATCCGGTCGCCCGTGAAGATGATCTGCTTGCGCAGCAGCACCGGCGTCTGATTGCCTTGCGTGAACAGCTCGTCGCCTGGCGGCACCGGATCGTTCGGATTCGGATGCGTGTTGACCGGATCGGCGAGGCGCGCTTCGAGCGTGGCCGTGCGGCCGATGATGTCCTTCGCCTTCGCCGTGTCCTGCACGCCCGGCAGTTCGACCACGATGCGGTCCGAGCCTTGCTGCTGGATCACCGGCTCGGCCACGCCGAGTTCGTTCACGCGGTTATGCAGCGTGGTGATGTTCTGCTTGAGCGCGGCGTCCTGCACGGCTTTCTGCACCGCCGGCGTGAACGTGCCGACCAGTTGCACGCCGCCGTCCGGGCCGGGCTGCGAGGCCCACTGGAGTTCGCTGATGCCGCGGCCCAGTTGTTTGGTTGCGTTGTCCGCCGTCGCCTGGTCGGCGAAATTGATCACCACCGACTGGTTGACGCGGTTCACGCCGCCGTCGCGGATGTTCTTGTCACGCAGCAGCGTGCGCGCGTCCGAAGCGTCCGAATCGAGCTTCTTGTTCAGCGCGCCGGCCATGTCGACCTGCAGCAGGAAGTGGACGCCGCCGCGCAGATCGAGACCGAGGTACATCGGCAGCGCGTGCAAGGCGGTCAGCCAGCGCGGCGACGCGCTTTGCAGGTTCAGCGCCACGACGAACTGCGGGTCGGTCGGGTCGCTGTTCAGCGACTTCTGCAGCAGGTCCTTCACGCGTAATTGCGTGTCGGTGTCCGGCAGACGCACGCGGATGTTCGCGTTGGTCGCCGAGTTGTCGAAGGTGACGTCGTCCGGCTTGATCTGATTCGCGGCGAGCGCAGCTTCGACCGCCGACAGCGTGGTCGAGTCGAGCTTGACCGTGGCCTTGCCGCTCGACACCTGCACCGCCGGCGCTTCGCCGAACAGATTGGGCAGCGTGTACACGAGGCCGATGACCAGAGCCACCAGCATCACGGCGTATTTCCAGAGGGGGTAGCGATTCATGAGTGGTCCAACGGGAAGGTTGGCTTGGAAGCGATGCGTCCGGCGATGAGCGCGGGCGATTCAGCGTTGGATTGCATAAACCGCCGGCGAGGCCGCGCCGGACGCGAGAGAGCAGGCCTTACAGCGACTTGATCGTGCCCTTCGGGAGAATCGTCGTGACCGACGCTTTTTGCACGGTGATTTCCGTGCCTTCCGAGATTTCGACGCCGACGTAAGCTTCGCCTACCTTGGTCACCTTGCCGACGATGCCGCCATTCGTCACCACTTCATCGCCCTTGGCCATGGCGGCGAGCATGTTGCGATGTTCCTTCTGGCGCTTCATTTGCGGGCGAATCATGATGAAGTACAGCACGCCGAACATCAGGATCAGCGGCAGGAAGCTCATCAGGTTCGATTCAATGCCACCTGTTGCTGTGCCTTGGGCGAAGGCATTGGAAATGAACGACACGTTGGTCTCTCCGTTATAAGTCAAAACGATCAAAAAAATCAGCCGGTTATTCTACCACCGGCCTGACGCGCCTCGGCGCGGCGAATCAGCTTTGCGATCAACCGTTTAAAGCCTTTTTCGCTGCCAGCGAAAGTTGATTGTAAGGTTTTCCTCGCGAGGCGGACGGATTCTTCGGCTGAATCCGTTGCCCCGCGCCGTCATGGCGCCTCGACGGTGCCGCGCGCGCGGTTCTCGTGAAAGCGTTTGCGGAAGGGCTCGAACATTTTCGCGTCGATTGCGTCGCGGATTTCCTGCATCAGTTCGAGGTAGTAATGCAGGTTGTGAATCGTGTTCAACTGCGCGCCGAGGATTTCTCCTACACGATGCAGATGATGCAGGTAGCCGCGAGTGAAATTTCGGCAGGTGTAGCAGCCGCATTGCTCGTCGAGCGGGCGCAGCGAATTCTTGTGCGCGGCATTGCGGATCTTGACATCGCCGAAACGCGTGAAGAGCCAGCCGTTGCGCGCATTGCGGGTCGGCATCACGCAATCGAACATGTCGACGCCGGCGGCGACGCCTGCCACCAGATCTTCCGGCGTGCCGACGCCCATCAGGTAGTGCGGCTTGTTGGCCGGCAGCTTCGGGCCGATGTGGTTCAGCACGCGCATCATGTCTTCCTTCGGTTCGCCGACCGACAGGCCGCCAATCGCCAGACCGTGGAAATCCTTCTCCGCGAGCCCCGCCAGCGACTCGTCGCGCAAGTCGTCGAACATGCCCCCCTGAACGATGCCGAACAGCGCGTTCGGATTGCCCAGCTTGCGGAATTCGTCGATGGAGCGCTGTGCCCAGCGCATCGACATGCGCATCGAATCGGCCGCTTCCTTGTGCGAGGTCGGCACGTTATTGGTCGCGTACGGCGTGCATTCGTCGAACTGCATGACGATGTCGGAGTTCAGCACCTTCTGGATCTGCATCGACACTTCAGGCGACAGGAAGAGCTTGTCGCCGTTGATCGGCGACGCGAACGTGACGCCATCTTCGGTGATCTTGCGCAGATCGCCGAGCGAAAAGACTTGAAAGCCGCCCGAATCGGTGAGAATCGGTTTCTTCCAGCCCATGAAGCCGTGCAGGCCGCCGTGCGCCTCGATCGTTTCCAGACCCGGGCGCAGCCACAGGTGGAAAGTGTTGCCGAGGATGATCTGCGCGTGCATTTCCTCCAGCTCGCGCGGCTGCACGGCCTTCACGGTGCCGTAGGTGCCGACCGGCATGAAAATCGGCGTTTCCACCACGCCGTGATTCAGCGTGACTCGGCCGCGGCGGGCCAGCCCGTCGACGCCGAGTAGTTCGAAATTGAGGCCCTTGTCAGGGCGCTCGAAAGTCGTGTCGTGCGACTGATGACCGTCGGTCATGAAATAACTCCTGCGCTACCGGAGAACAGTCCGGCGCAATGTTGAAACGCCGCCGGAAGGGCTCGCGGCGGCTTGAGGAACTGCAAAAACTGAAGGCGTCTCTGACTTCAAGCGTCGCGCCGCGTGAGCAGCATCGCGTCGCCGTAACTGAAGAAGCGGTAACGCTGCTCGATTGCATGGCGATACGTCTCGCGAATCGTTTCAACGCCCGCGAACGCCGACACGAGCATCAGCAGCGTCGACTTCGGCAGATGGAAATTGGTGACGAGCCGGTCGACCACGCGGAATTTATAGCCCGGTGTGATGAAAATGTCGGTTTCCGTACTGGCGGCGGCAAGCGGCCGGCCCGCGGCTTCGGCGTCGCGCGCGGCGGCTTCGAGCGCGCGCATCGAGGTCGTGCCCACCGCGATCACGCGGTTGCCGCGCGCGCGGGTCGCCGCGATCTTGTCGGCGAGCGATTGCGGCAGGTGATACCACTCGCTGTGCATCTTGTGTTCGGCGAGATTCTCGACCCGCACGGGCTGGAACGTGCCCGCGCCGACGTGCAGGGTCAGCGTCGCGCGTTCCACGCCTTTGGCGTCGAGGCGGGCCAGCAGCGCGTCGTCGAAGTGCAGGCCGGCCGTGGGCGCGGCGACCGCGCCCGGATTCTGCGCGAACACCGTTTGATAGCGGGTTTCGTCGGTCGCGTCGGGATCGTGCTCGATGTACGGCGGCAGCGGCAGGCGGCCGAACTGCTCGATCAGCGTCAGGCAGTCGCCGGGAAAATGCAGCGTGTAGAACGGCTCGACGCGCTCGCCGACCGTGACGTCGAAAGCATCGGCCAGGCGGATCGTGGTGCCCGGCTGCGGGCTCTTGCTTGCACGAATCTGCGCGAGCGCGGTGCGCTCGCCGGTGAGGCGCTCTACCAGCACTTCGATCTTGCCGCCACTGGCCTTCTGGCCGAGGAAGCGCGCCTTCAGGACTTTGGTATCGTTGAAGACCAGCAGGTCGCCGGCTGCGATGCAGTCGGGCAACTCGGCAAAGCGGCGGTCGATCAGGCGTGCCGGGCCGGTGGCGTCGGCTGGATGATCTACCTCGAGCAGACGGCTGGCGCTGCGCTCGGGCAGCGCGACTTGCGCGATCAGTTCGGGAGGCAGATCGAAATCGAAATCGGAAAGCGTCAACATGCGAACGACTGGAAGCGAAATGAAACTGAATTGAGCCGAAGCCGGAGCCGGGCGGCTATGATTGCGGGACGCCAGAGCGGCCCGCGAGCCCGCGCGCTGTATGGCGCCGAACCCTTTGACAGCCGATATTGTACTTGCGAAGCAGCCCATGCCTTTGTCCGACCGCCGATTGCCCTCCGCTACCGATGAAGTGAGCGCCGAGCCCAAGCGCCGCGTCTCGCGGGGCAAGGCGGTGGCGGCGTCAAGCGAAGCAGGCGCGGGCGTGGCGCTGGACCGCGAAACAGTCGTTCCTGACAGCGGCGCAGCGGGTGACGAGCCCGCTGATACATCTGGCGACCAGCGCGCCGGCAAGCCCGCCGACATATTCGGCGACAAACCCGCCGGCAAGGCCGCGCCCAAGGCCTCCGCGAAATCGTCCGCGAAGCCCGCGGCCAAGCCCGCCGAAAAAACCGCCGACAAGCTCGCCAAACTCGGCCTCACACGCGACATCGACCTCGTGCTGCATCTGCCCATGCGCTACGAGGACGAAACCTCGCTGACGCCGATCGGGCATCTGCTGCCGGGCGGCATTTCGCAAACCGAAGGCGTGGTGTTCGACAACGAGATTGCCTATCGTCCGCGCCGTCAGTTGCTGGTGAAACTGCGCGACAACGCCGGTGACGAACTCGTGTTGCGCTTTCTGAATTTCTACGGCTCGCAGGTCAAGCAGATGGCGATCGGCGCGCGGCTGCGGGTGCGTGGTGATGTGCGCGGCGGTTTCTTCGGCATGGAGATGGTGCATCCGGCCGTGCGCGTGGTCGACGAAGACACGCCGCTGCCGCAGGCGCTGACGCCGGTCTATCCGAGCACCGCGGGCGTGACGCAGGCATATTTGCGCAAATCGATCGACAACGCGCTATCGCGCACGTCGCTGCCGGAGTTGTTGCCCGAGGCGGTCGCGCGGACGTTTATGGAGCCGCTCGGCGTGCCGTCGCTGATGGACGCCGTGCGCACGCTGCATCATCCGGGCGCGCAGTCCGATGAGACCGCATTGATCGACGGCACGCATCCGGCCTGGGTGCGCATCAAGTTCGAGGAATTGCTTGCGCAGCAGATGTCGCTCAAGCGCGCGCACGACGAGCGCCGCACGCGCGCCGCGCCGGCGATGCCGCGCCGCAAGCTGGGCGACGAATCCGCGCTGGTGGCGCGCTTGCTGAAGGCGCTGCCGTTTTCGCTGACGGCGGCGCAGGAGCGCGTCGGCGGCGAGATCGCGCTCGATCTGACCCAGCCCCATCCGATGCAGCGGCTCCTGCAGGGCGACGTCGGCAGCGGCAAGACGATCGTCGCCGCGCTGGCCGCGGCACAGGCCATCGACGCCGGCTACCAGGCCGCGCTGATGGCGCCGACCGAAATCCTCGCCGAACAGCACGCGCGCAAATTGCGCGGCTGGCTGGAGCCGCTCGGCGTGAGCGTCGCGTGGCTGGCCGGCAGTCTGAAGACCAGAGAAAAGCGCGCCGCGATCGAAGCCGCCGCGCTCGGCACGGCGCAACTCGTGATCGGCACGCACGCGATCATCCAGGACGCGGTCGAGTTTGCGCGCCTCGGGCTCGTGATCGTCGACGAACAGCATCGCTTCGGCGTGGCGCAACGGCTCGCGCTGCGGGCCAAGGCGCAGAACGCGGCCGATGGCGCAAGCGACTTCCAGCCGCATCAATTGATGATGTCCGCGACGCCGATTCCGCGCACGCTCGCAATGACGTATTACGCCGACCTCGACGTCTCGACCATTGACGAATTGCCGCCTGGACGCACGCCGATCCTGACGAAGCTCGTGTCCGACGCGCGGCGAGAGGAGGTGATCGGGCGCGTGCGCGAGGCCGCGCTGACGGGGCGGCAGGTGTACTGGGTGTGTCCGCTGATCGAGGAAAGCGAGACGTTGCAGTTGCAGACTGCGGTCGAGACGTATGAGACGCTGGTGGCCGCGTTGCCTGAGCTGAATGTCGGTCTGGTGCATGGGCGGCTTGCGCCGGCTGAAAAGGCCGCTGTGATGGATGCGTTTACTCGCAATGAGGTGCAGTTGCTCGTCGCGACGACGGTGATCGAAGTGGGTGTCGATGTGCCGAATGCATCATTGATGGTGATCGAGCATGCTGAGCGGTTTGGGCTTGCGCAGTTGCATCAGTTGCGGGGACGGGTGGGGCGTGGGAGTGCGGCTTCGGTTTGTGTGCTGCTTTACACCGGGCCTTTGTCGATGACCGCGCGGGCGCGGCTGCAGACTATGCGGGAGACGACTGATGGTTTTGAGATCGCGAGGCGGGATCTTGAGATTCGTGGACCGGGGGAGTTTTTGGGGGCGCGGCAGTCGGGGGCGGCGATGTTGAGGTTTGCTGATCTTCAGAATGATCAGTGGTTGATTGAGCCTGCGCGGGAGGCTGCGGCGGTTTTGCTGGAGAAGTTTCCTGAGGTTGTGATGCAGCATTTGGCGCGGTGGTTGGGGGCGCGGGAGCAGTATTTGAAGGCGTGAAGGTGGGTGTTTTGCCTGCGCGGCGCTTTGGTGGTGGTTTTTGTGGTGTTGGCCTTTCCTTGAGTTCACGGTGGTTTATTG
>NZ_JARESO010000101.1:0-16107 GCF_046030175.1 Paraburkholderia sp. RL17-373-BIF-A
CCCTCTGCTTAACGTTTTGCATAACGTTACTGGATGACCTGTCGTATGTGCGAAAGGACCAGGCGGAAACCAGCGTGCTGTTCGAGCTGATCGCCGAGCGGTATGAGCGCAAAAGTCTTCTGATAACGGCCAATCAGCCGTTCTCGGGCTGGAATGATGTCTTCCCTGACCCCGGCATGACGGTGGCCGCCATCGACCGGCTGGTCCATCACTCGACGATCTTCGAGCTGAACGTCGAAAGCTACCGGCGCCGCAAAGCCAGCGACAAACAGAAGGAGCGACGCCGTCAATTACCCACTGACAACCCGAACGGAGCGACAACCATGGCCAGCTAAACAGCGACAATCACCTCGGCCGACCGGCCAAGATGAATGTCGGTAAACCGGACCTTCTGCTTGACGCTGTCCACCCGGAGAAGATCACGACGGCAGCCTCTCCGTCGTCGGCGGCAACGATGGCATGTATTGGCTTGATGACGTCGGTCGTTCCGTCCTGTCGCAAGACGCCTGAGACTATGAACCTCGCTGGCTGCCGGACATGCCAGCCGATGTGTGCGCCGCGTTCGTCCGCAGAGGCGGGTGCTGCTCCTTGCAAAGTGACGACAGTTACGAAAGCGGCAACTATCGGGGCTTTGCCCGCTGCGATTGTAAGATGCGTGCTCATGCTTCGAGATTGATTGCGGTCGTGTCGCGTCATAAATTCCTCGATGGTTGTCAATTCCATCGTACTGGCGCGCGCGGGTTGTCAAGTTCGCCCTTTCAATCACGGCAGGCGGGTATGCGGTGGTCAGGGAGCGGATTGCGGCTCACTGGTTATCGGCGGAACAGCAGAAAACTGAATCCTGTCGAGCGCGCAGACGCGCCGGTATGGAAACTGCTGTGGAATCACGATGGCCGCACCGCAACGCGCGCGTTTCCGCCCTCGAACGGGCGAAGGGAAGGAGGCTTATGACTCGTCACGATTTTTTACGCCAGCTTGCAATGATGCTCCGCGATCTGCCCCAAGGCACGGTTGCGGACCTGAACGACTGCATGGTCGCGTATTGGAACGGCTACTCAGTGGCCTTCGCCTTCCTGTGTGAGCGCGGAACAGGCGCCGTCGACGAGGAGTTCGACCTGGACGATTATGTCTGGGAGGACTGGCGACCGGCGTTCGAAAGCTGGGTGGCGGACCCGGTGTTCAGCAGCCGTCCCGAGGTGAAGCAGTGGCTGATGGATGCGCCGCCGCACGAGGGCGGTGTGTGAAATGGGGCGCTGGAGCCGGGGGCGGTCGAAAACCGCTGTCGTTCCACCAGGAGCGCGGGGCGGGACGGGCTTGCCAGCGTTGATACAGCCGCAACTGGCTACACTGGTGGGTCGTCCGCCGAAGGGAGGCGACTGGTCCTACGAAATCAAGTTCGACGGCTACCGCGTGATGACGCGCATTGAGGGCGGTGCGGCGACGATCTTCACTCGCAACGGGCACGACTGGACAGAGCGGATGCCCCGTCTTGCCGAAGCCTGCAAGGCGCTTCACGTCGACGATGCCTGGCTCGATGGGGAGGCGGTCGTACTTGATTCAAACGGTCAGCCCGATTTCAACGCGCTGCAGAACGCGTTCGACCGGCGCAGCACCGCCGAAATCGTGATGTTCGTGTTCGACATCCTCTGGCTGAACGGGACCGATCTTCGGGAACAGCCGCTGCGTGCGCGCCGGGCGCTGTTGCGTGAACTGATGGCGGAGCAGACGTCCGACGTGATCCGCTTCTCCGAGGACTTTCCGCAGGACCCGGTGTCTCTCGTGGCGTCGGCGTGCAAAATGAAACTCGAAGGCATCATCGGTAAGCGGGGAGACGCGCCGTACCAATCGGGCCGGTCGCCCGCCTGGATCAAACTAAAATGCACCACCCGCCAGGAATTTGTCGTCGGCGGCTTCACGCGCGCGAAGGGCACGCGCTCCGGCGTGCATTCGCTGCTGCTGGGCGTCTATGAGAAAGACGGCTCCCTGCGATATGCCGGCAGCGTCCGGCCTTATTTCTCAACCCGCGCCACGTCCGCCTTTCTGTCGAGAGCAGAGCCAGTACGCCGCGAAGCCACCGCTTTCTACAACCCGCCAAAGCCTGAAAAGGAGCGCGACTATCTGTGGCTTGATCCGTCGATCGTCGTTGAATGCTCGTTCCTCGAATGGACGCCGGGCGGCGAAGTGCGCCACCCCATTTTTCATGCGGTGCGAGAGGACAAGCCAGCGTCTGCGGTCAGCGAGGAGCCGATGGTCGCAGTGGAGGGCGACGAACCCGTTGAGGCCGACGCAGGTTCGACACGTGAGGTGCCCGGGCCAAAAGGTGCGCTGAGAATTGGCAACGTCCGGATATCGAACCCGCAGCGGGTGATGGACCCGGTGACAGGACACACGAAGCGGGAGATGGTCGAGTATTACGCCGCGATTGCGGAGTGGGCCTTGCCGCATCTGCATAACCGGCCGCTTGCACTGGTACGGGCACCGGAGGGTATCAAGGGCGAACTGTTCTTCCAGAAGCACAGTGAGCGAGCGACCATTCCGGGCATCGAGGAACTGCCGACCGAACTGCATCCGCGCCATCCGCCACTCCTTGTTGCCAACTCGGCCGAAGCGCTTGTGGGCCTTGCGCAAATGTCCGTCGTTGAATTGCATACTTGGAACGCCGTCGCGCCGGATCTCGCGCATCCCGACCGTGTCATTTTCGATCTTGATCCAGACCCGGCGCTGCCGTGGTCGGTCATGCTCGAAGCGGTCGCACTACTGAAAGTCGTGCTCGATGAACTGGGGCTGAGATCGTTCCCCAAGACGAGCGGCGGGAAAGGCTTTCATGTCATAGTGCCATTGACGCGCCGACAGGGGTGGAGCGAGACAAAGGCGTTTTCTCATGCGGTCGCCCGCCATATGGCGCGGGTCGTGCCTCAGCGATTCTCAGCGGTGCTCGGGCCGAAGAACCGCGTTGGCAAGATTTTCATCGACTATCTACGTAACAGTCGGGGCGCGAGCACGGTCGCAGCGTTTTCTGTGCGAGCGAGGTCAGGCATGGGTGTGTCGATGCCTGTCTCGTGGGACGAGATCAGGGAAGTGAGCCGGGGCGACGAGTGGACGATGCGGACAGCCATCGAGCGTCAGCGATCGCTCAAGGCCGACCCGTGGCCGGACTACTGGCAGACCCGGCAGGGCATCACTGCGGCCATGCGGCGCGCAGTGGGTATGAATTGAGTGCGCTGGCGCGCCAGCTCCCTTCGACGTGCTCCGACGCCGAGCATCCGGCAACACTGGCACACTCATGCCGACGGGCACAAACCGACCCTGAGGCGCCATTGAAACCGACCTACGTCAACGGTCGTTTCCCAGGTACAACGGTCATTGCTCCGTTCGAGTAGGTCGTCAAATCCCGGACTGAGCCGCCATTTGCAGATCGGCGTGGCCGAGGAGCAAGAACGCCAGCGTGTACCACGATCGAATGCTGACCGCGCCACCTGAACATTCCGTGTACTGACAAAGGCGCTTTGTTGCCCCGGCGACCCTCTATAGGAGGAATCGCGCAACCACTGATACCCGCATTGGCCGATAAGACAGCCGATGCGTTACCGGTGTCCCTTCCACTTTCGCCGGTTTCAACCCTATCGTGTAATCACTGCGCAAACAGCCGTTCGCGCAATTCTTCGCAGGCTCCATCGAGGCCGGGGAACAACGAGCCTGCTGTGATGCCCATCAAGGCAAGCTCTTTCATCACTGTTTCCCTCGGCGGTTTCAAGAGTGAAGCGCAACAGCGGGTTTAATGTTTAGAGCCATGAGGTTGACTTGCGGAAGCAAGGGTCGCAGCGAAGACCTCGAATGGCGAATGGAAGGCGTGAGTCGCGCGAGGCCGGCTGTTCAGGCTGTCGGCAATGGCGTCGAGTTCGTCCTGACTGTAGACCGAAAGGTCTGTGCCTTTGGGCAGATACTGGCGCAGCAGGCCGTTGGTGTTTTCACAAGTGCCGCGTTGCCATGGACTGTGCGGGTCGCAGAAGTACACCTTCACGCCGGTCGCGGCGGTAAGTTCTTTATGCCGCGACATTTCTTTGCCCTGGTCGTAGGTGAAGCTCTGCCGGAATGGCTCGGCAATCGAATTGAGTTTGGCGGAGAAGGCCGCCAGTGCTGAAGCGGCAGTGGCGTCTTCCATCTTCGCCAGCAGCACCAGGCGGCTGGTCCTTTCGACCAGAACGCCTACCGACGACTGGTTGCCTGCACCCTTGATGAAGTCGCCCTCCCAGTGCCCGGGCAGCAATCGGTCTTCGATTTCAGGCGGGCGCACATGGATGCTGACCATGTCCGGAATCTGTCCGCGACGGTCTGTGCCCCGTGTGCGCGGCATGCGCGTGCTGTGACCATGGCGTAGGCAGGCAATGAGCTGACGGCGCAGTTCGCCGCGCGGCTGGGCATAGATGGCGGTGTAGACGGTCTCGTGCGAGACGTGCTGGGTCGGGTCGGTCGGATACATACGCTTCAGTGTGCCCGATATCTGCTGGGGCGACCATTTCCACTCGAGCAGGGTGAGAACGATGCGCCAGCAGACGCTTTGCAGGCAAAGCTTTGTGGGGCGGCGACCCGCACTGCGGCGTGCGGCACTGAGCGCTTCGGCCGGCACGCTCGCCTAGCCGGCGGGCGAGCTGTTTCGCGCCAGTTCACGGCTAACGGTGGCTGGCGAGCGTCCGAGTGTCCGAGCCATGGCCCGGACACTCGAACCCTGCAAAAGCAGACTCGCAATGGTCAAGCGCTCTTCGGGTTGAAGTTGTTGATACGGAGTTCGTTCGTGCATCGCAACACCTTATACGAAACAGGTGTTGCACTTCAGATTTGAGGCCGCCCTCTCTTTTACCGGGATGTCGATCGCATAGACGTATTGGTGCTGTCGCGTCTGCTCAACGGCCTTTATGTATGACTCGACGTCGTCCACGTTCGTCAGCGCTGAGAGCGCCTGCTGAGGAATGAGGCGTTCATTCTCGATCGCCAAAAATTCCATCAGCGAGAAGTGAGGACGGACGGGTGCAGTGATCGGTATTTGGGGGGTGTCCTCTCGCCATTTCGCCTGATCGAACCGGAAGATGCGGATGTACCCCGCATTTGGCTTCCTCGAAGCAGCAATCGTTATGTGTCTGAAGGCGAAGAACGCAGCAACGTACGGCGAGTACGTCCAATCGATCAGAGGCGTTGGGAACCCGTGGTGTTGCGCAAGGTGGAGAAGAGCGCCGAGCTGGTCGCTGTCGGCGCGATTGAAAATATGCTTTGTACGCGCACTAAGATGTCGGTGGAGCGTGGCGAGATCGTCAAACGTGTATCTGAACAGATCAGAGCGGTTCGTGCGATGGAAATGCGACCGAAGCCGCCAGGGCTTTTGCTGTCCCCTGAAAATAAACTTACGTGTTTCCAGGCACGACACGTGACGCTTAAATGCATCCCAACTCATTCGCTTCGACGGGATATCGGAAGGACGGTCTGGATCGTTGCGTGTTAGCCGCGCTGAACCCTCCATACCTATATCAGAGCTCCAATCGACCACCATATTCGTACCGGTCCACCGTATCCGAGCCTGAGCCTTCGTCGCGATTCGGATTTCCGGTGGGAACACCTCCTGAACCTGATGCGGTGGTACGAGATATGTTGGGTTCTTCGGATGCGTCGGTTGGAGCACGATGGTTGTGAATGCGCCATCAGCCCCGAGATAGATTTCGTCAATGCGCCCGACGATGACCGGTCCATTCGACCCTTCCCCAGGAAATAACATAGCGCTGCCCACCGTGTGGTCCGAACGCATCTCAAGGTCGATGACTATATCGCCAGCCCACTCAGTCGCACGAAAATTGCCAATCCACTGGCCGATCAGCGGTGCCGGTAGTGTTGGTCTTTTTGCTTTTGTCATTCGTGCGAGTCTATGTCATTTTGGAGAAGACTCGGCACTGCTTCTGCAGTGCCGCGAAGGAATCGTACCACTACGGCGTGCCACATCAGTGCCCGCAGTCTCGTTATGCTTTGGTTCAATAGGATGCAAATGTGCAAAGGCCGATGAGGTGACCTGCATCCCCGCGTTGCATCGGCCGCTTCCAGTGGCGCACCAGTCGCCCGAGTGACCATACTTCGTTGCCTCCGAAGGTCGCTCGTTGGCCGATTACCGCCCGATGCGCTGGGCCTTGGCCGCGGCGCAGTGTCGGCGGTCGCTTAGCCGTTGGAGCGCCGCCATGCGCTGAGATGGCGGATAACGGCCTGCGAGTCGCCGTTCTGCTCGTGAAGTCGCGTCAGGTGCCGTAAGGCTTCTTCGTTCCGCGGGTTGATCTCAAGGCAGCGCCCATAGGCTGCCACAGCCTCGTCAAGCCGCCCCAGTTCCTCCAGAAGGACAGCGTAATTCAGCGCCGCCTGGTCGTTCTTTCCGTTGATCTCGACACAGCGCAGATAGCTGGCAGCGGCTTCTTTGAGTCGCCCGGCTTCTTCAAGCAGCACGGCGCGGTTTGCATGCAGCAGTTCGGTATCGGCGAAATGCTGGAGCGCCTCCTCGAACACCTCGAGTGCGTGCCCGCAGCGATTCTGGTCGCTGGCAAGCAGGGCGCCTAGATTGTTATAAGCGTGAAAGTCAGGCTCGGGCGACAGCTCGATCGCCTTGCGGTACGCGGCCTCCGCACCGACCGGATCGGTCGCCTGCAACTGTTCCGCGAGCGAATACCAGTCTTGCGCCTGCTTACGGCGTGCGCCAAGGCTGGCCGGCGCGTTATCAAGAAACGTCACTTCGCCTTTTACGTCCGCAACCTCGAAGTCCAGCAGTAGCTGCCCAGAGACGGCATCCCACTGCGCATCGCCGGTCGTGACGGCTACCGCGTCACCGACGGCTGTGATGCGCACGCCGGAAAGGGGCGCGGCATCCGGCAACTGGTCCCTGATACGCGAGAGGGCTTTCAAAATCCGGCGGGGCGGTATCCTAGATCCCCGCAGTCTCAGTGCGGTGCGAAGCAGAACGACCTCGCGGAACGTGAAGCGCAAATCGTTGCGCGCGCCGTGTGAGGGCTCCACAAACCCGGCGTCGATGAGAATTCGGAGGGCGCGCCGCGAGACCCCGAGAAGCGACTGCACTTCCCGGAGCGAAAATGTATGGTCGGCAGAGCGGTCTGTCACCGCCGCGCCCGGGTCCTGGTGGGCGCGGCGACTGGCTCCTCGGCCTTTTCTGCCCGTTTCACGGTCTTGCGTGGTTTGGCAGGAAGTTCAGCGACCGGGGCGGCGGGCTTCGCGCGCGAAGGCGACGGGCTGCGTTTCGCATTTCTTGCCAGACTGGCGCGCAGCGCCTCCATCAGGTCAATGACCTGGCCGCCATCGGCTGCTGTCTCTTCCTGAGGCGTGACGATCTGTTTGCCTGCAATCTTCGCGTCGATCGCTTCGAGAACGCGTTTCTTTTCCCTGTCCTCGTACTGGCTCGGGTCGTAGCTTTCTGCCTCGCCCTGTTCAATTATCTTCAGGGCAAGCTGTAATTCGTTGTCCGTGACAGATGCGTCCTCAATGTCCAGGTCTTTCAGAGAGCGAACTGCGTCGCCCCATAGCAGTTGCTGGAAAATGAGGCCGTCGTCGGTTGCCCGCACTTGCACCATGTGGGTCTTCCCCTTCCAGTTCCACGATGCCAGTGCGCAACGTTCACTCGCGAGAAGCGCCTTTTTGAGGAGGCTATACGGCTTGCCACCGCGCTTGTCCGGTGTGATGAAGTACGCCTTGTCGTAATAGACCGGGTCAATCGAGCGGTCGGGCAGAAAGGCCAGAATCTCAACGATGTGACTCGGGCTTTCTTCGAGCGCCTTCAGTTCGTCCTTAGTGAAGACGACGAACTTCTCTTTCTCGAACTCGTAGCCTTTCTGCATCTCGGCGCGCTCGACCACCTTCCCCGTGGCTTTCGACACATATTGTTGCTGGACGCGCGAGCCGTCCGGGGCAAGGAGGTTGAAGCTGATGGTCTCGGACGCCGACGTCGCGGAGTACAGGCGCACGGGAATGGACACCAGTCCAAACGATAATGAAAGCGATGCGATCGAACGGGCAGCCATGAACGTCTCCTGATGTCAGAAGAAAGGAGGCGATCTGCGCCTCGGGGCCGTTGCTAAGAGCTTAGCACTCGTTCTTGCGCCGGCGGTGGCGATACCAGCAGGTGACGTTCCAGCCGCGGAGTAGGCGCAAGGTTTGCTTCAAGGGTTGCCATCTTTCACGTAAAAAGGAGAATCCAGATGGCAGACCAGCACAAGCCCGGCGAGATTGTTAAGACGTCAGGCATTTATAAGGTCGTGAAGGAGGGCGGTAACGGGCCGGAATTCGAGGTCACGTGCGTTGAAGGCGAGCACTTTCCGCCGACGCGCTCCGGCAAGGGCGCGCATTACGAGCTCGTTCACGGCGCAACGCACTCACACAAGCACAGCGAGCTTGGGAGCGGCGATCAGTAAGGTCCGGCCGTCGGGCGGCTTAAGGTTGGAGTTCGTCGCAACTGCACCAGCGTGAACTATAAAGAGAAGTTCACACACGGAGGGCGCCATGTGGATATGCAACGGCTGTCAAATGCTGACCACGCTGGAGGTTGCCGAGCCCCAGATCGATGACTCCGGGCTCTACTTCACATGTCCAGTGTGTCACCGCCGCAATCCGTTGGTGGCCCTTCCGCGTAAAGACCCGGACGACCCGCTGGAGTTGGAGCAGGTCCGGCCAGCGCGTCGCGACGCCCCACTCAGCGACGCGGGTACATGATCTCTGCGGCCTCGTTCAGTTCGCTGCGCCCGACGACATCCAGAGGCGTCAGGCTCTTCCCGCACTTCGGGCAAGCGGGTTTCGCCTCGGCAAACAGAGTGTCGCCCCCTTCGTAAGTGCCGTTGCCCGACAGATCCCGCAGCCAGACGTGGTACCACCCGTCCGGCGACGTTGGGTCGTAAGTTTGTACGATCGACCCCCGGTGACCGCAGGCACAGGCGACGTAAGTGAAAGTGTGAATCATCATTCGGGGCTCCCCGTGCGCGACGTCTAGCCCGAAGACGAATGGTCCAGCCACTCCAGAAGAGAGGGGCGCAACGAGAAAGTTGGCCGGTTCAACCACGCTGCGACCTCGCCCCGTATCTCCGGCAGCAGGTCCTCGAGTTCCACGGGAAGATCGACAACGCCAGGCTCGTCGACAGACAAGCTGGCTCCCTGCAGCCGCCCACCGTCCCAGTACAGCACCGCGCCGCTTGTAATGTCGGCGGTCGTGCACGGGCGGGCGGTCGCGAAGGAGCATGCCGATATTTGTGCAGTGCTCCTGTAGTTCAGCGTCGAGCGCCGCCCTCGCGTACGTCCGCCGGCTCAGACCAGCCGTCACGTAAGCCAACTTCACAAAGGCGAAGGCTCGCTTACCGAGGTCCTCCTCGCTGCAGCCTGAATACGCGCAGAAATGCGCAAAATCGTCCAACGGTGTGTGGCCCAATTCATTCTTCGGTAGCTCGCGCTTGCCGATGATGAGTTCGAGTAGGCGGTCGGGTTCGCCGTAGCACATGACATTTCTCCCGATAGTGGCAGGATGTCGAGCAAAACGGATTCCCGCTCGCAACTGCGGTGGTTTGCGGAAACGCGCCGCAGGGATTCAGCGCGGACGCCAAAGACGCGGTGAGACAAGCGGGGTTACCCGCCACATTTCTCCGTCCCGGCTTGCCGTGGCGTACGGGGTTCGCATGGCCCCGAGCTTGATCAGCGTGGCCCCGCTGGTGCTTGTGTACTGAAAGCCCATGCGTTTTAGCGCCTCCGTGCAAAATCGACGGCGAAGGGTGGCATAAATCTTCGGTTGTCTGCGATGCGTCACTGGCGTTCTCCGTGCCGATTGGTCTACGCTTTGTACGGTAGGCTAACCCGATGTCAAGGGACGGCTCTCCCGCGCCCGACCGTTCAAGCCGCTATTTTCGGCGTTCGCGCCCTAATGAACCTGTCGCCAGGCGCGGTCGAGGGCGGCGAACACGATCGGCACAAAGTCGTGCCCCTCGAAGGAGGCGGGACGGTCATCATTGGGGTAGGACAGGACAGCCGGAGCGCAGATCATCTGTAGCAGACGGTCGCTGAAGCGCCCTCCCGACGAGACTTCACTCAGCACTTCTTCTTCCATCTGGTGAAGCAGCTTCCAGGTCAGCACACCCTTGGATCGGTGTCGCTCGATCACGCGCGGGATGACTTCCTCGGCGGCCGCCTGCGCATCAAACAACACGTTGTAGTTCGCCATCGACATCTCTCCTATTGAATTCAGTGAAAATTCCGGCTTGCCGTCGGCAGTTCGCCCAGCAGATGCGACACGTCGACGAGCCGCTGCGCGACCAGATGCCTGACGTCGCCTTCGCATTGCCAAACGCCATAGACAGCGAGAAGCGATGATCCCAACGCCTCGCGCCGCTGCCGCTCGAGCACGGACTCCCATACGATCACATTGACCGACCCGGTCTCGTCTTCCAGCGTCATGAACATCACGCCGTTTGCCGTGCCGGGGCGCTGGCGCACGGTCACGATGCCGCAGCCACGCGCGAGCTGCCCATTGCGATAGCGCATCAGCGCTTCGGCTGGCATCAGGCGCATGGCCAGCAGCTTTTCGCGCAGCAGCGCGAGCGGGTGCCGGCGGAGCGTCAGGCCGGTCGAGCGGTAGTCCGCAATCAGATCCTGTCCTTCCGTCGGTGCGGTGAGCGTCGGCGCTTCTTCCTCGCGAGCGGTGGCCCGCAACAGATCCTTCTCCGGCACCGCGGCGACTGCTGCCCATAGCGCCTGACGCCGGTCGCCGGCGAGCCGCTTCAGTGCATTGGCGGCCGCAAGCACCTGAAGGTCGTGGCGATCAAGCTGTGCGCGGTTGGCGAGGTCGGCCACGTCGCGGAACTGCCTCACGGCGCGTGCGGCTTCAATGCGCCGGGCGGATTCCTCGCGCATGCCGCGCGCCACGGACATGCCGAGACGCACCGGCGCCATACTCCCGTCGCCTTCCATCGTTGAATCCCATCCACTGATCGTCACATCGACCGGCAGCACGCCCACGCCGTGCCGTTTCGCGTCCTGCACAAGCTGCGAGGGCGAATAGAAGCCCATCGGCTGGCTGTTGAGCATTGCGCATAGGAACGCGGCTGGTTCGTGGCGTTTGAGCCAGCAGCTTGCGTAGACGAGGAGCGCGAAGCTCGCCGCGTGGCTCTCCGGAAAGCCGTATTCGCCGAAGCCTTGTATTTGCGCAAAGATGGACTCGGCGAATTCCCGGTCATAGCCGCGCTGCAGCATGCCTTCCACGATGCGGTCGTGATAGTGCTGCAGTCCGCCCTTGCGTTTCCACGCGGCCATCGCGCGGCGCAGCTGGTCGGCCTCGCCGGCGCTGAACCCCGCGGCGAGCATGGCGACCTGCATGACCTGCTCCTGGAAAATCGGCACGCCGAGCGTGCGCTTCAGTGCCTGCTCGACGTCCGGACTCCGATAGGAAACGGGCTCGATGCCCTGTCGCCGACGAAGGTAAGGATGAACCATGCCGCCCTGCACAGGCCCTGGTCTGACAATAGCGACCTCGATCACGAGGTCGTAGACCTCGCGTGGCTTCAGGCGCGGCAGCATGCTCATCTGGGCCCGCGATTCGATCTGGAACACGCCGACGGTGTCGGCCGCACAGATCATGTCATACGTCGCCTCGTCCTCGGGCGGAATGTCCTGCATTTCGAAAGGCTCGCCGCGCTGCTGCGACACCAGTTCAAGGGTGCGGCGAATCGCCGACAGCATGCCGAGCGCGAGCACGTCGATTTTCAGCAAACCAAGCGCTTCCAGGTCGTCCTTACAACCGAGAATCGCACGCCTATGGACATAGGCAAAAGGGGCGTCGGCAAAAGCGCTGACGAGCGAGCCTTATGTCCATAGCGATTCAGTAAAGGAGACCTTCTCCAGCACGATTACGTCCATGCCTAGCTTCGACCAATGACAGTGGGCGGCGGCATGAGTTCATCGATCTGACGCTGCAACGAGTGCACTTGCTGTGTCAGTTCCAGAATACGCCTGCTCGCGCTTGAGACCAGCGATTGTGCCATGTCTCGCTGCCTCAAGGCATCGGTGAGCCGGTCCTGCAGCGTTCTCCTGCTGTTGCGAAGCTTGATGCGCGCATGACGCTGCGACGGGTGATCAGCCGTGTGTAGCTCGATATATGCCTGGATCTCTCGGATCAACGCTGGAAACCGGGACTTCTTGAGTGCAGACGGGTCGCAACCGGCTTCGCGGGCAACGTTATTTTGTGTAACGGCGGCTCCGCGCAACAACACTTCCGGCTCGCCGTTCTTGATTCGTTCAAAGGCTTGCCGGAAGCGCATTTCGGCATTCACGGCGTCAACTGTTTTCAACGACATTCAGATATTTCTCCATCCCATTGCACTCCATTTGTAGCGCGTTATAGCGCGGACTGCCTTTTGGCAGCCGGGACAATTGCTCCCTTGCTGACAACAAATCCTGCCGGATTTGCTTCTCCTTGGCCTTATCAAAAAGTACCTCAGAACAAGGCTTCCCACCATCGCTGCCCGCGCATCGAGCAATCGATTTAATGCCACCGTATTCGCACACGCCGGCTTTCATGCAACCGCCAAGCCGGTGCTCACGGAATGTCACCTTACCGCTCTTGGCCCACGTGACCAACGTTTTTGCTTCTTTCTCGCTAATCAGATTTACAAGAAGCGCGTCCTTTCGCTCCGGTGAGCAGGGGGAAATAAAACGTTCGCTCATCACTGACTCAAACTGAGCAGCCATTGTTTCGTACATCGCCGTGACTATGGCGGTCTGCACATGCTCGTTAAGGCGTAATCTGGTATACCCACGACCGTAGTAGAGGGGCATCAATCGAGAGCTATGCTTCATATGCTGTTGCATAGAGACATCTGATATGAGACCCGACGCGAACATGTTCACGGCACCGGTGCGTCGATATTGGTGCCAAGCCAAAGGCCATATCTTCCCGACAGCAAACTCGTCTTCTGGCAAGTTCGGTGTCAGCCGGCGCGCAAGCTTGAGGTCCTCACTGGTAATGCGCAATTGATCAGGGTCCATCAGCTTTGGATAGATCTCCAAGTATTGCTTCAGACTCCAGGTTTCGGCGCGAATCTCATAAGTTTTGCGATTGCTAGTCACCCACGGTTCGGATGGTGAGCTGAGCAAAAATGGGTCGCGTTCGTCCGCGTCCGTTGTTGCGCGGGCTGGATTTTCCTTGTCACAGAGCATCCGGAGCCGGGCAATGACAGCCATGGCTTCAATGGCGACCCCGACGTTAGGGCTCGCAACCCAGCGGGCATCCGAGTCGGGATCCGTCTTGGTTGTCTCTCCACAAATCAGGGGAACTCGTCCCAGTTTTTCATCCTCTTCCCATACCAGACAGCTTACTCTGAGCGATGCGGCCTCGTTCCTGCGCTGAAGCGTGAAGTTTGCAATGTATGCGAGCCCCGCTGCGCTCACCAAGGTCATGTATGCGGACAACGAAGTCACGAGAAAGCGATCGGGCTGAACGTCTAGCCAGCGTGTGAGTAGACTACCGATACCGAATCGCTCCGCTGTTTGAGCGAATGGTCCATAGCTCGTGCCGGTGCTTCGGACTGTTTTGAACGGCGCTTTGAAACGATCTCTGTCGGGCTTAAACGCTTCCTGCAATGACCCATAATTCTCCGCATAGGCATCCAGGCAAAACATGTAACATGCCTTGAGTTGATCGTGGTGACTCAGGAAATCGTCAAGACACTCACGCAATCGATTGACCTGATACACCCAGATTCGCGGCGGGATGTAGGGCGTCTGAACCTCAACGTGATCTTTTCGGGCAGTCGCCAGGCGCTTCAGCCCTTCGGCGTCCAGAATAAAGAAACCGATCTGCGTTCGCGCGTCATAGAAGCGATGAAATTCGGTCAATAGGTTATCCGCTGTGCTTGGCGTCATCACGCTGGGAATCTGGTCTAGTACCCGTGGAAAGCGCATCAAACGATTCGCCGGAATGCCATTTTTGCTGCACAAAGCAATAACAGCCCGCATTCGGGTAAATTCTGATTTCAGCGTACTCGTCTTCCGCACGGCACGGTGCCCCCACATGCGCCAAGTCACCAGTCGTCTTAACAGGTCTGCATTTGCTGAATCTATCGGATCGGCTTTACAGACCTCGCCGTCACCGAAATTCAGCGTCATGGCTGTGCCTGCCATAGGGGATAGATCCCATATGGAATCGCCCCACAACGACAGGACTCTTCCCTTACGATCGATGCTCACAGGCCAGTCGCATGGCGGCGGCCAACTTGGAGGACGAAAACAGGATGCAGAGGAAGCCATCCAGTCTGGCTTCATCGCCAGACCGAATTCCGGTAACGAACTATTCATCCTGCTGTACCTTCCATGTTTACGATCAACGTCGCCCAATCGGGGTGGTAATGATCTTCCTCCATCCGTGTCAAAGATTCTTCAACCCACGCTCGTCGCGTCGAATTCGAATCCCGAAACCACACCAGTTTCTTGCTTATACGACCAATCGCATGATCAGCGGGATGCGTCACTACTGTTCCCTGAGGTGGGCGATATCGACCCGTCTCCAGAATTTTGAGATGTCTGAAGCAGCTCAATGCCCATACATAGTCTAACGAATCAATATCGCGATGATGCTCGCACCAGAGACAGCCTGATGGACGGATGCAGTCGGGTTCTGGCGCGCTCAGGGGCATGTCTCCCACTGCGGCAGGTGCGCCGTCACACTCGCCGGGCGCGATAGCCGCGACTGGTGAACGCTTGGCAAGGTGGGGATCAGCTTGCTGCCAGAACCGCGTGACTTCTCCGATCGTGCGTTGTAGCGATGGGATTTCGTAAGTTCCAAGCAGCGTTTGCTTGCGATGTTGGGCCATCTCTGCGATCAGATCGTGGTCACCGCTCCTTCGCAAGAGCCAATTAATCCTGGTGCTTCGCAGAAGTCTGGGCGGAATCCAGCGGACGCCCGCTTGCTTGCAAGCCTGCTGGATCTGCCAAAAGCTAGGAGCAGTCGATTCGAATGTCTTGAACCTGAACACCGGGAATAGGCGGCTATCGTCGGGGAAAACAGAACGTCGCCAGGTGAGGTAGCGCTCGAAATGACTGCGGTATTCCTTGAATATTTCGAAGAGTACCTCGCCGCTACGTCGCGGCTTGTAGTCGCGGACTTTGTAACCATCCACATCGCTGGCGGGGTTGAAATTACGCAACATTAGCTGATGTGCCTGAGCGGGATTCATTCCGGTCTGTGCGATGAACGTTAGCAGCTCGGCCAGAATACGCATGTTCGCAATTGGGTACCGGGTATCGAGGGTTTTCTTGCTCTCGAACAACCTCTTCCGTCTTTTGGCTCTCTCGATGTGACTCTTATCCGTTGACGGCACCTCAGAAGGGGCACGTCTTCCCGAGTAGTGGAGCAGTTCGCCGCCACCCGAGAGCGCGATACGAAGCGGCGTAGGGCCCCACAGCGCGTCGAGCGTGATCCCATCGCAAATATCTTGAAGCAACCGGCCGAACGCAAACGTCTCGGCCAGGTTCTGCTTGTCAGCTTTTACCCCGTGCAATTTTCGGGGCGATTTCGGCTTTTGCAATCGCGTCGACATAATGATCGCGGAAGGCCGTTCAAGTGCGAGGTCCAGGATCTGGCCGACCGCTCGGCCTCGCGAGTAGGCAGTGCGGTCTTTGTAGCTCTTCAGCACATGAACCTCGTGGACAAGCGAATCTGTCCAATGCAAATAAGCATCGGCAACGCCATTCAGGTCGAATGGATAGCCATGATCGTCGACCCATCTGACGAACCAGTTCAGCGCTATAACCTCGTTTCGAGCGGTCACTCGGGCGCCGCCAAGGACCATCTTCGACTGGATAGCGGCATGAATCGCCCGGACGAGTTCAACCCGATCCATTTGAATCGCACCCCAGCGCCCCGCCCGTATTTCGGAATAGACAGTCTTATGCCGCGCTCCGGCGGCGCCTATGTATAGCCAGCGCGACAAATCCCAGACGGTTTCGCCTGACCCAAGCGCTATCTCAGGGATCGTCAATTCATTTGGAGCCGGACTCTCAAGCATCAAACTTGTTCCAGTTGCGGTTGCTAATTCCCGAGAAAGG
>NZ_JARESO010000102.1:0-15763 GCF_046030175.1 Paraburkholderia sp. RL17-373-BIF-A
CGACGTTTATTCGGCTGATGGCAAGGTGAAGTTGGTCGACAAGGGCGCGCACGTCGACGGCGAGATTTCCAGCGGCATCAAGATGGGCCAGAACCGCGTGTTTGTGTTGTGGACGCGCGTGCGCAATCCGGACAACACCCTTGTCAACATCGACAGCCCAGGCACGAACTCCCTTGGCAGCTCCGGTATCCCCGGCCAAGTCGATACCCATTTCTGGACCCGGTTTGGCGGTGCCATGTTCATTTCGGTGTTCTCTGACGTGGGCCAAGCCCTCGTGCAGCTCGCGGCCAACCGGAGCAATTCCAGCGGCGACAACACGAATATCAGCCTGGACAACACATCGAACACCGGGAACCAGCTTGCGGCCGAGGCGCTGCGCGCAACGATCGACATTCCGCCGACGCTGTACGACCAGCAGGGCGATCGCGTGATGATCTACGTTCGCCGTGACCTTGATTTCAGTGACGTGTACACGCTCTCTATGGATGAGCCTCAAAGGGCGTCTATCGGCTCGCGAGTGCCTGAAAACCACCATGCGCCTGTCGCCCGATCGCATTTTCCTGACCGAGCTGCGCGACGATGCCGCGTGGGACTACATCAAGAGCGCGAACACTGGCCACCCCGGCGGCATCTTCTCGACGCACTCCAACAGCGCGGCCGAGACGCCGAGCCGGATCGCGGACCTTGTGAAATCGTCCGAGGTCGGCCGGATGCTCGACTACGAAATGATCCTGCGCACGATTCACGCGACGCTCGACCTCATCATCTACATGAAGGACTGGGACGTTGTAGAGCTGCTGTATGACCCGCTTTTCAAGAAGCAAAACGCCGCGCGATAAGGAGAGAAGCCATGAATCCGTCGATTCACAGCCTGTTCATCAATACCTTCTGGATCGTCGCGGCCGCGATCGCTGCGAGGGTCGTATACCGGAAGGTCGCGCCCTATCTATGGGGCCGCAGGAAGGGCGCAGCTGTTCTCGCTCACGTCCAGCGCGGCGTCCATGAACAGGAGCAATACCAGCTCAGGCAACGCGACCTCGACATGACGCGACGGAAGGCCGTACGCGTGCGCGCGATCAACGCCGGCGTCCTGATCGGGTTCATGTGTCTCGCGAGCTACCTCATGCGTCGGGTGGGCTTCGAAGTAACAAACAACACCATCTTGTCGTTCGGCGGGTATGTCGTGATCGGCCTGCTCGCCTGTTCGCTCGCCAAGGCCGTGCCCGCCGAGCTTTTCGCGGGACTCAACTGGCACAGCCGCATCGATGTGCGGCTTTATTACGTGTGGCTCTGGCCGCTGAATGTCACCAAAGCGATCCGTCGCAAACACTGAGGACTTAAACAACCATGTCTGAAAAACCTACCCGCAAATCGTCCGCGCGCCTGCTGCTGCCGATCGTCAAGCGTTAGCCTGAGAAAACGAAGCTGCCAGTCAACCTGTCGCAGGACGTGCACGCCGACTTGCTCGCCTACCAGCGGGCCTATCAGGATATGAACGGTTCGGACGTGCCGCTCGACTTCATCATCGAACATGTACTCGTGCAACACCTGAAACGCGACAAGGCGTTCCAGACGTGGAAGGTTACCCATAGAAGCAGCAATTGATATGAGCACGAAACGTGCGAGGTGACCGTCCGGAGGTTCATACCTGTTGACCATCAGCGTGACGTGGGAAAGATAATGCCAACCCAAACTTATGAGGAACTCATCGCTGATCGCGACGCAATCCAGCGGAAAGTGGACGAGGCTTTCGCGCGCGAGCGCGAGCTTGCGTTCGCCAAGATTCGAGAGTTGATGCAGCAGTACAGCATCCGCGTTGTCGATCTGACGCAGCGCACTCGTTTCAAGCTCAGCAAGCCGAAGATCAATATCGCGATCCCACGACCGGCAACGTGGTCTACTCGTTGCGTCTGCGCAATCTCGAGGAAATGATCGCCGAACGCGGATTCGAGATTGACCATTCGACGGTTCACGTAGCACTGCCTGGGCGCTTGCGGCGCGCCAGACTTCAGCCGTTCTTTGAAAGGCATGCTAAACGGACAAGTTTGAGGTTCTCTCGATGCTGACATTATCCCAGACCCCGAACGCAGCAATCAGGCCCTATTTGCTACGAGACCCTGCCGAACAAAGCCACAGCGCGGGCTTATCCGACATCAAGGAAAAAGGTATCTTCCGAGATCGAACGAATGTTGCCACTTTTGAAAAATTGTTCTCGAATTCGCGAGGTAGCATGCTGTTGTCACGCTAGCTTGTGAGCGTCTCAACTTGACGGTAGGCCTCGATACGCAGTAGAGGCTACGTGCCATTAAATTAATGTGAGGTATCGAACATGAGCTTGATAACCGAAAATACTCTCCGGAGAGCTTTTTCGGATGACGGTATTCGGAAAGGGACGCTTCATGGATCGAGTGCTATCGCAATGCATGGAGCGGAATTTTCAAGTCCCGGGGGAATCAAAGACCTGATTTTCTCGATGTTGACATTCGGAATTTATGTCGGTGTAAAGTCCGCAATGATGGAGCGAAAAAGAGAGGCTGTTGAACGGGCCTTGCAGGATCTCAAAGCGGGATTATCGAGCAGGAATCCGGGCGTGGATGTCGTGGCTATACAGGTCGAGGGCAAAACGCTGGAGGTTAGAGAGTGCACTTTTGGGTTGCAGATTACGTATGGCGATAAGGTTGTCAGCGTGCACAGTGATATGAATTTTGAGTATCTCGAAAAGCTCCTGAGCCGTGAGGCGGTACAGCGGGATAGCGACTGCTATGATGGAAAGGCTGTTTTCCCCGTTTGAACAGGTAAGTGTTGCTGGTAAACGAGATTGGAAATTTATTACTAGTATATGAGCTTCCCTCGGTTTTTCGGGTTCTGTCGCATTAGCGTGCTGGTGTAAAATTCGCTAGACGAACTTGTGGAAACGAGCCGTGGCGAAGCTGACGAGGACGAAGACCGATCAAAAGACGTTGCCTGCGGGGATTGGCCGGGTTTTGAAGCGGCTGCATTATCCATTGGACGTGATTCTGCTGAGCGTGCGGTGGTATGTGGCCTACTCGTTGAGTCTGCGCAATCTCGAGGAAGTGATCGCCGAACGCGGATTCGAGATTGACCATTCGACGGTTCATCGCTGGGTCATAAAGCTCGTGCCGCTGTTTGAGAAGACCTTTCGCAAGCACAAACGGCCAGTGGGCAAGAGCTGGCGAATGGATGAGACATACATCAAGGTCAAAGGCGAGTGGAAATACCTGTTCGGGCAGTAGACAAGAACGGCAAGACGATCGACTTCCTGCTGCGGGCTCATCGGGACAAGGCTGCGGCGCGGCGTTACTTCGAGAAAGCGATCGACCAGAACGGCGTGCCGGAGACGGTCACCGTGGACAAAAGCGGCGCCAGTCTGGCCGCCCTTCAGGCCATTAATGCCGAACGGGAAACACCCATCAAGGTCCGGCAAAGCAAGTACCTGAACAACCTCGTTGAGCAGGACCACCGGGCTATCAAACGTATTTTCAAACCGATGATGGGTTTCAAGGATTTCCGCTGCGCGCGCATCATCCTGTCCGGCATCGAAGTGATGCATATGATCAGGAAGGGGCAGATGAAAGCGGCGAAAGGAACATTGCCGTCGCCCGCCGAACAGTTTTAGTCCTTAGCTAATTAAGGCATCCTAACGACGTTGGTTTGCTTCGCCACCCCTTCTTGTCGCGACACAACCCTTTGTTGTTCCATTCAATTTCCATCGCAATCAGCTGATCGCCTTTCGAATGTGCGAACGTGATCGACCTCGTGAGAAATCGATTCGCGCTCGATGCCATTGATGGTCTTCTTTATTTCGAAGTTCACCTTGAGCCAGTGCTTAGCGGCCAAGGACCGGCGCAGACGCTGCGTGCCTTTCGCTTCACCTCCACCTGACCCGATGATTTCCGTGATCGCAATATCGACCTCGGTAAGACTCGCTTCGAGTTCCGTAACCGCATCGGGGAAATCTATTTCGAGAATGCCCTCGGCATGCGAGACAAATTCAATCTCGAAGCCTTTTCCTTTTAACGATTCGAACATGCCTCATACCCTGCGGGCTGGAATCGCCGGATCCTAGCCGAAAGCTCTCGATACAGCCAGCACAGTTGTTGTCGCAAAACTCCTAAGTTTCGCAACGCCATACCGGCCGCCGCCAAACCCTAACGCGGCCGTGTGTCGCGATGTTGCAAAATATAGTCTTGTATACGCGTACATACGCGACTATAATATGCAGCATGATGCGAGGTAGTGGGCGTGCCGTGCTGCCGACGTGGACCTGACGCCCGATAAGCGAGTAATCATGACGACAGAAACGAACGGTGCCGTGCTGCTCGATGATGGCGAATACTTCGTGCAGCACAACGTCAACTATCCCCCGACTGCCGGCAACGGCTTCCTGATGCGTCGGTGCCGCTACGGCCTGACTACACCGCAAGGGGCCGAATGCGTCGGCGGCTATGACTTGAAGCTCGACGGTAAGTGGCTTGTCGATATCGCCACGCACTACGACGAGGACACGGACGCCGACTGCCGCGTGATCGGCCGATTCGAGAATCGCCTCGATGCGATCCACGCCCTCTGGCAGCATCGCCACGAAGCTGTAACCCGCCCTCGCCCTACTGACAACGACAGGTAACAGACGATGGTTAATACCTCGGCACCAAGCTACAGCTACGAGATTAAGCCGCGCCCTGCCAATTTGGGCGGAGGTTGGCGTCTGCTGCTCCTTGAAGGCGGCACAGAAGTAGGAGGGGGGGGTGTTCCCCGCCGACGCTGATGCAGATCCGCAAGCCGGCATGGACTGGTGGAACGGAATCACCGAGTCCGAGCGTGGGCATTGGTTAGCCAAAGCCGACAGCGCAAAGCCGCGCGACGCATGGGATGCGTACCTTCAGCAGTCTGCACACGACGACGCTCTTAACGAGGCCATGTCGTGGCTCGAATCGCGAGAGAGCCAGTGAGAGACCCGGCCGATATCGCGACGCGCGACATTGAAGCGGGCGCATTCCTGATCGGATACGCCCGTGTCTCGACGCGCGACCAGGACCTTAGCAACCAGGCGGCGCAGCTACGCGCAGCCGGCTGCGGTCGGGTTTTCGCGGAGAAAATCACCGGCACCCGCCGCGCGCGCCCGCAGCTCGACCGTATGCTCGACCACTTGCGCGCCGGCGACGTCATCGTTGTGACTCGCCTCGACCGGCTCGCGCGCAGCATCCGCGACTTGCTCGACATTGTTGAGCGGATTCGCGAAGCCGGCGCAGGCCTGCGCAGTCTCGCCGAGCCGTGGGCCGACACGACGACGCCGGCCGGCCGCATGGTGTTGACCGTGTTCGGTGGCATGGCCGAGTTCGAGCGCAGCCTGATCGTTGAACGCACGAGCAGCGGCCGAGCTGCGGCCAAGGCGCGCGGCACGAAGTTCGGTCGCAAGCCGACGCTCACGCCGGCGCAACTCGATCACGCCTATCGTTTGGTAGACGAGGGCAACATGGGCATGCAGGAAATCGCGGATCTGCTCGGTATCCACCGATCGACGCTGTTTCGGCTCCTTTCGCAATGTTCAGATCGCGCCGCATAGTGCCGTTAAAGATACATACGGAGGGAACACCGCCGCCCAGCATCACGATCACCAACTCGCCGTGCTGGACGTAGTACAAGCGCCTGCCTGGCCAGAAATGTTCGCGCATCTCGAGCACGCCTTCTCCTACAGGCTCCACGTCGCCCAAATTGCCAGGCTCATTGCCCCATCGCTCATCACAGGCTGATTTTCCCACGCTAGGATACTACCAGCGACGCATAATGCATCGCCCCGTGATCTTTAGTGATCTCTTTGTCTCCTCATATCTCCCTCAGATATGATCTCAGCCCTCCGCCCCGGAGGGCCTTTTTTTGGTGCGCGAGCGTGGACCATCGAACCGGGATCACGCGACGGCGACGGGATGTCAGTACCGGATTCGATATACTCCACGGGCTGCACAGATCTGAATAATCGCACCAGGTGCCGACGATTCTGCGTAGCGGTAGCGGTGGCCAGCCTTCTTGCCGACGGCTCGACTGAGGTCGGTCGTCAAAGCACGACCGGTGGTGAGCTTTTGCGGGGGCTCCCGGTGAGCATTTACAGGAGAATTTCACACATGTCTTCCCCCTTTGCCGGCGCGCAGGGTACGTTACAGCTGCTTACGGAGACTGATCCGGTTTCGGAGATTATCCGTCGCAATGTCCGGCTCGAATCGGCCGGCGACGGACGCAGTGTGCTGCTGGTCGATCTGGATTTGCGCCGACCGGGTATCCCGCGTGAATACTGCATCGAGATCACCGCGGGCGAACTGATCGCGTTGATACGCGCCCAAGGAACCGAACGCGCCGCAAACATGCATGGCAACACCGTGCAGTCACCGACTTGCTGATATGCCGCCTGTGGCCTGATTCACGAACCCGCTTATCCGGTACGCGAATCACTATTTACAGTGGCTTTCTGCCGGCATCATGGCTTCATCGCTCTGCCCGACTTTTTGCGTACACTGTTCTTGCCACTGTAACCGTCCAGCCATCCCGCCGCTCTCGGCCGCCTACGCCATGAGTCAACCGAATCGCTGCGTGGCCCGTTTAGTGGACATGGTCACGAAGAATCTTCTCCGCGACCATTAACTTGCATGGGACAATCGAAATGAAGAAAATATTCGTTGTACTAATCGCTGGACTGTTCGCAACGGCCGCCTTTGCAAAAGCCGCGGCACCGAAAGCCGCAACGTCAGCTACCTCTGCCGGCCATGCAAAGAAGCTGCATCACAAGTCTACGCACACGGCGGCGGCTACCGGGCCAGTCGTGGCGCACTAGAAAAATCGCGACGGGGAAAGCGCGAGGGTTGACGGCCCATAAAAGAAGGCCGCGCCGTTCCGGCGACGCTTGCCGGAACGGCGCCAGCCTCACATTCAGCGTGCGGGCTGGGGATACAAAGTCGCGTGCGGGTTTTCCTTCTGCGTTTCACGTAGACCAGGCAAAGACGCGCTCAATGGTCCTGAGGCGCTCCTCGAAGATGGCGTTGTTGAATAAATAAAAATCCGGGAAAACCGCCTCGACTTTCTGCCCGTTTCTGGCGTTTCGCTCGTACGAACTGTGCTTTTTGAACGCAAATTTGTAGTGAACCGTACAATCTACCTCACCTTCTAAAGCGGAGATATCGATTTATTCAACAACGCCGTATTGCCCGCCAGCTCAACCTGGGCGAGGCCACCGTCTATCGGATTCTCGCTAACGCTAAAGCGGCCGAGTCAGGCTGAATCTGTCCGGCGGCGATGCCCGCATTCGCAAATGGTACTTTTGGCAGCTATGTGCGCACTACCCCCGGTTGCAGCCGGGAAACCAGCTGACCAGTGTGGCGAAGTCCAGCTTGCGGCGCCTGCTGAAATGCCTCGGATCGGCAACATGACGCGTACGCAGTTCCGCCGAATGAAGGTAGCTAATGAACCCGCTCAATATGGGCTTTGTCTGGATGGGTGCGAGTTCCCGAGCTGCGGACGCGACTATCCATTTTTGACGCAAACGCACCTGCCAAACGAGTTCCACAGGTTCACGAGGTTGGCGATGATGACGCCTTCGCCTTCCTGCGACGCCAGTTTCTGCGTCAGCAGACGCTCGCCGATGCAGCGCTTGATGCGCGAGATCTGCGCCTCGACCAGCGAGCGCACACCATAGCCATATTTCTTCTGAAACGCATGAATGCCCTTGTCCTTGATGTAGGCAGTGATCTGGTCATGCCAGCCTGTTTCAGGCTTGCCATGCACAACGGCGTGAGCGGGCGGCGGGATGACAGGTGTGACACCGGCCTCCGAGAACGCCTGGGTGCGCTCAATGCTGTAATACGCGCCATCGGCAATCACCCGATCCAGCGGTACATCCGCGGGCAGCACGGCGTCCATCGTTTCGCTGTCCGATACTTCTGTGGTGGTGATGAACTACGCCCTCACGAAAATTTGCGAAACTTTCTGCAGATTCGCGAGCGAGCGTTAGCTCGACCAAGGCTACCATACAGAATGCCTTCCTACGATCATCCGGGCAATCGAATTGCCTTGGCTGTTCAAGGTTGAAATTTAATGCAGGGAGAACGACTATGTCAGTAGTAACGTCCGCTACTATAAAAAGAGCTTTCGTCGGTGATGATTATGCG
Source organism: Paraburkholderia sp. RL17-373-BIF-A (assembly GCF_046030175.1). Lineage (NCBI taxonomy): Bacteria > Pseudomonadati > Pseudomonadota > Betaproteobacteria > Burkholderiales > Burkholderiaceae > Paraburkholderia > Paraburkholderia sp. RL17-373-BIF-A. The sequence goes on from NZ_JARESO010000102.1 coordinate 8,175, forward strand.
GCTTCAATACCGAAGTCAAACGTGGTTATGGATGGGGCGAAATACGGTAATGCCGGTGGATTTGGTGACTTTCTTCTCTCGATATTGACATTCGGGATTTATGCCTTTTCCAAATCAAACAAAATGGATCAGAAAAGAGCGGTCGTCGAAGCGGCCGTGAGAGAGCTTCATCAGCAGATCAAGGACAATCCGGACGTAAACCTTATTTCCGTGAACGTCGATGGCAAAACTCTGACAATTTCGGAGTTTCGTCTTACTGGCAATACTAATTTGAAGATTACGCTTGATGGGGAAAGTGTCGGCATAATTCGGAATACAAATTTGGCGTCGTTCAAAAAACATCTGGAGACGGAAATTACTCCTGTGCCGAAGCTGAATGACCACGACATGAGTGAGTCCGATGCGCATGTATATGTATAAGTGAGTGGCTTTGTCCGGATGGGGGTATTGCAAAGATGCTGCGGATTGTGTAAAAGCGCAACATCTTGAAGCCAGCCTGAATCATGCCATATAAAGCCGAGCGGGTGCGCATCTGCTTGCCCGGCGAAATTTACGGCGCCGGGGCCGCTTCCGCCGCCGGCTCGGTGCCGGCTGCGCCGGCTTCCCAAGACGCGTAGCTGCGATCAACCTTGGCCGGACTCGTGAAGACCTTCGACGGGTTGCGATCGGGCATGTAGATGATGCCCACACGCGGCGGCAGATTCAGCAGCGTATTACGCGAAATCATCGCCTGTTCGAGCTTGGCGATCGTGCGCGTACCTTCCCACTGTTCGCCGCCGTGGACGTTTGCCTTGACGTTTTCGCGCTGCGCAATGTCGAGCCATTGCGTACCGGACAGGTTTTCCGCCCACTCCGCAGTGCGTTCATCCTGCGCCCGGTAGACCAGCTTAATGTGTGTGTTGACCTCAAATTCGCGCGCCAACGCCTTGCCATCGAGGCGCTTATCGTCCGGCGCTTCAATGTTCGCGATCGACTGCGCGGCAAGCAGCAGGTTCGCATCGTTGCCGGCGATTGCGGCCAGTGCGCCGTTGATTTCAGCGCAGGCAAGGAATTTCAGCTCATCAATGCCGACTGTACAGTGTGACGTTCGTTTCGATTGCAGCCGCTTGATTTCGGCGCACAGCTCGGCGATGTACGCCTTCGTCGCAGCCTTGATAACCGGATCGTCCAGATCGCCGCGCACTTTAAAAAGAACTTTCGTTGGTGAAGATTATGTGAGGAATGGCATAAAGAACTCCGAGACTTGGGTTGTGGATGGGGCGAGCTACGGTGGTGTCGGGGGATTTAGAGACCTTATGCTCTCAATTTTGACATTCGGGATTTATGCCTTTGCCAAATCATCCCAAATGAATCAGAAAAGAACGGCTCTAGAAGGAGTCGTAAAAGATCTTCATCAGCAGATGACGAATTATCCAGACGCGACCACTATTTCCGTGGAGGTCGACGGCAAAAAGCTGACGATTGAAGAGCAATCTGATGTTGGTGACGATCGTGCTTTGAAGATCAGACTGGATGGTGAAATGGTCGGCATAATTAAAAAGACGAGTTTAGCGTCGTTCAGAGAGAGTTTGGGGACAGAAATTACTCTTATGTCGAAGCGGAATGAGCAGGACATCAGTCCAGATGATCGCCTTGAGCATTTTGTAGTGTAATAACCCTTGATTGCTAGGCGTGGTTCAGAATCGCGTTAATTCAGGTCGAGATAGACGAATCGTCGAGCACGTAAGTCGAATCGCGCACGCCGACCCCGGACGGTCACCACCTTCGTGTTGAACGGTGCGTACTGGTCGGAGATTGTGGGTGTAGAACGTCCGGCCTGGGCTGCTGCCGTATTTTGGATTGATGTGGCCCGTGCTCTCGGCCTTGCTGCCGGTGCGGAAGTTCTGGCCGTCCGATGATGACGTGGTGCCGTCGCCCCAGTGTTCAGCAAAGGGGTGATGGAACTGTGCGTTGACCAGCTCGGCCAATGCTGTCGAGTAGGTTTCGTCGCGGATATGCCAGGCTTGCAGCCAGGCGAGCTTGGCGTAGGTCGTGCCGGGACAGGACTCAGCCATCTTCGTCAGTCCCAGGTTGATCGCGTCGGCCAGGACCGTGGTCAGCAGCAGATTCCTGTCTTTGGCCAGGTCGCCCGATTTCAGGTGCGTGAAGTGCCGGGTGAAGCCCGTCCACTCGTCTACTTCCAGCAGCAGTTCGGTGATCTTGACGTGCGGCAGGATCATCGAGGTCTGGTCGATCAGGGCCTGCGCAGTGTCGGGCACTGCCGCATCGAGTGGCGTGATCTTCAGACCCGACTCCGTGATGATCGCGTCTGGCAGATCATTCGCCTGCGCCATGCGGTTGACGGTGGCGAGCTGCGTTTCCAGCAGCGTCAGCCGCTCATGCAGGTACTGGTCGCAGTCGGTGGCCACGGCCAGCGGCAATTCGCTGGTCTGCTTGAGGCTGGCGAACTTCGCGGGCGGCACCAGGTAGTCCTCGAAGTCCTTGAACTGGCGCGAGCCCTGCACCCAGATGTCGCCGGAGCGCAGCGCGTTCTTCATCTCCGACAGTGTGCACAGTTCGTAGTAACGCCGGTCGATGCCGGAGTCGGTCATGACCAGCTTCTGCCAGCGCGGCTTGATGAAGTCGGTCGGCGCGTCGGCGGGCACCTTGCGGGTGTTGTTGCTATTCATGCTGCACGTAGGCGATGTGTATCATCACCCGCCAGGCCTTGCCATGCCTGAACCTGATTGTGCTCACGATCCTCCCGTTCAATGGCGGGTGAAGCCAGCAGGTGCGCTGCGGATCATAGATGCGATGCCGTCATTGTCAATCGTGTTCAACGCCTCTGCGAGGGCCGCACGGTCGGTCGGAAACACCTCGTCCCATACGGTTGAATTGCCGAACTCGTCGACGATTTCGAGCAACCAGCCGCCTTCGCCATCATCGTAGATCTTGATCTCGACGGCCGTCCTGTCACGCGCCAGGCGCTGACTTAGCGGCGAGTAAAGCGGCCCGTCATCTTCCATGCTGCAGGAAAGTTGTCCGGCGTACGGCCAGTCGAAGCGCTCACCGGATTGTGGCGAGTTGCTGGTTGCCTCCAGTGCATACTGGCCCAAAATGAACCACGCCGGTTCCGCCAACAGCCGTTTGTCCGCTCCTACGAAAGATGCGGCAGCATCGCTGCGCCTCTTAGAATGTCGACCCCACTGATCCTGTTCGCCGTCAATGGGTGCGTGATGTCAAGGCGCACCATATCTGCCACACTATCCTAGGTAGCCAAGTCATAGATGCCGCTATCGCGACGCACCAGGCACCACTCTGTAGTTGCATCTTTGTCGAATTTTTCGCCCGCGAAGATGTCCTCGTCGTCCAGGTAGACTCTGCTACCCTGGGTCGACGCAAACCCATCTGGAGACCGCAGTCTCTCGAGATTATCCCCTATCGTACGGTTAACCAAATCGACCGCCGTACTCGACGGAGTCCATATTTGCGCGTCTACCAATATACCGAACCGGCGAAAATCTAATTCATCGATTTTGCAAAACTCATGACCGTCTAAATAAAGTTTCAAACTGGGCACCCCAGAATCATACTCTTGTGTAATATCAAGAGTTTTACCGTCTACTTCCACAGAGTACGCTTGCTCGCCTGGATCCATTTCCATCTGCGTACGGAGTTCCTGTAGTGCCACTTCAATAGTCGCTCTTTTCTGTTCTATGATGGAAGATTTGACAAAACTATAAATCCCGAACGTCAACATCGAGAGAATCAGATCCTTTATGCTGTCAGCACCTCTGAATTTCGCCCCTCGCATGGCGATATTTGCGGATTGAATATCCTGTGCGGATCCATCTCCAAAAGCTCTAACAAGAGTGTTCAAGGTTATCAATGACATAGTGGGCTATATTTCCGAAAGTACTCGCCTGGATTATGAAGGCTGTGCAGATTCCGTTCCAACGCACCCAGACGACTTGCAACTGGACGAATGTGCGGAGCATAAGTCGTCGATGCTAGCAGACCAGCGACAAGTTTGAGTTAGGGAACAATTAGTGCTGCAAGTAACAACTGATTGCTAGCTTTTGGGCTGAATTTGCCTGGGACTCGCACCGGGACTGGATTTTCGGCCCTGCCTGGGTAGGCGTAAGGATTCGTAGGCAATGTGTATCATCACCCGCCAGGCCTTGCCATGCCTGAACCTGATTGTGCTCTCGATCCTCCCGTTCAATGGCGGGTGACGCCAACAGGTGCGCTGCGGATCATAGATACGATGCCGTCATTGTCAATCGTGTTCAAAGCCTCCACGAGGGCCGCACGGTCGGTCGGAAACGCCTCGTCCCATACGGTTGAATTGCCGAACTCGTCGACAATTTCGAGCAACCAGCTGCCTTCGCCATCATCGTGAATTTTGATCTCGACGGCCATCCCGTCACGCGCCAGGCGCTGACTTAGCGGCGAGTAAGCCGGTCCGTCATCTTCCATGCTGCTGGAAAGTTGTCCGGCGTACGGCCAGTCGAAGCGCTCACCGGATTGTGGCGAGTCGCCGGTTGCCGCCAGCGCACCGTGGCAGCGTTTGTACTTCGTGCCCGAGCCGCATGGGCACGGGTCGTTGCGTCCAGTCTTCGGTGTACGCCAACGCATCCAGAAATGATGGATGTGACGTATCGAGCCTGCCAGTGAGTCCGCGAAGGCCTGATACTGCGAACCGAGCCCCCATCCACGATGCTGCTGGCGACCGAGCCCGCCTGGTACATCGACACACAGGCTGGCGTTGCCGGCATCGTGCAGTTGCCGTTGCAATCGTTGCAGGCGCAGCAACTGGCCGCTTATCTGGCGATGCCGCCGATCTCGCTGACCGAAGCGCCGCTCGTGGGCGCCGTGCTGCGGGAGATCGTCCCGGAACTGCCACCGCCACCCGCGCCCAACTCATCAGAGCTGCGCATCATCGATACCGAACCCGTGCCGATCCTGTCACTCGACACACGGCCCCTGTATATGGCTGGATTTGGCAAGTATGACCATCGGGCGCCTGTGCTCGATTTTGCCGCGGTCGGCTTTGACGTAAGCATTCGATCTGTACCGTCGCGAATGGCGTTGACGCACGCGAGGATCGGCTACTAGCGAACGGGATCGATGTGCGAGGGCGCCGGCAGCAAGGGAGCTACGTTCCAGGGTAGCAGTTCGTCGATCCGGTTCGCCGGGTGATCGGCGATGCGTTCAATGACGTAATGCAGGTAGGCTTCGGGATCAATACCGTTCAGGCGGGCAGAACCAATCAGGCTGTACATCGCAGCCGCACGTTCGCCGCCCGAGTCCGCACCGGCAAATAAAAAATTCCGGCGACCGATGGCCACTCCGCGTAACGCGCGCTCGGCGATCAGGTTGTCAATCTCGGCCAGACCTTCGTCGCAGTAATAGACCAGCGCAGGCCAGCGATTCAAGGAATACTGGATCGCTTTGGTGGTGTCCGATTTCGCGGACAGTGTGAGGATCGTCGCCTCGAACCACCGTTTCAGTTTCATGTCATCAAGCAGCGGCACAGCCTTCTCCTGGCGAACGCGTCGCCGCTCTTCAGGCGGCTTGCCACGAATGTGCTCTTCGATGCGATAGAGCGCGCCGATGCGTTCGAGTGCCTCGGTGGTGATCGGCGATGGCCGAACAGCATGCAGATCATGTAGCTTTCGACGTGCATGCGCCATGCACGCCGCTTCGCGAATCTGACCGCCCACGTAGAGATCCGCGTAACCGGCGAAGGCGTCTGCCTGCAGCACGCCCGTGAAGTGGGCAAGGTGACGCTGTGGATGTTCGCCGCGACGATCCGGTGTATAGGCAAACCAGACCGCCGGCGCTTCGTCCGAACCACTGCATCGATCATCGCGCACATATACCCAGAGCCGGCCGGTCTTCGTCCTGCCAGTGCCTGGCGCAAGCACCGGCAGCGGTGTGTCGTCGGCGTGGACCTTGGTGCCACCGAGCGCATGGCGGCGCACCGCGTCGACCAGAGGGTTGAGCAACCACGTCAGACTGCCCAGCCAGTGGCCCATGGTGCCCGCTTCGATCTCGACGCCGTCGCGCGCGTACATGACGGACTGGCGATAGAACGGGATGTGGTAAGCGAACTTCGATGTTGTGATGTGGGCGAGCAAAGCCAGACCCGGCAGGCCGCGATCGATCGGTCGGCTCGGCGCTGCGGCCTGCACGATACAGTCGCAGCACGAACAGGCGAATTTGGGACGGCGATGACGGATGACGCGGAAGTGTGCGCGCACGTATTCGAGCTGCTCGGATATGTCTTCGCCCAGCGGTTTGAGCGCGCCACCGCATCCCGGGCAGTGATCTTCGATGGGTTGATGCACACGCTCTTCGCGTTCGAGGTGATCTGGCAGAGGTTTGCGAGAGGCACTCTCGCGACGGTGCGGCGCCTTCTTTGCATCAGCCTGGGTAACCGCACCTTCGTCGGCCTGCAGGTCCTCAAGTCGCAGCTCAAGCTGTTCGATCTGACGATCGAGTTTCTCTGACTTGCGACCGAACTGCATGCGGCGCAGTTTGGCAAGCATCAGCTTCAGATGTTCGATCTCGATCACGCGTGAGCTGAGCTGGTCCTGCAATTGAGCGACCCGCTGCGCGTTGGCATGAGCCGACCCCGCATGCGTGCGTACCAGCGCCTTCAGCGCATCAACGTCGTCGGGCAGGTCGGCATCGGTCAGATCCATGGTGACAGTTTACGACCATCTGCTGCACACGCATCATCGGGTAACAGACGTTTACAAAGCGCTGCGCGGGCGTGCCGCATCGATCGGTTGTCGCCAGTCAAAACCTTCGAGCAGGAGCGAGAGTTGGGCTGTGGTCAACGCCACGACACCAGCGTCAGCGCGAGGCCATGCGAAGCGGCCCTTCTCAAGACGCTTCGCAAATAAACATAGGCCGCCATCGCTCCAGTACAACGCCTTCAGAAGATCACCACGACGTCCCCTGAAAATAAAAACATGGCCGCCATAAGGATCCTTCTCAAGCACCGTCTGCACCTTCTCTGCAAGCGAGTTGAAGCCGGAGCGCATGTCGGTGACGCCGGCGGAGATCCAGATCCGCGTGTTTGCAGGCATGCCGATCATCGGAGAATCCGATCAAGAACCAGGCGCAGTACGGTCGCATCGGGCACGCCTTCTATCCGGACCGAAGTATTGCCATGCTGAAGCTGAATACTGCCGTTTGTAGCCATCGGAGGTGCCGGCGCGTCCGTCGCCTCAAGCGCATGGGTGGCAGGTCGATGGGACTGACCATCTACAACGACAGGCAACATGGTCCCTGTCTGAGCTTCTTCGACCAACAGACCTTGGGCGTACAGTTTGCGCCAGGCCCATACCTGGTTGGCGTTGATGTTGTTGTCGCGGGCGACCCGGGCGACCGAGGCGCCGGGTTCAAATGTCTGCTCGACGACCGATCGCTTCCATTCCAATGGATGCCGTCGGTTCTGGCGCTTCGCGGGTAACTCGACTGTCTGAGTCACAGTGTCCATTCTCGCTGTTGTGGACAGAGTCGGTCACTCGTGTCCGTCGCAGCCGATGATTGCATCTTCTACGCAAGGCGGGGAACGGTACAGATCAGATGCTTAC
>NZ_JARESO010000103.1:0-15351 GCF_046030175.1 Paraburkholderia sp. RL17-373-BIF-A
GAATACGCTGAAGGTTGTTGCGATGCCTACGGGCTGGCTCACAGTCGATCGTTCGTCCCAGGTCTGCGGCCGCTACTTCGGCCAGCGGATAAAGGTACCGGTGTGGTCCTCCGCGATTGTCGGCGCGCAAAAGAAGATCGTTGTAGATACGGGCATTCATGACCCGACATGGGTGTCGAACTTTGTGTGTCCGTGCGAACAGGCGCCTGAAGAGCGGCTCGAACGCGCTCTGAAGGAATACGTGGGCTGGAGCGCAGACGATGTCGATATCGTTATCAATACGCATCTGCACTACGACCACTCTGGCGGCAACACACTTTTTCGCAATGCGCGCTTCGTGATTCAGGCGGCCGAGTGGGAGTACGCAGGCACGCCTCTTCCGACACAGGCAACGTATTACCAGGAGTTTCTGATCGGTCGCGAGCCGCTTGCGTATTTTCGCTGGCAGTTCGTGAACGGCGTGGCTGACATCGTACCCGGGGTGCGTGTCGTTCCAACACCGGGCCACACGCCCGGTCATCAGTCGGTCGCCGTGAGTACTGAAGATGGCGTCGTAATGATTGCTGGCGACTGCGCTAATTGCATGGAAAACATCGTCGATCTCGTACCGGTGGGCATCGTCCACGAGACGTTCGCCGAACTGCAATCGCTCAAGCGCATCCGGCAAATCGCCGATTTCGTCATTCCGGGCCATGACCCCGACGTCGTGCCTGGAACCTCGGGCATCGAATTACCCGCAGGTGCACGTCTGCAGCATATCGAAAGCTAGAAACCCAACCAGGTGCAGGATAGGAGGAAGACATGGAAGCTTTGAAGCACACAATACGTCTTACGGGCCGGCTTGTGCTCGGCACCGCGGTTCTTGCGGCGTTGACTGTATCAGGTAACGCGTCGGCCGCCGACAAGTACAAGGTGTTTTTGTCGATGAGCTATGTCGGCAACGACTGGCAGACCGAGGCGGCCAACATGGTTAAGGCAATGGCCGCGACGCCTGCGCTTAGGGATAAGGTTGACCTCGAGGTTCAGGTCGCCGGCACCGACGCGCAAAAGCAGATCCAGCAGATCAACTCGATGGTGCAGGCAGGCGCCAAGGCCATCGTCATCTATCCGATCTCGCCGACTGCGTTGAACCGCGCGATCAAGAACGCGTGCTCCAAGGGCGTTGTGGTGGCGGCGTATGACGGCGAAGTGACCGAGCCGTGCGCGCACAACGTGACGATCGACCAGAAGCAGACGGGCACCGTGACTGCGGAATGGCTCGCGAAAACGCTCAACGGCAAGGGCAATATCGTCATGATCACCGGCGTGCCCGGCACGTCAGTGGACCGCGCACGCACCGAGGCCGCGAAGGAAGTGTTCGCGAAGCATCCCGGCATCAAGATCGTTGCCGAGGGCACCGGCATGTGGAGCCAGGCGACCGCGAAGACCGAGCTTTCGAAGATCCTCGCGACGAACTCGTGGGACAAGATCGATGGTCTGTGGATGCAGGTCGGCTGTTTCACGGCGGCATCCATGCAGCTCGAAGCGGGCATCCCGGACGACAAGATCAAACCGTGCGCGGGCGAATCGTCGAACGGCCATCGCGTGCAGATGCTGCCCCCGGGAACCGTAAAAGGCGAGGGAGCTTACCGCTCGATCGGTTACCGCTCGATCTCTTACGGATCGCCGCCGTACTCGGGCGCGCTTGCACTGAAACTGGCCGTCGGCAAGCTCGAAGGCAAGGATTTCCCGGCTCATGTGACGCTCAAGTTGCCGCTCGTTCTGACCTCAGAATCTAAGTTGTGCAAGACTGGTTCCATTGATGAACTCAGGGCCGGCTGCACAGCATTCCCGCCGGACAAAGTGCCGCCGGGCTGGTTCGCCGACATCTTTTCTGCCGAAACGAGCGAAGTCGGCTTCAACGCTGCACTCAGCGGCAAGCCCGACTGAAATCGCGGGGTCTAAGGAGAAATGCAATGACGAGCGAATGGGCAATCGATCTGTCGAATGTCACAAAGCGCTTCGGCGCGACCGTCGCGCTCGACAAAGCCTCGTTCCGCGTGAAGCGCGGAGCCGTTCACGCGCTTCTCGGCGAGAACGGCGCAGGGAAGTCGACGACTGTCAAACTGCTGTCGGGACTCATGCGGCCGGATGACGGCAGCATTTCCGTGATGGGCCGGGAAGTGACGATGCACGGTCCGAAGGACGCGCATCGCGCGGGCGTGCAAACCGCCTTTCAGGAGATGACACTCGTGCGCGACCTCACGGTCGCGCAGAACCTCCTGATGTCATACGAACCGACCACCTGGACTGGGCTTATCAAGCGTCGGGAGTCGCAACGGATGGTCTCCGAATGGCTCGACGGATTGGAACTCCATGAAGTACGCCCAGGAGCATATATCCGCGACCTCGCATTACCCGTGCGTCAAAAGATCGAGATCGCGAAGGCGATTGTGCGCGCACCGCAGGTGCTGCTGCTCGACGAGCCGACCTCGGCGCTCTCGGGGCGCGACGTCGCATGGCTATCGAGGCGTATCGATGAGATGAAGGCGCGCGGCGTGACGTTCGTTTTCATCTCGCACCGGATGCAGGAAGTGCGGGAGTTCTGCGACAGCCTCACGGTATATCGCAATGGGAAGGACGTCGGTGCATTCGAGACGGCCAACATCTCCGATGACGAAGTGATCCGCCTCGTGATCGGTCGCTCGTTGGAGGCGAAATATCCGCCGAAGGTGCCGGCACCCGTGCGGAGTCCGATCCCGGCGATAGAGGCGCGCGGTATCAAGGTGGACGGCGTCGTGACCGACTTCAACCTGACGTTGAAGGCGGGCGAAGTTCGTGGCATTGCTGCGTTGCAGGGAATGGGCCAACGTGAGCTGTTCGAGGCGCTCTTTGGTGCCGAGTTCATTGACGAAGGGCAGATTCTGATCGACGGCAAGCCGGTAACGCTGACGTCCACCGCCGACTCACTCAAGGCTGGCGTAGCCACCGCCTTTCTACCCGAAGACCGCAAAACTGAGGGGCTCTTTCTGCGCCTTCCCGGCGGCGAGAACGTGTCACTTCCGATCATCAAGCGCTTCTCGCGTTTCGGGCTGATCGACCGCAAGCGTGAGCAGGCCGCGATCGCACGCTCGCTCGCGGAGATGGAGGTAAATCCGAGGGCGCTGTACAAGCCATGTCTGTCTTTCTCCGGCGGCAACCAGCAGAAGATCGCGATGGCGAAGTGGCTGCTCACGCAAAGCCGCGTATGGCTGATGTTTGATCCGACGCGCGGCATTGACGTAGGCACCAAGCACCAGATCTTTGTACTTATGCGTGCGTTTGCCGCGGCGGGCGGTTCGGTGTTGTTCTATTCCACCGACGTCCCCGAACTGGTCAATGTCTGCGACCGCGTCTCGGTCATGTATAGAGGGCGCAATGTCGCGGAGCTCGAAGGCGACGCACTGACCGAAGAAGAGGTCATGCGCAAGATGCTTTCGAGTTGAAGTCCGAATCATACGCATCAACCAGTCAGAGGTTCCTATGAACAACGCAATTGCTTCGCCCGACAGCGAAATCGTGCGTCCCGGCGTCCGGCTAGGATTTGGCGCACGGGTGGATCACTACCGCGGATTGATTATCGCCATCGGCGCTCTGTTCGCGATGTTGTTCGCTTGGATGTCGCTTTCGGCGACGCACGTCGGTCTTTACGACATTGGGTCGGTCATTTCGAGCAGTACCACGCTCGCGCTGGCGGCGATCGGTCAGACAATCGTGGTGCTCTCCGGCGGGTTCGACCTCTCGGCATCGGCGGTTGTATCGCTCTCTAACGTTCTCGCCGTGCGCTTCGTGCAGGGCACGCCCCTCGAACAATGGGGCGGCGTTTCATTCATCATTGCGATTGGCGGTAGCATTGGCCTTGTCAACGGCGCATTGATCGCATGGTTCCGGCTGCAATCGATCGTGGTTACGCTCGCCACGATGTTCATGGTACAGGGGCTCACGCTGCTCATCCAGGATAAGCCAGGCGGCGTCATCGGTGAACAGTTCGGCGGTTTCATCACCTCGGACCTGATCCCAGACAAAATCCCTATGTCCGCGGCCGTGCTCCTGTTGGCGCTGCTCATCTGGTCTTTCCTGAAGCGTACGCGTTTTGGCGTCGGCCTCTACGCGCTTGGCAGTGATCCGGACGGCGCATATGCGAACGGCATGCCTCTTACCAGATACCGAATTGCTACGTATGCGCTCGCGGGCATGTTTTACGCCGCTGCGGGGCTCTACGTGTCAGCTCAGACGGGATCAGCCGATCCGCTCGTCGGACGACCACTGCTACTGTCGATGTTCACCGCTGTGGTTCTCGGCGGCACCTGGCTTGGCGGTGGACGCGGCGGGTGTGTCGGCACGGTGTTCGCTGCAATGACGTTGATGATTACCGTCAACATCTTGCTGGTTCTGAATGTGTCGGCGTTCTACACCACTATTGCCGAAGCGACGATCCTCATCCTGGCCGTGCTTGGCTCATCGATCGGCAAGGATTCCGCCGCGCATCATTGCGCGCGGTACGCCTCGCAATGGATGAAAGCGGTGCGGACCGGCACCCGTGCAAAGGACAGTCGTGATGCGCGGCGAGTGAGATTCGAAGTGGCGGATTTTCAGCCGATTGAAAACAAGGAACTGAAGGGACGCTTCATCAGCGACTGGATCGAGCGCAATCGAGAATGGGTCAAATATGTCGTACCCGCGTATGTGCTCTTCATTGTAGTCGTTGCAATCACTGGTTTTGTCTACGGCCCTTCGGTCCTGGCGAGCGCCAATTTTTATAGCAGTCTACTGACCCTGACGCTGTTCCTCGCGATCCTCGGTCTCGGGCAAGGGGCAGTGATTCTGACGGGCGGACTTGACCTCTCGATGCCCTGGTTGATCACGTTATCGGGAGTGCTGCTTACAGGCCTCACATTCGGTGCAAACGGTGCGGCCGCGTGGGCGGTTCCTCTCGTTCTTGGTGTTGGGCTGCTGGTTGGCCTCTTCAACGGGGTTGGCGTCGTTGTGCTCGGATTGCCGCCGATTGTCGTCACGCTCGCCGCGAACGGGTTGCTGCAAGGACTCACGCTGATTTACTGCAACGGTTCGCCACAAGGGTGGGCACCCTCAGCCATTAGCGAATTCACGAACGGACACTTTGGTCCGCTGTCGCTCGCGGCCTGGAGCGTGCCGCTCTTTCTTGCGGTGGCGCTGTTGCTGCTGCATCGCACGCCGTTCGGACGGCGCGTGTACGCGGTTGGCAACTCACAGATCGCGGCGAAGCTGGCGGGTGTACGGGTTGGCGCGACGCTGATCGCGGTGTACTGCCTTTCGGGCCTGTGTTCCGCGATCGTCGGGGTGTTGCTCGCTGGTTTCAGCAGCCAGGCGTTTCTTGGAATGGGAGATCCTTACCTGCTGCCGTCGATTGCAGTCGTTGTCGTGGGCGGTGCGCTAATTACGGGCGGGCGCGGACACTACCTCGGCGTGTTCGGCGGCGCACTGCTGCTCACCGCGCTTGGCACGCTGCTCGCGGGAACGACTGTGCCGCCAGCCGTGCGCGACATCATTAACGGCATGGTGGTGCTGGCTGCTGTGATCACTCTGCGTGACAAGAAAGCATGATGGCAAGGACGGAATCGCGGTGCTTCATGTCGGCCACCTGGTATGTGCACGGAGCGGGCGGCGAAAAACGGCCGCCGGCAGCGTGGGCAACAAAGCGCCATATGGACACTCAGCCGCCGGGCCAAGCTGATGCGTAGGTGAAGAGCTTTACCGTTAATGAATCGTATATAGGAGACGACGATGATCGAAACGCGCTTACTGGTCGACGCAAATAATCACCTGGGCGAAGGACCTCTTTGGGATGTGAAGGAAGAGCGGCTGTACTGGATCGACAGTACAGCCGCTGAGATCTACCGTTGCCGAGCGGATGGCAGCGAAGTCGAGCGTTTTTTTGTGCCGCATCATATCGGCTCGATGGCGCTACGTGAGCACGGCGGTGCAGTGGTAGCGCTCGCGAACGGCATACACTTCTACGACTTTGAACAACAGACCGTACAGCTGATTGGTGATCCGGAAAGCGACGATCCCGAGACACGTTTTAACGATGGCAAGGTGGACCGGAAAGGCCGGTTCATCGTCGGGACAATGGCGTACGACTTCGATCGCTATGAGGCTGACCGCGGCCAACGTTCCACGCGAAGCGGCGCCCTTTACCGAGTCGACACGAACCGCACGATCACTCGCCTCGACGGCGGCATCAGTTGTTCGAACGGGCCGTGCTGGAGCCCCGACAATCGCACGCTTTATTTCACAGATACGTACGACAAGCAAATGTACGCGTACGACTATGACATCGAGACGGGTGCAGCGTTGAACCGGCGGGTGTTTGCATCGGCACGCGATATGGCCGGCACGTTCGACGGCGCGACGGTCGATGCCGAAGGCTTCATCTGGTCCGCTCTGGTATTCGGTGGCCGCATTCTGCGCTACGCGCCGGATGGAACGCTGGACCGGGTCGTACCATTTCCCGTTCGGAATCTAACGAGCGTCATGTTCGGCGGTCCGAATCTGGATACCCTGTATGTCACGGCGATGGGTCGGCCGATGTGGGGCATCCCGCAAAAAGAGCGCAACAAAGGAGGGCTCTTTGCAGTGACTGGACTCGGCGTCAAGGGGATGCCAGAGCCACGGTTCGCGGGGTAGCAATCAGCAGCGACGGGGCGGCGGGAATTGCTTGGGCGGCCTTGCTTGGGCTAGATCGATTTCGCCCGTTCCGTCACAATCGCCGGTCGGTTGCACTCGTTGTCGACCGGCGTCGGACGTTTGCGGAATGGAAGATGCTGTCTCCGCTTGGCACCCGGGGTCGGGCCGATGACTTAGGTGCCGTCGCACCCTATCGTGAAGAAAATTCATGACTCTCGGCGCTGGCGCCTTTCCTGTAGGCTGTCGGCTAGCGATGTCGCTGCTCTGACGTGGAGGCGGCATTGCTTTACAAGAATGCATGCACGGGAACCTCCGTGAAAATACCGTGAAGTCCCGGGGCTGTTGCCAGATCGATCTGATAGCTCCGCCGGCTGGCTAAGGACTTTGACCTTCTCCTGGCTAAAACGCCACGCCGTGCAGCCTGTCTCGTCGGGACCACCTCAAGTGATGCTGCGCGGCTACTTCGCGCCAACCTTTATGTTAAGCCGCTTGGTCCTCCCGATCATCACGTCAGCTGGACGATGGCACGACATTTACGCGCGACAGGGTTGACACGGGCGTTTAGCGACGCAACGACGATGACAAGTCCCCACGGACGAGCGCCTAACGCCGACACATTGCGCGTCTGGGGATGATGGCTATCGTTTCTCGAAACAGTCGCTTATCGGTGCTCCGTGCGTCGGAAAATTATGCCGTAAGGAAAATCCGTTTCCCGACGGCACCCCTTTAGCCTCGTGCTTCATGCCCGGGTTGACGGTGGGAGTAGCTGGACGATGAAGAAGATTCTCCGCGACTAGCACGCGCCCGATTGTCCGCCACTGGCGTTTTCGGAGGCGTTGGGCCACAGTAAGTGTGAGATGCCGGCCGCTGCGTTCCCTTACGATCGAAGCTCCGCACGAGAACGGAAGTGGCTCAGAGCGTCAGGATTCGCAAGCGCATCGATGTTTGTTACGGCTTCACCATGAACGACCTTCCGTACAGCCAGTTCAACGATTTTCCCACTTTTGGTCCGCGGAATATCCGTTACCTGGAGGATTTTCGCTGGGACATGACGCGGTGTCGTGTTCGCCCGAATCTGGTGTCTGATGTTCGCGATCAATGTTTCGTCAAGAGTCAATCCCTCTCTAAGCTTTACAAACAGGACCACTCGAACGTCATTCTCCCACGCCTGTCCAATCGCAATCGACTCAAGTACTTCGGGCAATTTTTCTACCTGACGATAGATTTCGGCGGTGCCGATCCGAACGCCACCAGGATTGAGAACGGCGTCGGAACGTCCGTAAATGATCAAGCCGTCGTGCGCAGTTAGTTCGCAAAAGTCTCCTTGGCACCAGACGCCGGAGTAGCGCTCGAAATAGGCTGCACGGTATCTGGTCCCTTGGGGATCGTTCCAGAATCCGATCGGCATTGCTGGGAAAGGCTTGACGCACACAAGTTCGCCTTTGGAGCTCCGCACCGGTCGGCCGGATTCGTCCCAGACTTCGACCGCAAGGCCAAGGCCAAGGCATTGCAGTTCACCGCGCCATACTGGAAGCACAGGGTTGCCGAGTGCGAAGCACGAGACAATATCCGTACCGCCCGAAATCGACGACAGGCAAACCTCGGATTTGACGTCCCGGTAAACAAAATCAAAGCTATCGGGAGCAAGAGGGCTCCCGGATGACATGATGGTGCGCAGGCTCTGGAGCGAATGTGACTCCCTGGGCTTGAACCCCGTTTTAGCTAGCGCATCGAGATATTTTGCCGAGGTGCCGAAGTGAGTCATTCCCTCCGCCTCCGCATAGTCGAAGAGGATACGACCCTCATCGGCGAATGGGGACCCGTCGTAAAGCAGGACAGTTGCCCCGACAGCCAATGCAGAAGCGAGCCAATTCCACATCATCCAGCCACACGTCGTGTAATAAAACACTCTATCGCCAGCCTTTACGTCGCTGTGAAGCGTGTGCTCCTTGAGGTGTTGCAGCAGGACTCCACCGTGCCCATGCACGATGCACTTTGGCACACCAGTGGTGCCTGAAGAATAGAGAATGAAGAGCGGGTGATCAAATGCAACCTGTGCGAAAGTCAGTTCTTTCGAAGCATGCGGGGCAATAAAGTCCGCGAGCCTGACGGCACCTCGAATGTTGCTTACGTCTGGATCGTTGCGCATGAATTCAACGACGACGACGTGCTCAACACTTGGCAATGCTGCGGCTATCTCCGCCACGCGGGAAAGAGAGTCGTGACGCTTGCCGCCATAAACGTACCCATCGGCGCAAATGAGGATTTTCGGCTCGATCTGGCCGAATCTGTCGAGCACCCCTTGAACGCCGAAGTCCGGCGAGGTGGATGACCAGATCGCACCGAGACTCGCCGTCGCCAGCATCGCGACGAGCGTCTCTGGAATATTGGGCAGATACCCTGTAACACGATCGCCTTCGGCCACGCCAGCCGCCGTCAAGGCTTGAGCGAAGCGGGAGACAGCGTCGTACAGTTCTCTGTGTGTGAGGCGCCGCTTGATTCGGTCCTCGCCCCAAAACACAACCGCGTCGGTCTCAGCTTTCGCGCGCAGCATGTTTTCAGCGTAGTTCAATCGCGCGTCGGGAAACCATCGCGCGCCTGGCATGCTCTTTCCATTCTGAACAACGGTGTCGCCTCTGATGCTAGCGCGTAGGTCGCAGAAGTCCCAAACACCCGTCCAAAACTGCTCCGTTTCGGTGATCGACCAGTCGTAAAGCTCGGCATAACTGGCATGACGCGTGTCATATCGGTCATTTGCCCAGTTCAAGAATGCGCTCATGGTGGCCTTTGCGACCTGCGACGCGCGGGGTTTCCACATAGGGGTATCGCCCTCCGCCTGGACCTCGAGGTTCGGCGTCGTATTCGCCCGCAGGCCGCGTTCATACCGATGGCCTCGTTCCACATAGCCTTCCGCGTTCTTGCGCAAGCCTGTGACCTCCTCGTCACTCAGGGTGCGCAATACCTTGCACGGCGTTCCCACGACCAATGACCGATCCGGGATCTCCTTGCCTTCTGGAACTAGCGCATTTGCGCCTATCAGGCATTCGCGACCGATGACGGCCCCATTAAGGACTACGGCGTTGATTCCAATCAAACTGCCGTCGCCAACCCGACACCCGTGCAACATCGCCTTGTGACCGACGCTCACGTCTTCCCCTATTTCCAGCGGAAAGCCAGGGTCAACGTGCAATACCGCGCCATCCTGGATGTTGCTGCCCCGGCCGATGAGAATGCGGTCGCTATCGGCCCGGATCACAGCGTTGAACCACACTGAAACGTCGCGCTCGATCGTGACGGATCCCACGATAGTGGCGTTTTCGGCAACATACGCAGGCTCGCCCCGAAGGGTTACTGGAACTTCATCCAAATCGAAGAGCATGTTGTTTCCTTCAAGCGTGGTGAAACAAGCGGGAAATTGACGATGGCCGCCGGTCGCCCGATCGCGGGGATCTCCGCGATCGGGGCTTCAACCGCAAGCGGCGTTGCGCTCAAACAAGCAACGGTAGCGTTACGCGCTCAACGTTGTGATATTTGATGTGTGATCACAAAAACTAAGGTAAAACAACATCCCTTCCGCGTCAAGTGGTGACTTCCTGGGGTAGGCCGTTCGCCTGTCAACGCATCGGCGACGGATGCAGTGGCACCGGCGTACGGTACGGGTCTGCAAATGCTCATCGTGGCAACGCCCTGGTTCCGGTCGAGAGCGGGTTCTACATGACGTGCCCGGGACCGCTGTCTTCGGTAACGAATATGGGACGCCAATCGTGGCAGTCATCTGGAACGTAGCGCAGCGCCCACATGCGCGCTGAGAGCGCGGCTCCCTACGTCATGCAATGGTACGGCCGTGGTTGCCGAACGCTCCGCTGCCCCCATTTTTTAGACATGCCCAATTCCTCCGTGGCAGATAGAAGCTGCAACCACGCAGGTTCTCGACCACCATCTCTGCGGTTTTGCTCACTGGGTTACGAGATTCTCAAGGGTTCCGGACCAGCTCGGCCCTCGTTAGGCAAGACAGGACGTTCCGTGACAGTGAGGAGGTACAGGCTTCTTGGAGGCGTTCGTCGATGGAGTGGACCCGGCATTCCGGCCGGCGTTCGAGATGAAAAGCATAAGCAGCGTGCGCGACGTCGCGTATCTCGCACGGGAAGCACAGCCGTGGATTACCTTGGCCACGGACAAGCGGTATCAGATTGTTCCGGCGCTTCTCGCGGCGTTGCCTATGTAGACCGATGCAACCGGCGCGGACGATGCCAGCAACGCGAACTTCACCAGGTGCAGGCCGGCACGAACTACTTTCTGTCCGGACGCGGACGTCTATTTTATTGACGACGATCAGCACGCTTCGGGCAGAGACGCCTTCAGCCAGCCGGCCGTTGCTTACATCATCCGACTGGCGCCGTCGGGGACGGACCGCCAAAAAGGGCGACGGAGCGCTGTGTATCGCCAGTCACGCGGCGCTCCGACCTCATGCTCCTATCGGCTGGCTCTTCCCAGGCCAGCGTCATGCAGGAAACTGCGAACTGTGTCGCAAAACTCGAGCGGATTCTCGGTCATCGGATAGTGGCCAGTGCCGGCCAGCACTGCGATCTTGCTGCCGGGAATGCGCGAAGCCGCTTCTTCAACCTTTTCCTGATAGACAAGCCAGTCAGCATCGCCGCGAAGCAGCATCACGGGCGCCTTGATCTTGCCTACTTCGGAGCGCTTATCGAAATTCGCGTATCCGGTCAGATCACCGCGCATAACCTGCGGCGTCGTGCGAGAAATTTGCCACACGACTTCTCTGGCCCGATCGGGCGGAGTCCGATAGGGGGTAATCGTCCGAATCGTGCCAAATCTGGCGGTAGTCGCGTGAAGCGCCGCTTGCAGTATGGCTCCGCGGTTTCGACTTTCTCGCATTCGGCGATTTTGCAAGTAATTGATCCACATGGACTTTTAGGATCAAACCGCCATATTTCGCACGGAAAGTACGATAACCCCTGGTTTGGGGCGTCTTTCATGCGGCTGATCACGCGCATCAAAAGGCCCAGTGTTAGAGCCACGATCGCATCGAATTCGCCAAGCTCGTAACGCAGACGGACAAGACACGCAATCGCCATCGTCGCTGGCCCTTCGGGCGCATCGATTACCGCCTCCGTCAGGAATTCGATGAGCGATTCGATTTCGGTCGAAGTCTTGTCCGCCCCGACTGTTACCAGACCGAGGATCGCGATATCGGCAACGGTCGCTCGGCTGGCCGGACTCTGACTGATCTCTTGAACCAAAAGAGCGTCGGTTTGGAAGTACTTCAGATACTCCATAGGTAAGGGCCCGGACGATGCTCCTAACGTTGCATACCAGTTACGCAGGTGCGAATGGTCCGGCGCCGCGTCGAGAAACTCGCGAATGTCGACGTTGAGTCCGGCAGCAAGCTGGACATGCTGATCCGCTGAGGGTGTCCACGTTCTCACCTTTTCCGCGACAAGGAATTCCAGAAACGAGCGGTGTGCGAAGTACAGCACCCCCGCTTCCTTCTCTTCGGTCAACGTAGCGACCAGATACTCCGTGAGCTTTGTCTCGATGTCTGTCGCACCGCCATTCGGAAGCCCCTCCAGAAGGGACACCGGCACGGTATCGCGCTCGAATGAGCCCTGCGACATGCCGGGCTTGGTCCAACACCACCACGCCAGTTCGCGTTGAAAGACAATCCGGTCGGCGACAGCAATGATACGCCGCGCCAACTTGCCATCTACATCGCGTTCTATCAGACGTTCGATGAACTGTGAGTACAGCGTATGTCGGGTGAAACCTCGAAGGTCGAATGTCGGCGTCGAAGCGAGCTCGGCCACAAGCTTCGCGTGCACGGGCCTGCGCAACAGGTCCGCATTTACCTCTCGGCGAATTTCCGCGACCCTCGCCTCTCTGAAATCAGCCGGCAGAGTCGCCTGTTCCGCTGTCAGATGTAGCAGGTACGTGTCCAAGAACTGGTTGATCTCGTGGTCGTTGAAAAAGTCGATCTCTACTTCGGACCACTCGCGGTAGTTCGGGTCAGGAAGGGAGGTCGAATTTTCAAATTCCCGCATTCCCCGAAATACGAGTTGCCTGGCGTCGGTTGGTAAGGCGTTCGGACGCCCAAGCATCATGACCTTCGCCTTTGGTCGCAACAGGCGGTTGAATTCCCGGAAATTCGCGCGGAAATCGCTGGCTGACATTGCGTGCTTCATTTCGTCGAAGCCATCGAGCACGATGAAGAGCCTGCCAGCGTCGTTCAGATACTCGAGCGTACGAAACTTGAAGTCGTTTGCCGGCTGACGTGCAGTAAATTCCTTTCCGAAAAGCCCTTCGAGCTGCGTTTCGTGCACGACCTGGCCAAGCCTGATGAGCACAGGCATTCGCTCGGTAGGATCCACAAGGTACCGTTTTGCCTGTTCCGACACAATACGAAGTGCGAAGCTGGTCTTTCCCTTGCCGTAGCCGCCCATGATAGCGAGTGGCTTCGCACTGATATCGCGAAGCCAGGTCTCTACATGCTCAACGGCGGGGCCATGTTCAACGAGCCTTGCCTCGACGTAGTACGAGCTCAGCTGGTTCTCATTCTCGAATAGCCTAGCAAGCCACTCGATATAGTCATGCAGCCCGAGCAGTTCGTCTTCGAGTTGTCGTTGCGTCTGAATGCTCAGCCACGGAACATTCTCGACGTATCCCCGCGCGTCCGCACCGACGTCTTTCGACGTCGCAATGATCACCCTGTCAAGTTCCCTCGAACTGACGAGCGGATCGTAGTCGCTGTAGATCTCCGTCTTGATCTGCTCTTTGGTCAGTGGCCGTGCATAGTCCTTACACTCGACCCCGAACGTCGTACGACGCCCAAAATCGTGCCGACTGAACACGATATCGACCTTCTTCGAGTTGCCCAGGCGAACCTCGGTGCGCACGTCGGAGTACTTGGTCCGCAATACGTCCGCGATCGCGTCGCGAAACGCATCACCTTTCTGCAGGGCGGTCGGTTTGATCGTCATGAGTTGTTGACCGCATAGCGCTGTCATTTTGCAACAGTGATTGTTCTAGCGTGAGCGCCACAGTCTGCTACGCGTCTCCGCGCTGCCGGCTCAGCACCCGCAAAGTCTCTACAGCCCAGTTCCGATCCGAATGCGCTGTGGCCCAACCGCGCCAATCACACAGGCAGTGGTCCGCGCTTCGCGATTCACCTGATCATATCCTCACGCGGCCTTCTCACGCCAGCCGTGCCGCGCCACCGCGTGCACGAGTGCCAGTTCGCATTCGAAAGCTCCGAATTCTCCCCGAAAAACCCGCACATCTGATCACCGGAGTCATCGCGAACAGGCAATGACGTGAACGCCGGACTGCCGGCAGGCGCCCGGGCCCACGGCCGATGTTGGTGACAATTGCCGGGAGCGGACGAAAAGTGGGGGAGTGTTCGTTCGCTCCCAGCATTAAAGAACACCAAATCGACGCTAGCAAAGTTACTGGACAACGTGTCGCTCAATCATTGTTCCGCTACAACAGCATGAAATCGCTCGATTTCCCAATTTTTGACCGATCTATACGGTCGTTTTCGGAAAATTCGACGCTAGCAAAATGATTGGCGCGGCTAGCGGCAATTGTGGGCGCCAACACCGGCAACATGACTCGACAGTATTTCGAGCGCTGCCTGGGGTAGTCGGGCGGCCACTCCGTCATCATGGTCTAATCACGGGAATACTCCAAATAGCGGCTTCTTGCCTGGGAAAACACAAACGCATGCGACGTTTGTGGTGCGACAGTGCCCAACCCAGCGTCCCGAGTCTTGCCCTCCTATGAAGCACCGCCCGCCTTTGCCGCGTAGCACTCACCCGATACCGGAAGGAATATCGCGCTGGGTGCCGGCCGTCGCCACGTTCCGAACCTATGAACCTGGCTGGTTGGCAAAAGACGTGTTCGCGGGCATCGTGCTAACCGCCGTGCTCGTGCCGACAGGGCTCAGCTTCGCGCATCGCCGCTCTGCTTGCCTACGCGATTTTCGGTCCAAGCCGGATTCTTGTTCTCGGCCCCGACTCTGCACTGACAGCGCTGATCGCGGCTGCCGTCGTTCCTCTCGCCGGCGGCCGCCCAGAATCGGCGCTCGTGCTTGCCGGCATGCTGGCGATCCTGTCGGGCATTGTCTGCGTCTTGATCGGACTGCTCAGACTGAGCTTTGTCACAGACCTTCTTTCGAAGCCGATCCAGTACGGGTATCTCAATGGGATCGCGTTAGCTCTGTTCGCGAGCCAGTTTCCGAGGTTGCTCGGTCTTGCAGTTCCGGGCGGGACGTTCCTCGACGATGTGAAAATGGTATTCCAGGGTGTGGTCACCGGACACATGAATTGGGCTGCCTGCGCCATAGGCGTTTCGTGCCTAACGGCGATTGTGTTGCTCAAGCGGTACGCGGCTGCACTTCCCGGCACCCTGATTGCCGTGGCCACGGCAACCGCGGCGGTCTGGTTCATGGAACCGGAAGCCCGTGTCGGTATCGCTACCGTAGGCCGGCTACCAGAAGGTTTGGCGGCGGTTCGTCTTCCCGCTGTGTCGCTGCGTGACGTACGGGAGTTGAGTGGCGCCGCTATCGCTATCGCTCTCGTTTCGTTCGCCGATATGAGCGTGTTGTCGCGCGCGTTTGCCCTGCGTGGCGCCTACACGGTCGACCGGAACCAG
>NZ_JARESO010000104.1:0-15032 GCF_046030175.1 Paraburkholderia sp. RL17-373-BIF-A
ACTTAAGAATTTGCGGTGTGAAGCGGCTTTCTTTGCCTACTTTCTTTGCCGCGGCAAAGAAAGTAGGTGCCGCCCCGCACAGGGGCGACGCCAACAGACCGACATGAATTCAAGGAAAGGCCAACACCCTACAGAACACAACCAAAAAACCCTAACAACGCCAAATCCCATTATCTGAATCCAACACTCACATATTGGAGCTTTCTCAAAAACCGCCCTACAATCCAACCCAACACGCAAAGCGCCGCAGCGAAAGGCAAACAAAGCCAACCCTGCGCAGCGCCAAAAGCAACAGCAAAAAAACCGGAGACAAAACCAACCATGCCTAAAACGCAAAGGCAGCACCACGCCCGCGACACCGCGAGCAACCCAGGCCCAATCTCCGGCCCCGCGCTGTAAGCGCAAAAAAACCACCGAAAAGCGAATCGCCATGAACAAAGCGATGCCTACTCACGCCGCGAGCGAGTCCGACGCCGATCTGTCGCCATCAGCCGATCACGTGCCCAGCGCCATCCCGCGCCCGGCCACGGCCACGGCCACGAAACCGCCCCGACCCAGCATCCACCCAGCCCCGGTAGACGGAATCGCGCTGCCCAGCACGCTGCTCGACATCACCCCACAGCAAGCCGGCACGCAAACCCTCCTGCGCGGCCTGGCGATCCTCGAAGCGGCAGCAGCCGGCGTCCGCGACCTGCGCACCTTCGGCGCCGCGCTCGGCACGACCCGCAGCACCACGCATCGTCTGGTGAGCAGCCTCGTGCAAGCGCGCTACCTGCGCCAGGTGCAAGGCGGCTACCTGCTCGGCCCAAAGCTGATCGAACTCGGCACCATCGCACTCGAACAGATGCCGCTCACCGCGGTCGCACGCCAGCATCTGGAATCGCTCGCGGAACAGACGCTCGACACGATCCACCTCGGCGTGCGCGACGGCGACGACGTCCTGTACATCGACAAAATCCCCGGCACCCGTGGCCTCGAAATGCGCTCACGCGTCGGCCATCGCATGCCGCTGGCGTCGACGGGGATCGGCAAAGCCATGATGCTCGACCTCACGCCGGACGTCTGGCAATCGCTCTTCGACGCATCGCGCCGCGCGCTCGCCGGTGTCAGCTTCAAGCCCGATAACCGCCCTGACGCGCAGACCTTCATGCAGCGCATGACCAACTACGCCGCCGGCGGCTACACCTTCGACCTCGAAGAAAACGAAGCGTCGATCCGTTGCGTCGCGGCTCCGGTGCGCGACGCGTCGGGCGCGGTGGTGGCGGCGCTATCGGTGGCGAGCACGATCCCGTACATGTCGCTCGAACGCATGGACGAACTGATTCCGGTCGTGCAGCGCGAAGCGCGCGCGATCTCGGAAGAACTCGGCTGGCGCGCCCCGCAACCGGCAACCCGCAGGATCAAGCGATGAAGCGAGCGGGTTCTCCCACCCAGGCAGTCAGCCACGCCGCAGCAGTTGCGGTGGACGCCAGCCACGCGGATGCCGCGCTGATCGCGCTCGACTGGGGCACGACCTCGCTGCGCGCCTATCTGTACGACGCGTCCGGCAACGTGCTGGCGACGCGCGCATCGACGGCGGGCATCATGAATCTGCCGCGCAGCGCCGAGCAGGGCGGCTTCGACGCGGCCTTCGACGACGCCTGCGGCGCCTGGCTCGAACACGCGCCCGCCGCGCCGGTGATCGCGGCCGGCATGGTCGGCAGCGCGCAAGGCTGGCTGGAAGCGCCGTATGTGGACACGCCGGCGAGCGCCGATGCGCTGGTGGCCGGCATCGTCCGCGTCAAGGCGGCGTGCGGCGTGACGCTGCATATCGTGCCGGGCGTCCTGCAACGCGGCGAACTGCCCAACGTGATGCGCGGCGAAGAAACGCAAATCTTCGGCGCACTCGGCGAGGAAACGAACACCGCCGACAGCGGCAAGCGTGCCCTGATCGGCCTGCCCGGCACGCACGCGAAATGGGCGGTGGTGCAGGCGGACCGCATCGAACGTTTTCACACTTTCATGACCGGCGAAGTGTTCGCGGCATTGCGCTAACACACGATTCTCGGCCGCACGATGCTCACGCCGGATCTTCCGGACACCGGGGCGTTCCTGCATGGCGTGAACATCGCCCGGGAAAAAGGCCAGGCGGGTGTGCTCGCGACCGTATTCAGTTCGCGCACGCTCGGCCTCACCGGACAACTTTCGCGCGAACAACAACCCGACTATCTGTCGGGATTGCTGATTGGACATGAACTGGCCGGCCTCAATGCCGTGCTCGCGCAACAACAAAGCGCGCTTGCCGGGCAGAGCCTGCGCCTGATCGGCAACGAAGCGCTGTGCGAGCGCTATCGGCTCGCGCTGGCGCAATTCGGCTGTACCCAGGCGGAACTGGTCAAGCATGCTACCGAGCGCGGCCTGTGGCGCGTCGCGTCGCAGGCGGGGCTCGTCCAACCGGCCGCCAAGACGGCGCGCGCCTGACCGGCAGCGCCGCCGCCCACGAAACAAGGAACCGACATGCAACCTCACATCAATCTGCCCGCTCCGTACATGCCGCACGCGGGTTTGATCGCGGCGTTCGAGGCGTGTCCGCTGATCGCGATCATGCGCGGCGTGACGCCCGCCGATGCCGCCGAGCACGGTCAGGCGCTGTATGAAGCCGGCTTCCGGATCGTCGAAGTGCCGCTGAATTCGCCGCAACCGTTCGACAGCATCGCCGCGATCCGCAAGGTGTTGCCGGCCGACGCGATCGTCGGCGCGGGCACGGTGCTGCATCCGAGTTTCGTCAACGACGTGAAGTCGGCGGGCGGCGAACTGATCGTCATGCCGCATAGCGATCCGGAAGTGGTCAGTGCCGCGAAGGCGCAAGGCATGGCCTGCGCGCCGGGCGTCGCGACACCCAACGAAGCGTTCATCGCGCTGAAGAACGGCGCGGACGTGCTGAAGATGTTCCCCGCCGAACAGCTCGGCTGCCAGGTCGTGAAAGCATGGCGCGCGGTGATCGCGGCGGAAGTGCCGCTGGTGCCGGTCGGCGGCATCACGCCTGACAACATGGGCCCGTTCCTCAGCGCGGGCGCGAACGGCTTCGGTCTTGGCTCGGCGCTGTACAAGCCGGGTCAGAGCGCGGCCGTGACGGCATCGCACGCGAAGGCGTTCATCAACGGTTTGCGCATCGCCCGTGCGGGTGCGAAGAAATGAAACGGCTCGCCGGTAAAGTCGCTCTCGTCACCGGCGCCGGTCGCGGCATCGGCGCGGCGATCGCGCATGCGTTCGCACGCGAGGGCGCGGCGGTCGTGCTGGCCGAACTGGATATCGACACCGCGCAGCAGACGGCCGAGCATATCAAGGTGCAGACCGGCGCGCGCGTGCTCGCGGTGCATACGGACGTGACGCAATCCGCGTCGGTTCAGCACGCGGTGAGCGAAGCCGAACGCGCATTCGGCGCGCTCGACGTGCTGGTGAACAACGCCGGCATCAACGTGTTCTGCGACCCGCTCACCATGACCGACGAAGACTGGCGCCGCTGCTTCGCGGTCGATCTCGACGGCGTGTGGAACGGTTGCCGCGCGGCGTTGCCGGGCATGGTCGAACGCGGCGCGGGCAGCATCGTGAATATCGCCTCGACGCATTCGTTCAAGATCATTCCGGGCTGCTTTCCGTACCCCGTGGCGAAGCACGGTGTGATCGGCCTGACGCGCGCGCTCGGCATCGAATACGCGCCGCGCAATGTGCGGGTCAACGCGATCGCGCCGGGTTACATCGAAACGCAATTGACGCATGACTGGTGGAACGAGCAGGCCGATCCGGCCGCCGCGCAGCAGGCGACGCTGGCTCTGCAGCCGATGAAACGCATTGGCCGCCCGGAAGAAGTGGCGATGACCGCGGTGTTTCTCGCCTCGGACGAAGCGCCGTTCATCAACGCCACCTGCATCACCGTGGATGGTGGCCGCTCGGCGCTGTATCACGACTGATTTTTGCAGGACCCGAATTGCGCAGGGGCGCATGGAGTACACCGGACGACGCGCTGGCCGCGTGTGTCACAACCGGTACAAGAAGACGCGGCCGATACCTTCTCGTTATCAATTAGTCAGGAGACACGCATCATGAAACGTAGAATTTTCCTCACGCTGGCAGCAGCGGCGACGGGTGTGCTCTTCAACGCACCGGTTGCGCAAGCTGCCGACCCGGTGAAGATCGGCTTCCTCGTGAAGCAGCCGGAAGAACCGTGGTTCCAGGACGAGTGGAAGTTCGCCGAAATCGCCGCCAAGGAAAAGGGCTTCACCCTGGTGAAGATCGGCGCGCCGTCGGGCGAGAAGGTGATGAGCGCAATCGACAACCTGTCGGCGCAAAAGGCGCAAGGCTTCGTGATCTGCACGCCTGACGTCAAGCTCGGACCGGGCATCGTCGCGAAGGCGAAGGCCGACGGCCTGAAGATGATGACGGTGGACGATCGTCTGGTCGACGGCTCGGGCAAGCCGATCGCATCGGTGCCGCATATGGGCATCTCGGCGTACAACATCGGCAAGCAGGTCGGCGACGGTCTGGCCGCGGAAATCAAGAAACGCGGCTGGGACATGAAGGACGTGGGCGCGATCGACGTGACCTACGAACAACTGCCGACCGCGCATGACCGCACCAGCGGCGCAACCGACGCACTGATCGCCGCCGGCTTCCCGAAGGCGAACATCATCGCCGCGCCGCAAGCGAAGACCGACACGGAAAACGCGTTCAACGCCGCCAACATCGCGCTGACGAAGAATCCGAACTTCAAGCACTGGGTCGCTTACGGCCTGAACGACGAAGCCGTGCTCGGCGCCGTGCGTGCAGCGGAAGGCCGCGGCTTCAAGGCGGACAACATGATCGGTATCGGCATCGGCGGATCGGACTCGGCACTCAACGAGTTCAAGAAGCCGTCGCCGACGGGCTTCTACGGCACGGTCATCATCAGCCCGAAGCGCCATGGCGAAGAAACCTCGACGCTGATGTACGACTGGATCACGCAAGGCAAGGCACCGCCGGCGCTGACCCTGACGACCGGCATGCTGGCCACGCGTGACAACGTCGCCGATGTGCGCCAGAAGATGGGCCTCGCGGCAAATTGAGCGGTTTGATTCAGCAAGTGGTGACATGAAGTGAACTGCCGGCGCGTGTTTCTCTTTCGCGAAAGAGGGCACGCGCCGGCAGCAGCAATACAAGATGAGTAGTTGAGACATGCTCTGCTTTGCACCTGCCCATGACGTAATCACGCAGGCGCCACAAAGCAAAGGTTCACACGAAGCATTAGGAGGCGAAGTGTCAGCGACGCTACGTTTTGACAATATCGGCAAAGTCTTTCCAGGCGTGCGCGCGCTCGACGGTGTGTCCTTCGACGTCAACGTCGGCCAGGTGCACGGCCTGATGGGCGAAAACGGCGCAGGGAAATCGACCCTGCTGAAGATTCTCGGCGGTGAATATCAGCCCGACTCGGGCCGTGTGATGATCGACGGCAACGAGGTGCGCTTCTCCAGCGCGGCGTCGTCGATCGCGGCGGGCATCGCGGTGATTCACCAGGAACTGCAATACGTGCCCGATCTGACGGTCGCGGAAAACCTGCTGCTCGGCCAGTTGCCGAACTCGCTCGGCTGGGTCAACAAGCGCGAAGCCAAACGCTTCGTCCGCGAACGCCTCGAAGCGATGGGCGTGGCGCTCGACCCGAACGCGAAGCTGCGCAAGCTCTCGATCGCGCAGCGCCAGATGGTGGAAATCTGCAAGGCGCTGCTGCGTAACGCGCGCGTGATCGCATTGGATGAACCGACCAGCTCGCTGTCGCATCGTGAGACCGAGGTGCTGTTCAAGCTGGTGCGCGATCTGCGTGCCGACAACCGCGCGATGATCTACATCTCGCACCGCATGGACGAGATCTACGAGTTGTGCGACGCCTGCACGATCTTCCGCGACGGCCGCAAGATCGCCTCGCATCCGACGCTCGAAGGCGTGTCGCGCGACACCATCGTCAGCGAGATGGTGGGGCGGGAAATTTCGGACATCTATAACTACTCGGCGCGGCCGCTCGGCGAAGTGCGCTTCGCGGCGAAAGCGATCGAAGGCCACGCGCTCGCGCAACCGGCCAGCTTCGAAGTGCGCCGCGGTGAGATCGTCGGCTTTTTCGGTCTGGTGGGCGCGGGCCGTAGCGAACTGATGCATCTGGTGTACGGCGCCGATCACAAGAAGGGCGGCGAGTTGATGCTCGACGGCAAGCCGATCAAGGTGCGCAGCGCGGGTGAAGCGATCAGGCACGGCATCGTGCTCTGCCCGGAAGACCGCAAGGAAGAGGGCATCGTCGCGATGGCGACGGTGTCGGAGAACATCAATATTAGTTGCCGCCGTCACTACCTGCGCGCGGGGATGTTCCTCGATCGCAAGAAGGAAGCGGAAACCGCGGACCGTTTCATCAAGCTGCTCAAGATCAAGACGCCGAGCCGCCGCCAGAAGATTCGTTTCCTGTCGGGCGGCAATCAGCAGAAGGCGATTCTGTCGCGCTGGTTGGCTGAGCCCGATCTGAAAGTGGTGATTCTCGACGAGCCGACTCGCGGTATCGACGTCGGCGCGAAGCATGAAATCTACAACGTGATCTATCAGCTTGCCGAACGCGGCTGCGCGATCGTGATGATTTCGTCGGAACTGCCGGAAGTGCTCGGCGTGTCCGACCGGATCGTCGTGATGCGTCAGGGCCGGATTTCCGGCGAGCTGGCGCGCCAGGATGCAACGGAACAATCGGTCTTGAGCCTCGCCTTGCCGCAAAGCTCGACCGCGTTACCTGGAACCGGCACCGGAACCGCATCGGCTGCCCAACAGGCAGCCTGAACATCATTCGGACGAAAGTCCGGCAACCCGTGGGGAACGGGAGGAGTCTTCAACATGCAAGCCAGAGAAAACCTCGCGCAACAGGCCGCCAAGAGCGCCGCCGAAGCGCTGATTCCGCAGTCCAACGACAAGGCGAAATGGTGGCAACAGATCACCGAGTACAGCCTGATCGTGATCTTCATCGTGATGTTCGTCACGATGTCGCTGACCGTCGATCACTTCTTCTCGATCGAGAACATGCTCGGCCTCGCGCTGTCGATCTCGCAGATCGGCATGGTCTCGTGCACGATGATGTTCTGTCTCGCCTCGCGCGACTTCGACTTGTCGGTGGGTTCGACCGTCGCGTTCGCCGGCGTCTTGTGCGCGATGGTGCTCAACGCCACCGGTAACACCTTCATCGCGATCATCGCGGCGGTGGCGGCGGGCGGCGTGATCGGCTTCGTCAACGGCGCGGTGATCGCGTATCTGCGCATCAACGCGCTGATCACGACGCTCGCCACGATGGAAATCGTTCGCGGCCTCGGCTTTATCGTCTCGCACGGTCAGGCGGTGGGCGTGTCGTCGGATACGTTTATCGCGCTCGGCGGTTTGAGCTTTTTCGGCGTGTCGCTGCCGATCTGGGTCACGCTGCTGTGCTTCATCGTGTTCGGCGTGATGCTCAACCAGACCGTGTACGGCCGCAATACGCTCGCGATCGGCGGCAATCCGGAAGCGTCGCGTCTGGCCGGTATCAATGTGGAACGCACGCGCGTCTACATCTTCCTGATTCAGGGCGCGGTGACCGCGCTGGCCGGTGTGATTCTGGCCTCGCGTATCACGTCGGGTCAGCCGAATGCCGCGGAAGGCTTCGAGCTGAACGTGATCTCGGCGTGCGTGTTGGGCGGCGTCTCGCTGCTCGGCGGCCGCGCGACGATTTCCGGCGTCGTGATCGGCGTGCTGATCATGGGCACGGTCGAGAACGTGATGAACCTGATGAACATCGACGCGTTCTATCAGTACCTCGTGCGTGGCGCGATCCTGCTCGCCGCCGTGCTGCTCGACCAGTTGAAGAACCGCGGATCGCGCGATTAAACCCGCGACTCACTCACTTGCTCTAAAAGGAATCGAACGATGTCGTCTCCGGCCAATGCAAACGTCCGTCTCGCGGATAACGTCTTTGCGCGCTATCCGAGCCTCGTCGACCGCACGGTGTTGATCACGGGTGGCGCGACCGGCATCGGCGCATCGTTCGTCGAGCACTTCGCGGCGCAAGGCGCTCGCGTCGCGTTCTTCGACATCGACGTGAGCGCCGGCGAAGCGCTCGCCGACGAGCTCGGCGATTCGAAGCACAAACCGCTGTTCCTGCCGTGCGATCTGACCGACATCGACGCGCTGCAAAAAGCGATCGCCGACGTGAAGACCGCGCTCGGCCCGATCCAGGTGCTGGTGAACAACGCCGCGAACGACAAGCGCCACACGATCGGCGAAGTCACGCGCGAGTCGTTCGACGCGGGCATCGCGGTGAACATTCGGCACCAGTTCTTTGCTGCGCAAGCGGTGATGGAGGACATGAAAGCCGCCAACAGCGGCTCGATCATCAACCTCGGTTCGATCAGCTGGATGCTGAAGAACGGCGGCTATCCGGTCTATGTGATGTCGAAATCCGCAGTGCAGGGTTTGACGCGTGGTCTTGCGCGCGACCTCGGCCACTTCAATATCCGCGTCAATACGCTGGCGCCGGGCTGGGTGATGACCGAGAAGCAGAAGCGCTTGTGGCTCGACGACGCGGGCCGTCGTTCGATCAAGGAAGGGCAGTGCATCGACGCCGAGCTGGAACCGGCCGACCTCGCGCGCATGGCGCTCTTCCTCGCCGCCGACGACAGCCGGATGATCACCGCGCAGGACATCATCGTCGACGGAGGCTGGGCGTGAGTGCGAGCGGTTCATCCTGCACGGCCGCGCTGCTGCTCGATACGAAATGCACGCTCGGCGAAGGCGCGACATGGTGCGCGCAAAGCGGCCGTTTCTATTGGACGGATATCGAAGGCGCGCGCCTGTGGCGCTATGACCCGAGGGACGGTAGCACCATGTCCTGGCGTATGCCCGAGCGCCTCGCCACGTTCGCGCTGTGCGCGGATCCGCGTTACCTGCTGCTCGGCCTGGCCACGCATCTCGCCTTTTTCGAGCTGGCCACCGGTGAGACGCGGCGCATCATCGACGTCGAACCCGGCTTGAATACGCGCGTAAACGACGGCCGCTGCGACCGTCAGGGGCGCTTCGTGTTCGGCACCAAAGATGAAGGCGCGCCGCTGCAGGCAATCGGCGGCTTCTACCGGCTCGATCACGATCTTTCGCTCGAGCGTTTGCCGTTGCCCGCGCCCGCGATCTCGAACAGCATTGCGTTCAGTCCCGACGGCACGACGATGTACTACTGCGATTCGCCCACACGCGAAATCCGCGCGTGCGACTACCGCGCTGAAGGCGGCATCGCCAACGACCGCCTGTTCATCCAACTCACCGACGCCACCGGCGAACCCGACGGCTCGACCGTCGACCGCGACGGCGGCCTGTGGAACGCGCAATGGGGCGGCCGGCGAGTGGTGCGCTACGGCCCGGACGGCGTGGAAACGGAGCGTGTCGACGTGCCGACCGCGCAGCCCAGTTGCGTCGCGCTGGGCGGCGCGCAACTCGGCACGCTGTATATCACGAGCGCACGCTGTGACCTCGATGCAGCGGCGCTTGCGGACGATACGCACGCCGGCGGCGTGTTCGTCGCCACGCCCGGACGGCAAGGTTTGCCGGAGCCGGTGTTCCAAGGCGCGCCAGCTTAGCGCAGAATGACGCTGCCTCGCTCTCGAGGCAGCAATGAAGTAATGAAACGGTAAAGCGCGGTCGGGCAGTGAACCTGAAAGTGAATCGCAAGTTGATGGTGCAATCCCAGTGGCAGCAAATCGGCAGCATGCAGTTCGGACCCAGAGGCGACCAGTTTAAGAAAATCGCCCAACAGCATCCGTCAGCAATGACGGCAACGTCCCAAGCCTCTCGATGGAGCCAGATATGACTGTTGCGAATCTTGTTTCTTCCTCCCCTCAGACCTCACAGAGTCGACGCTCGCGACTCGCCGCGGCGGCCAATCCGGTGTTGCCGGGTCCCAGCACGTCGGCGGTGGCCGTCGGCGAAGCCAGCGCCGGCGATGTCGCGTGCATCACGCTCGCCAACGCGCATTTGCGTCTCGACGTCGCGCCGACGCTCGGCGGCGGCGTCACCCGTTTCGACTGGCGCAACGACGGCGCGCTCACGCCGATCTTCCGCCGCTGCCGCCACGTCGGCGCCGATACGCAACCGAACCAGTTGTCCTGTTATCCGCTCCTGCCGTATTCAAATCGCATCGGCGGCGGGGAATTCAATGTGGCGGGACGGCGCGTCGAGGTGCCGCGCAATCGCGCCGACGAACCCTTGCCGATTCACGGCGACGGTTGGCAATCGGCCTGGCAGGTCGCGGAGTCGGATCGCGAAAATGTCCGCCTCACGCTCGATCGCCGCGACGGCAAGCCGTACACGTACCGCGCGACGCAAACCTATACGCTGGACGGCCCGACGCTGGTCGTCACGCTCGAAATCGAAAATACCGGCCGCGAGGCGCTGCCTTTCGGGCTGGGCGTGCATCCCTTCTTCGTGCGCGACGCGGACACCGAGTTGTCCGCCGCGGCCGGCGGCCTGTGGCTCTCCGGCGACGACTGGTTGCCGGTGCGGCATGTGCAGGCGCCGCCCGCCTGGCAATTCGGCGTGGCGTATCCGCTGCCGGAAACCATCGTCAATCACGCCTTTACCGGCTGGAGTGGGCAAGCGGCGGTAGTGTGGCCGAAGCGCCGCCTGTCACTGAACATTGCCGCCGATACCGACTACTACGTGCTGTACACGCCGCCCGGCGAAGACTTTTTCTGCTTCGAACCGGTGGATCATCCGATCAACGCGATGAACCTGGCTGGCGGCGCGAGTGAAAACGGCATGACCTTGCTAGGAC
This sequence comes from Paraburkholderia sp. RL17-373-BIF-A, assembly GCF_046030175.1. Classification (NCBI taxonomy): domain Bacteria; kingdom Pseudomonadati; phylum Pseudomonadota; class Betaproteobacteria; order Burkholderiales; family Burkholderiaceae; genus Paraburkholderia; species Paraburkholderia sp. RL17-373-BIF-A. The sequence continues at coordinate 10,826 of NZ_JARESO010000104.1, forward strand.
GCGGCGAGCGACTGACGCGCACGTTCCGATTCACCGTCGAACGCACGGGTTTGCGCTCAATGCCGGGCGCGCGCGGCTCGAAGCGGCGGCAGTAGTGGGCGAAGGTGGCGCGGCCCGCCGCGCAGGACGGGTAAAATACGCGCCTCTTCCGTTTTCCAGCTCGCCGCGAGACCCACCATGTCCAATTTCATCCAGACACTCAACGACGCCTGGCAGCGCACCAACTCGCTGCTGTGCGTGGGCCTCGATCCCGAGCCGAGCAAATTCCCGGGCGCGCTCGCGGGCCGTCCCGAGGCGATCTTCGACTTCTGCCGCACGATCGTCGACGCAACCGCGCCGTATGCGTCGTCTTTCAAACCGCAGATTGCCTACTTCGCGGCGCATCGCGCGGAAAACCAGCTTGAGCAGCTGATCGCCCACATTCATGCGAACCATCCGGGCCTACCGGTGATTCTGGACGCGAAGCGCGGCGACATCGGCAGCACCGCCGAGCAATATGCGCGCGAGGCGTTCGAGCGTTATCAGGCGGACGCCGTGACGGTGAATCCCTATATGGGTTTCGACTCGATCCAGCCGTATCTGGAGCACGCAGGCAAAGGCGTGATCGTGCTGTGCCGCACGTCGAACCCGGGCGGCTCCGACCTGCAATTCCTGGAGACGGGCGGCCGTCCGCTGTATCAGGTCGTTGCGCAATTGGCGGCGGAGAAATGGAATGCGAGCGGCCAGCTGAGTCTGGTGGTCGGCGCGACTTTCCCGAAAGAGATTGAAGTGGTGCGGGGGATCGTCGGCGATATGCCGCTGCTGATTCCGGGCATCGGCGCGCAAGGCGGCGACGTGGAAGCGACGGTCAACGCCGGCCGCACCGCGAACGGCACGGGCATGCTGATCAACTCGTCGCGGGCGATCATCTACGCGGGCAAGGGCGACGATTTCGCCGAAGCCGCGGCGAAGGCCGCGATGGAAACGCGGGACCGGATCAACGCGTTCCGATAATCGCAGGCTGTCGTTGTTCGGGCGCGCGTGGAGTTCAGTTTGGCCTCAGCCGGTCGATCAACGCGGCATGCCGCGCTTTCAACGCGTCGATATCCGCGAGATCGGCATAAAAGCGCGGGCAACCTTCATTGAAGGCAGCCTATGAACGCTTGGGATTCAGGTTGGGCCCAGCCGCTCGATCAACGCCGCATGCCGCGGATGCCGCGCTTTCAACGCGCCGACATCCGCCAGTTCGAATTCGCTGAATTCAAAACCCGGCGCCACCGTGCAGCCCACCAGCGCGAAGGTCGCCGGATCGGCGCATTCCGCCGCGAACCACAGACCTGCAGGCACCACGGCCTGAAACACGGCATCCGCGTGCGTCAGCGCGTCGCCGAGCTTATGTGTCACCAATGCGCCCGTCTCGTCGAGCACATGGACGTTCAACGGTTCGCCCGCATAGAAATGCCAAACCTCGTCGGACTTGAGCCGGTGCCACGCCGAATGCGCGCCGTCGCAGAGCAGGTAATAGATCGCCGTGGACGCAGAGCGCGTCTCCGCTGCGCCGTGGTCGCTGTCGCGGATCACGCGCTCCGCCGAGCGGTACGTCTCGCAGAAAAATCCGCCTTCGGGATGCGGCTTGAGATCGAGGCGGCGGATCAGTTCGTCTTTGACTGCGTGCGAATCAGGCATCGGCTCTCCGCTTCGAACAAGGGTTAGTGCTCGCGTTCGTCGAGCAAGGCGAGGACGCCGCGCAATGCATGCGCGGCAGCCTGCACGCGGATCTTCTCGCGGTCGCCCTTGAAGATCTTCGTTTCCACCGACGTATGCAGCCGGTTGCTCCAACCGAACGAGACCATGCCGACCGGTTTGGTCTCGGTGCCGCCGCCCGGTCCGGCGACGCCGGTAATCGACAGCGAGACCTGCGCGCGGCTATTGCGCAGCGCGCCTTCGGCCATGGCGCGTGCCACCTGCTCGCTGACCGCGCCGTGCTTGTCGATCAGCTCGGCGGGCACGCCGATCATCTCGCTCTTCGCCTGATTCGAATACGTGACGAAGCCGCGCTCGAACCAGCCGCTGCTGCCGGAAATGTCGGTGATCGCGGTCGCTACCATGCCGCCCGTGCAGGACTCGGCCGTGACGAGCATGAGGCGCTCGTCGCGCAGACGGTTGCTCACGCGAATGGCGAGCTGGTGAACGACGGAATCGGTAGGCATGGCGTCAATCCGGAAAAACGGGGGCTGGCGGTGAATGCCCGGCGGCGCGGCAGCCGCCGGGCAGCAGTCAAACGGACATGCGCCAGAGTGCAATCACGAGCAGCGTGAAAAACGCGGCGACCAGGTCATCGAACATGATGCCAAAGCCACCTTTCAGACGACGATCGAAATAGCCGATGGGTGGCGGCTTCACCATGTCGAAGAAGCGGAACACGAGGAACGCCCACAACTGCCCGGTCAGCGTGACCGGTGTGACCATTAGCAGCACCAGCCAGAACGCGATGATTTCGTCCCACACGACCGGCGAAGGATCGTCGATGCCGAGCTTCTTCGCGGTGAATCCGCAAATCGCAATGCCGCCGAAGAAGCCGGCGACGATCAGCAGGCCCCACTCGATTACGGTCAGATAACGGCTCAGAACGGCGAACGACGCCCACGCGAACAGTGTGCCGATCGTGCCCGGCGCGACCGGCGACAGGCCACTGCCGAACCCCAGCGACAGAATGTGCAGCGGATGCGACAGCATGAAGCGCGCGGTGGCGCGGCGCGGCTGACGGCCGGGCGGGCGTGGATCGGGCGCGCGCGGCGCCTGCGGCGGCTCGACGCTGATGAGTTTGTCGGCCGGGCCGAGCGGGGGATCAGTCTGCATGAAAGTGGTCGAAGCCTTGCAACGTCAGAGTAAGCGGCGCGCCGGCGGCATCGCGCCAGCCGATCGCCGGGCGGTCGGCCGCCGATTCGAGAGCGCTTATTGTACCGATGCGGGTGAGCTGAATGCCCACCTCGTGGCCGGCCTTTTCGACTGCGGCACGCGCCGCGGGCGGCGCGGTGAAGCACAGCTCGTAGTCGTCGCCGCCGGCGAGCGTGCAGCGTCGCTGGACCTCCGGCGCGAGGCGGCGCAGCGCGGCGGACCGGGGCACGGCGTCGACGTCGACCGTGGCTCGCAAGTTCGAGCGTTCCAGAATGTGCAGCAGATCGCCCGCGAGACCGTCCGAGAGGTCGAGCGCCGCGTGGGCGACGCCGCGCAGCGCGAGCCCGAGCGCGACGCGCGGCTCCGGGCGGTCGAGGGCGCGACTAAACGTCGCAGTGTCGCTGGCATCGGCAGACCATTCGCCGCGCCGCACGCCGAGGCCGGCGCGCGCGTCGCCGAGCGTGCCGGAAATCCAGATGTCATCGCCCGGTTGCGCGGCGTCGCGGCGCAGCGCCGCGCGCGGCGGCACGCTGCCGAATACCGTGATGCACAGATTCAGCGGACCGCCGGTCGTATCGCCGCCGATCAGCTCGCAGCCGTAGCGTTCGGCCAGCGCGAAAAGCCCTTCGCTGAACGCGGCAAGCCAGGCTTCTTCGGCCTTCGGCAAGGAGAACGCCAGCGTGAACGCCTGCGGTTGCGCACCCATCGCGGCGAGGTCCGACAAGTTCACGGCGAGGGCTTTGTGACCCAGCGCCTCGGGATCGACATCGGCGAGAAAGTGGCGGCCTTCCACCAGCATGTCCGTCGATATCGCCAGCATTTCGCCCGCGCGCGGGGCGAGTAGCGCGCAGTCGTCGCCGATGCCGAGCGTGCCGCTCGCGGCGTCGGCGGGCCGGGCAGCGGCGCGGCGGGCAAAGAAACGATCGATCAGCGAAAACTCGGAGAGCATGGTGGCGAAGGGTGAACGATTAATTGTTGCGAATTGCGGCTAACGGCGCGCATTGTATGGAGTGGTCATCGGGTAAACATTCGATCGCCCGGCAACTCCGATTCGGGTCGCGTTGCGGCCACAGCATGCCACGTCAGCCTTTCGCTATGTTTCTGTCGCGGCAGTTGTACCCGTATTGAAGGAATTGGGCCGCCAATTGGGGCTACAATGCCGTCGAACGTCTATTCTAATCCGCCCTTCGAAGCCCGCCTTATGTCGACTCCCGTCAATAGCAAACTCCGCGAAGCCGCCCTCGATTACCACGAGTTCCCCACCCCGGGGAAGATCGCGATCGCCCCGACCAAGCAGATGATCAACCAGCGCGACCTCGCGCTGGCGTAT
>NZ_JARESO010000105.1:0-14856 GCF_046030175.1 Paraburkholderia sp. RL17-373-BIF-A
CGTGTTCGAGGACAGCCAGGGCATCACGCTGTGGGCGGACCTTCCGGGCGTCACCAAGGACAAACTCGACGTGAAGGTGCACGACGGCAATCTTTATATCGAGGCCGAAGCGGTCGTGCCCACCCCCGCCGGTCTGCGGCTGCAGCACGCCGAGATCCGTGAACCGCATTTCGCGCGCGCGTTTTCGCTGAGCCCGGACTTCGACGCATCGAAGATCGATGCAAACCTGCAGGACGGCGTGCTGAAGCTCACGATTCCGCGTCGCGACGAAGCACGCCCGCGCCGGATCGAGGTGCAGACGAACTGAGCCCGGCAGAGCCGCAACGACGACAGGAGAAAAACCGGCGGCGGCCCCGCGGGGTCGCCATCGCCCGTTCGTGGAGGTCTGGAAACAGAACGTCATGGAGGAAGGGTGATGCAGATAAACGATCAGAAGATGCGCCGTGCCGGTGCGTCAGTTCGCAAGCGGCCCGGCCTTCGCTGATGGTGGATATATCGGCTTGGTCACGAGCGGGCGCGATGCCCGTCTGCTCGCCGACTGGTATCTGCCGCGTCGCACCCGGGCGGCAGACGCAGCGCGACGTCCCGCCGCAGCCCATCAGTCTGACTGCAAACGGTGTGTCCGCGAGCGCTGAAGCCTGGCAACGGCGGCCGCCCGGGCGAGTCCGGGAACGCAGCAGAAACGTTGCGGTGAGAGCCTAATGACGGAAATTAAGCTCTCCAGTCAGATCATCGAGGAGCATACGATGAACCCCGACCTGAAAAAGTGGAACCCTTTCAGATTTCTCCGCGGCTCAGCAGGCAAGCAGGATACGGACAGCCCGCAAAGCGGGCCTGACAGCGAATCGTCACGTGTCCCGTGGCCTGACATTCCGCGTCTTTTCTCCCGTGATCCGCGGCGTGCGCTGGAGGATTTCTTTCACGATCCGTTCGCAGCGCGCGGCGCGCTCGAACGATGGTTTGGCGACTTCAGTTCATCGCGTTTCCAGCCGCGCATCGACGTAGTGGACGAGGGGAAGATACTGCGCGTGACCGTCGAACTGCCAGGCATGGAGCGGGAGGATCTGACGGTTGGCGTCGAGGACGGCGCGTTGGTATTGCGCGGCGAGAAAAAGCAGGATGTGCACAGCGAGGAGGATGGCTGCTATCGGCTTGAGCGCGCATATGGGGCCTTCACGCGCACGATCCCGATGCCGGAAAATGCTGATCCCGACCACGCTCTCGCAAAGTTTGACAAGGGCGTGCTTACGTTGACCGTGCCGAAACAGGAACCGGCGCGATCCGCGAGCCGCACGATCGATATTGGCTAGCATCGGGGGCATGACGCTCGCGAGGCAAATGAATGGGAGTCGCTCGGGTCGTTAGCTCAGGAGGTAGAGCAGCGGACTTTTAATCCGTTGGTCACTGGTTCGAATCCAGTACGACCCACAAGCCGGCATCAAAGACTGCATCCACCATTACACCCACGATATCATTCCGACGCAGCGCGACTCCGAACGGACGACATCATGGTATTCGATACTGACTGGCTCACTCTGGGCCGGCACCGCTTGCGGCTGCGCTCGACAAAGGGCTTTTCGAGGGAAAGGGTGCGCACCGTGGTGGAAATCGTCCGCATTGCGATCGACAATAACATGAGCGCGCGTGCGCGACTGATCAAGGTCGTCTGCCCGGACGAGAAGATGTACGACGTGCTGGTCGGCACCACGATGAAAGAATACAAGGTTTGCACGCCGCAGCTTGACGCGGTGATCGCGGCCATGCCGGCCCTGCTGCCGGATCAGATCAACGTCACCGCCACGCCGGTCGAGCCACGGCGTTAGCCATTGGCCGATAAACCGCGCTGCAGTATTACAGCCGAATCCGCTCCACCTCGTCCAAGCTTATGTCCTCGCGACGCCGGTCATAGAGCTGCGTGGTACGCGTCGACGCATGATTTGCCGTCGCCGTGGCATTTTGCAGCGTGCACCGCTCTTCAGGTAAGCGGCGATGCCGGTCGCACGGAACGTGTGAATAGCGGTCGCCATACCGATGCCAGCGGCGATCGCGCGCCGCCGCACCACGTATACGCGTTCGCCTGCGGCAGCGGCGTGGCGTTCAGCTGCCCGGTGCCGCGCCGGTTCGTGCGGAACAGCGGCCCTTTCGAGTCACTGGCGATGCCGGTGCCGTCGAGGTGCGCATGCAGGTACGCCTCGAGCGTGTGATGACAGGGTATCTCGTGCTGCCTGCCACCTTTCTCACGCAAACGCACCCACAGGCGCCGCTGCTGCACGTAGACGTCGTCGACGCGCATTGCCAGCGCCGCGCAGACCCGCGCGAACGAAAACACTAGCGCAATCAGCGCGCGGTGTCGCAGGCCGATTGGCGTGCTGACATCGATGCTGTCGAGCAGCTGCCGCGCCTCGGTGGCATCGAGCACCGGCGTCCTGCCTTTTTTCGTGGTGTGGGAAGGTCCGCGCACCGAAGCGGCCGGGTTGTGCGGGATGATCTGGCCGATCACGCGCCAGTCGAACAGGCGGCGGATTGCCGCGAGCCGCTGCTTGACGGTCGGCGCCGATAACGTCTGCGGCTGCAGTTCGATCCAGCTCGCAACATGCAGCGGCTGCACCGCGGTGATCGACGTCACGCCGGCACCGGCACACCAGGCGAGGAAGTCCGCGGCCGCACGCGCATACGCGCGGCGCGTATGCGGATTGCGGATTGCCGACGCGAAGAACTCCAGAAAACGGATACCGGCCCGTTCACCCGCTGCATCGACCAGCGCAGGCACAGACGCCGCCCTTGCAGACGGAACGAGCGGGTTCATGCGTCGCTACACGCCCAGAATCCTGCCGACCGCTTCATTGAATTCGGCCTTCGCTTCAACGATCGCCTCGTCGGCTTCCTCCTCGAGGTTATCGACGTTCGCATCGATCACCTCCTGCAGGGTCAGATAAGCAGCAATGATGCTGTCCAGCTGGTCGTCAGCGACCCGCGCATAGACGGCCTCGCCGAGCGCCTCCATGAAGTCACCGCGGCTTCCGCCGATCAGGCCGTCCGCGTTGGTTTCCAGGTCATCCTTGAACTGTTCCACGTCAGCCATGCTTTCCTCCGGAAAGTAGTATCACGTTGCTAGAATAGGGTGTCGTCCGCAAGGCATGCGCCTGGTGCGCCGGCGCCTGCATTTCAGCCATTGTCTTATGCCAGCCTCCCACGAACCGCGTCGTCTGCAAAAGCAGCATTTTTCTGCCCGGGGGCGCCGCCTCGTGCGCGGCCTTGGCCGCTTATCGTATGTTGCCGCCGGTGGAATATTGCGATAGAACGGGTCCCTCCAACGTAAAATCTGCTCGTGCCCTAGGATCGTTAATATCGAGGATCTTGATTTGATACAGAGCGTGGTCCGCATCGGATCGGATTTACGCCGTACTCCCGTCTGCCGGATGCGTAGCGTCGCTTTTCACCCGACCCAGCTACGGGATCCCAATCAGTAATCTGTAGATGTATAACTTGGCCTTGATTCGCGATTGAATAGAGAAGTTGGCCGCCGGGCGACATCATGGAAAAACGGGTCATCTTTTTCGTGGGGAAAACATCACCCGGCCGATCAAGAAATCATTGCAGCGCTCGCCAGCGAAAAAGCTCTTCTCACCCGGTTCGCCTGCGCCGTTTTCCCGGCGAAACGCATCCGGCTACACTCGGCGCTGCGACTTGAGTCGCTCATCCTAATTTGCATCACTTTAAGGTCGGGTAGAACCGGCCGCCACTCGCGAGCAAAAACCACGACACTGCGAAACGTCAACGCCGCGCATAGTTCGGTGATCGCCAGAGACGACCGGCTAATCATGCGACAGGCTATCGACTTGGCCGCAAAGTGCGTCAGCGAAGAGAACAAGGTCTCGCCCAAGGTGGCCGCGTCGTCGTTCGCGACGGTGTGGTTCTGGCTTCGGCGTATCGCGGCGAACTGAAGGATGGCGAACACGCCGAATACACGCTCCTCGAACGGAAGCTGCAAGGTGTAGACCTCGAAGGCGCCAACGCTTTACTCGACCCTTGAGCCTTGCACTCATCGAAATCACCCGAAGGTGTCATGCACCGATCGCCGTGTCACCCATTTGACCGACGGCGCGCGCAGCAGCGCTTCGTCTGACGCGGCTTTATTAGGGTAAGCGCGCGCTTAGATAATTTTTTGCCAGACCTGATCTGCGCGAGCATAAAATACCCATAACCCCTTCATCCTTCGCGCCGTTTTGGGGTCGGGCCGCAATCACCCTGAAGGGCGTCACTCCAAGCGAGACCAATGAAAACGATCAAGACGATCCTCACGGCGATCCGTTCGCCGGGGCCGGGCAAGCTCCTGTAAGCGCCACAACACGGAGACCTCACCGATAACCGGGACCAAGGGTGCAATCAATGCCGCATCCGCAGCTGGCCGCCGCGACCTCACTGCGCGTTTTGACCGGCCACTGTCGGCAGTCGAATTCCACCAACTCGCGGCTGTTCCGGCTGAGGCCGAATGGTTTGCCAATCTCGACAATCCGCGCACGCGCCGCGCGTACCAGATCGACCTCCGGGACTTCATGGGGTTTGCCGGGATCTGTGCTCGAGGAGGGGTATTCATTCGATCCGCGCAAAGTCTGGCGGTGGTGGCGTAAGAAATCGCTTGTAGCAAAGCTCTGCGACCGCCAGAAAATGCACGGAAAGTACGAATACCCGAAGCACCACCTCATTACCGAAGCGCAGGGCATCCCGCTCGCAGTAATCCTCACTGGCGTTCAGGGCGACCTGGGCTACGATCACGACAAAGACCGCCGTGCTACACGCTGCTGGTACCGCCACTGAAATCACCCGACGTGGTGAGCCTCCCGGTAGCGGGCTGGGCAAAACACGCTGGGTCGTCGAGCGAACCATCTCCTGGCTTCACGACTTCCGACGACTACGCGTCCGCTTCGAACGCCTTGCATTTATCCACGAAGCCTTCGTGAAAATCGCCTGCTGCATCATCTGTTGGCGAAAACTGAAGAACTCATTATGTTAACGCCTGTTAGTGATCCGCCGACGCCGCGGCAGGCAGAGATCACGGCCAAACGGATGCGGATGCTCGAAGAGTGGCGAAAAAACGGCCGTAAAAGGGACGAGTAGGCGTGCACTGGTCGCGGCACGTCGTATGCGGCGGGATGGCTACAGAGATGCCACGCGGAAGGGAGGAGCGATGACTCGAGATACATTCGTCAAGCAGCTCGAGCGAGACGCCAAGGTCATCAACGCAATGCACTACGCGCACTATGCCTTAGCTCGGCATCACTCGCTGCCGGTAATAATCGAGGGGCAGCAAATTCGGATGGACTTCTCGCTCGAGATTGAAAAGCTGACAGAGGCCATGAAATTGCTAGGCGTTGACACATCGCGCGGACTACTTGCACCGCCCTTCAGTAAGCCCGACGAAGCCGGATAGCGGATCGGCGCCGCCCGGACACTCAGCGACTAAAGGGTACAGCGCCTTATGTAACGCCTAGCGCTAATTCAATGGTATTGATCAGTATCGTGCCGTCGAATGGTTTTTCCAGATAGCCCGCAGCGCCTGACGCAAGAGCCTTCTCGCGAACGGCCGGATCGTCGTGTGCCGTAACGAAGATGATGGGCATGCCAGTCGGAGCAAAGCGACGCTGTAGCTCCAGCCCGTCGATCCCCGGCAGCTCATAGTCCAGGATCACGCAGGCGGGCCAACCCGATGTCAACGACAGCGTGCCCAGGAATTCCTCGCCACTGGAAAACGACTCCGCCTTTATCGCGACAGAACGCAGCAAGCGCTTGATGGCGCGGGCAATTGATTCGTCATCGTCGATCACAGCGACGATTTTGTTCAGGGTAGCCATATAACGACGCGGTCGTTTCCGGCAGGACAGCCATTTGTAACTTCAGCTTAACGGAGGATCGGATGATGTGCTATAGAGATTTGGTCCGATAGCAGCGCCGTACAGGAGCGATCTGTTCGGCGTCTCGAATCCGGCGAATCTCCCGAATTCGATTCGAGCGTCGTGCACCGCGAGACCGAATTCGCGAGCAAGTCGTTGACTATGAGTGTCGACGAAACTATGTCCTTAGTCGCCCAACCCTGCCGAACGATGCTCCGCAAGCACATCGGCAGGGTAAAAGGTACTGTCAACTTCTTGTCCCGGCGTGGTATCGAACTCGCAGTACTTAAGGACAGCCAAGTTAATCGGCGAGGCGCTTGAACGAGTTGAGTGCTGCCGTCGATGGCTCAGGAAAAATGGGCTGAAGATGGACTGGCTCGACAGGGTCCGCATCGGTCAACTCGCTCTGAAGATTGCCAGCAAGGACTTGCTGGAGGCAGGCGTCGCAGTCCGGCTGTCCAGCGTGAACGCTCTCCTCACCAGCGAGATGGAACGCAAGGAGTCAAGCACAATGGTCCAGAGGATGATGGCACTTTGCCACGACGCGCTCTGAACACGTTCGAGCTCACGCTCGTAGCAACAGCTTTCATGTCGCGGGCAACAGCGACAGCGCTGGCCGCTCCGAAATCTCTATCACGTTGGGAAAAGCGGCCGCAGTTGCCTGTACAGATTTCGGAACGACACCAGCCGTTCCAGTGATCGTCGTGCCCACCCGCTTTCCTCCTTCAACTGCGCAACATCTCATGCTCGCGCTGCTTTCTATGTTCGTGGCGAATATCGGTGCCGCGAACAACATAGACGACGGATTCAGCAATGTTGGTCGCATGGTCGCCGATGCGTTCGATGGCCTTTGCAATGAACAGGTAGTCCAGTCCCCTCGAGATTGCACGAGGGTCTTCCATCATGTATGTCACGAGCTTTCGCACAAAAGCGCGAAACTCGTTATCGATGGCTTCGTCATCCCGGATAATCTGTTCTGCGGAAGTCGTATCCATGCGTGCGAACGCGTCCAAAGCCCGGCGAAGAACGTTTGAAGCCATTTCGCCCGAAACCTTGATTTCAGCAATGTTGATGTCCCGCGCGTCGGAACACATCGCAATGCGACGGGTTCGCTTCGCAATCTTGCGCGCCTCGTCGCCCGCACGTTCAAGATTGGTGACGCATTTTGAAGCCGCCATCAGGAGGCGCAGGTCACGGGCGGCCGGTTGTCGACGGGCGATAACATTGCTAATCTCTTCATCGATTTCTATTTCCATCGCATTGAGACGGCGTTCACCCTCGACGACGCGTTCGACAAGTTCCATGTCGAACGTATTCAATGCGTCTATCGCGTGCGTAATCTGTGACTCCACGAGGCCGCCCATTCCGAGCAGCCGCGTTGAAAGCAGAGAGAGGTCAGCATCAAACCGACTTGAGAGATGTTTGTCCGGCATTTATCTTCTCCTCAACCGGCGCGGCCGGTGTCGTAATTTTAAGCTGCCCGCTGTGTCGAGTTCGACAGAATCTTTTCGGGCTGCACCAATCCCGACATGCTCGTCGAAGTGTATGAATGCCGTCCGTTCCGTGAAGCCGCCGCCGAATACATCGATGCGTCGCCTCGAATACCGCTAATGGCATGCGCCAAGGTATGCGTGAGGGGTTTCAGCCGCTACGCGGCGGCATCTTGGAGCCAGGCGGCGGATTTCGACATCCCCGCCCGAGCGTGGGCTCCGGCGGCCCTGCCTGCCTCCGTCCAGTCCACAAGGAGCGTCAACCTCAACCGTTTAGCCGTCAGTTAAAAACAGTATATACCGTATTATTGATGTCCAAAATCCGATGCACAGCATCACGCCACTCTTCCGAAATGGAGTGAGCGATCATCCCAATGGCTCAAAGCATGCCTGACTTGGATGGCGCGTCTCCTCAGACAACGCGCGCAGTGCTCCCTGCCGAAGCTGGTGGCAGTAACAGGCTATGCCAATGACGCGAGCAGACTTCAGACGGACGGACGTGTGTTTGACCTTCATCTCACCAAACCACTGTGGCTGGACGACCTCGGGGATGTCTTGTTGTGCTCGTAGAGCATATGCGTCCGGGCGTGTGCAGTCGTATGTCAGTGCAAATATCACTGCTCCAACACCAGCGATGTGCGTGAAGCTTCGAAAAACCCGGTAGGTTCGGTCGACGACCGATATCCGGCTTATGCCGGCGTGTGTCGGTTTTGAGTATTCCGTGAGCCAGCGCCGCAACGGTTCCCTAACCACTCAACTCGTTGTCTTCGTCCGCTGGATCGCCGTGCCCGACAGCACAGACGTCCGTACGGAAGTTTGATGCCGCGATTTACATACATGAGGCAAGGCTGCCGAACGGGCGGAACGGGCTTGCACGATTGATTCACCGGCCCACTCCGCCCGAGGCTGCATCAGTGATCGTGATGCCAATCACCTCGCGCCCTTTCGTACTACTGGCCGTTTCCCCTTGAGCCGCCCGGTCCACTGTTGACGTTGCCGCTATCGGAACGCTCCGTCGCGGGATTACTGCGCGCCGAGCGGTCGCCACTGCCCGTGACGTCGGGCGAACCGTAGCCCGTCTCGGTCGGGGCCTTCATCGAACCGGCGCCGACGCCGGGTGTCGGAAGCCCGCCAGCGCTGCCGCCGGCTTGTGCGTATGTACTTGCCGACAGTGCCATCGCGAGAGCCGAAGCGAACAACGCCTTGGTTATATGTTTCATGGCTCACCTCCATGCAAGCGTCTGCCGCTCACACGAATAGGCGCCGCAAGGGATGTGCCTCGTGTCGTTGAATCTTCGCCAAGGACAGTAGGCGCTGTATAAATCATATTAAACCGCCCCAACTTTCCAGCGGCAAACGTTTTCGAATTGACGGGTAAACCCGGTTTATTCGGGAGTGGTGTTTCCTGTATCTTTTTCATTACGACATACTGAACATCTGACTAATAGCCCTGTTGGCCGAGGGCCGGACGCACTTTCCGCAGACAGTACCGTTAGTCAGCAAAGCTATATACCTGAGAGAAAACATTGTGAAAATCGCGACCCAAGCAGGCGCCTGGGTGAGCCCCTACACGCCTCAAAACCTTGACACTGCGATTACGCATCTTGAGCGGGTCCTGTGCGCGGACGGTGCCGATTCGTTGTTCGCACAAACTTACTGGCGCGGTCGGGTTCTTCAGGCGTACGCAACGCCCGGGCTCTTGCGAAGGCAACGGGAACGGCTACAGCGACTGCTTGACCGGCTCGCCAGCGCTCCGGCAGATTCCAGGCGCCGGATGCAGGCCGCCCGAGAATGCTCGCCCCACTTGGCGGGCGTCCGATGGGCGCAGGCCTGGAACGGCTGACTTGTTTCACACAAGCAGATGACACGGGGCTGCATGTCTTCGGGTCGGACATAACCATCGCAGTAGGCACGCATTGCAACCCGAATAACAATTCGCAAGCCCAGACAATGGTTTCCCCGGGAACAGGAAAGCTTTTCCCACTCGCGTCCGCACGCGTGCAACGCTGCCTGCAGCGCAACTTTTTTAATTTTCAACACCGAGTCAATGACTGTTTTTAACTTCCTTGGAATCAGATAATGCAGACCGGCAAAGTGAAGTGGTTCAACGATGCAAAGGGCTTCGGTTTCATCGCGCCGGACGATGGTGGCGAAGACCTGTTTGCCCATTTTTCCGAAGTGAAGTCGGAAGGCTTCAAGTCTCTTAGCGACGGGCAAAAGGTCAGCTTCGAGGTCAAGCAGGGACCAAAGGGCAAGCAGGCCGCAAATATCCAGCCGCTCTAGGAACATGCCCGTTTCATGCCGCACGCAGCGTGCGGCATGAAAACCCACGCTCTACGACAAGATTCGCTTCCCGCATTCAGGCCTACGTATTCCAGCCGACGGTCGGAACGCGCCCAGCCGAATCAGTCGAAACGCCACTCGACACTGGAATTTAAACCGATGGATACGAAAATTTACGAACAGGTAGCTGCCGCACAGAAAATCGCCGTTGAGTCTCTTTACGGATTTTTTAATACTGGTTTTGAGGCTTGCGAAAAGCTCGTCGCATTGAACGTGCAAGCAGCCAAAGCTTCGATAGTGAAGACCAAGGCCATCGCATCGGATGTCCTTACCCTTCCAACCTGGGACCCTCAATCATTCTTCGAATTGCAGTCCCGGCAATCGCAAGCGGCCACGAAGAAGGCGCAAGCCTACTGGCAACATGTGAATGAGATAGTCACAGAGACGCGAAGTCAACTGCTTGTGTCAAGTGAAAATCTGGCCGGCGAGTACGTTCGTGGGAGTCAGGTAATCATCGATAATCTCGCCCAACGGCCGCCGGCGGGAAACGAATCGATTACCGCTTTCTGGGCGAAGGGCTTTGGGGCAATGTGGGACGCAGGTAACACATTGCACGAGCAGACCAGGGCTGCGGTGAAGGAGACTATGGACGTCATCGACAAAGCCCGCAAGCCGGTAGCCAAGGCTTAAAACGCCAGGCGCCTCTCATGTGCGGCGAGGACCGCAGTCATTGTCCTGTCCGCAGATGGTCCACTCGACCGGGCATCCGGGAAATTGCAGCCCGAGCGGGGATAGCTGACCTGCGTATCAAGCGAAGAAACTGAAATGCAGGCACAGATGCCAGATGCGTCTGCCGCAGAAAGCCGACAGAGATAGGTCGGTGCCACAGATTTTTGACGGAACATCCCACTATTGTCGCAAGGCGTGCATGGAAGCTGAAGTCTACAAAGGGTATGCCATCTGGGGGCACGCCATCCTGGAGCACTGAGATTGAACTCGTGACGCAGTGCCCCGGCTTTACATACGGTCAACGGTTTAAGCACACCGTACCTGCCCGAATTCGTGCAGCCGACACGCATCGACAATGCGCGTCGATGAACTCTCATTTTCCTGTGGCAGCTTTGACGTGTTCAACGGCCTTTTTGGCCATCCTGTTTGAGGCGGAAGCTGCGGCGCGAACGTTGTTCTCCGCAATCTCCAGTGCTTGCTCGGCGGACTTTTTACTGGCTTCAATCGTCGCGCCAGTCGCCTCACTAGCAGCCGTCACAGCGGATTGCAATACGCTCACGGCGACTTCGCTTCCGGCCGGTACATCGCTTGCGACCGTGTCGACAAAAGCTTGCGCGTCGTGCTGTCGCTGCCTGAATTGCGCCTCAGCGCTCGCGGCCAGTTCGACCTGTGTGTTAAACATGATGTTGCTCACGTGCCGCCAGTACGACTGCGCTTCTTCCATCGCGGCCTGCGCCCGCTTTGCGTGCAATATGAACAGCTCCTGCGGGTCTTTGGTTGACAACGCCATGCTTGCGATTGCCTGGTTTTCGGCGAGCGTCGATTTGACTGCCCGCAGGTTCAGCTCAGTCAGCTTTTCGATGCAGCCAAATGCCTTGGTCCATACGTCGGACAGCGTGTCGAGACTGGCTCTCCGCGAAGCAACCGCTTGTTCACCAGAAAGACTGCTCATTACAACCTCCGTCTGGGTAAAGGAGCGGGAAGTCCGCGGAGCCGCCCGATGCAACCACCGGACGGAACCACGGACGCCGCTACGGGGCAGGAATCTCGTCATGCAGCAAGGGCCGCTCCCGACGCTGAGCCATCGTTACCGGTGCTGACATTTTATTCCGGCTTGGGCACATGGACGTCGAAGCGCATCCCGGGGGCTGCCTTCCCGCCCTCGCCATCGGCATGACCGGTAATCGTCATAAAGGTCGTCGCCGCAAGGCGCTCCACTCGGCGGAGTGCCCAGTTGATACCCGTCCCATGTCCGGCAGTCCGATGTCATCCGGAACACCGCCGCGATGCGGCTTGTTGGTGCCTATTACCTGCCCGGATTCAACTCAGGGTGCAGGTGTGAGTAAGGCGCTCCGTACTTCAGCTCGTAGTGGACACCGGCGCCGGTGCGCGTTGGCGGAAAGCGGTCACCCTCAACGCATGTGGCATCGAATGTTCGGCCCTCGTTGTCGCCACCTTCAAGAATGACCGAATAGATACCCGACACCTTGACGATTTCGCCGGGTTTCAAAATGTCTGCCATGGTGCCTCCTTGCTTGCGCCTCTCATTACTCGGGCGAATCGTCATCCCTTTCTTCCCCGTCCCCCGACCATTGCGGGTGCTTCCACCCGTCGCCGGCGGGTCGCTGGCGGAAAAGGTTTCTTCAACAACCTCGTCGACATCCTCCTCGGACTTTTCACTTGTGCGGTTCGGTTCCTTCGGTGTGGCCGCCATGTCGGTCTCCGGCTGCGCTGGGCGTCATGGATGCGAGCAAGGAGTATTCCGCTAGGCAGTCTCCCCTTAGTGAGGTAGCGGCGCAACGGCCGGCTGCCAGTCGCCGCAGACGAAATGACATTCTGATCGGCCTTTTGTTCCCACGCGTCAGGCTGTTGCCGCCAGTCAAGTGTGGGCAGCGCCGTCTAGGGCGGCACCGGAATGGGCACGCCGAGCTGAAGCGTGAATATCCGGACGCGCAGACTGCCGAGAATGCCGCCTCATTGGGGCGGCCGAGCGGCCCCGTCTGAAAGCCACGGAATTCATCGAATCGGATCGGTGCGGCGGCACCCCTCGAGGCGCAACAGCCTCTGCACTCGATATCCGAAGATGGCGAGCGACTACGCTCACCTCCCTAGTAGGTCTTTTTCACGACCAGACTCCGGGGAGTCCATCGCCCCTTTCTCTGCGTCTGCTTTTTCGACTTGCTTTCAGAGTGCCCATCGCGTTCGCGCCGGCGCCGCCAGACATCGTGTCCGTCGCGCCACTCACGTTCCGGTTCGCTTTTTCCTGACACTACCGGCAGCAAGACCTGCTACTAGGGCCCGCAGGGTTGTCTGTGGTGTTTTCTCGCATTGGCAGTCCGGAATTGCGAACTTTGGATTCAACCTTCCTCGCTAAATCCAAGATGGTTTCCACTGCAAAGTACCTTCCGAATTGATTCGATATGCTATTGGACTGGCCCTCCGCGACGGCCTGTTTAAGAGCCATCCATTCAAAACGTCGTGTTTGGACAACACTGCTCCGCGCTGGGACGGGAATCTGGACGTTGCCCAATAGCATCGCTTGTGTGCTCATCCCTTCCTCCGTGCCTTTGTGCACGCCGCATTGATCTTGTCCGACGAGGCGGCCAGCCTGCCTTGCGCATCGGTTGAAAGGATGCCGCCGAACTCACGCTGACCGCCGCGCATTTCGCGGTAACGACTGCACTCGCGGATTATGTGGCCACGCCGGCCGCGATTGCTCCAGACCCGGCGAGTGGTGCGGCCGCCTCGTGAGGCCGTTTCTGACTGAGTTGCGGTAAAGCCTGTTACGGGGAAGGGCGACGGGCAGTGGGAATTGCTGGCCGATCAGGTGCACCAGCCGGACGTAGCAGGCATGACGTCCACGTTGCCGGCCGGCTTCCTCACCATTTTCGCTTCGGTGCCTCGGATCCCGATCGTCGATTAAAAGGCCGACGACACGGCATCGAACGCGGCCACCGTGCACGACTACCTCTACAGCACGCACATTGCGGTCCACGGAAGCGGATGCTGTGCGCGCGAGGCCTCAGATGTAACCGCCGACCCGGACTGGCGTCGGCAGCTCATGTGGGCTGGCGTTCGAGTTTTTAGCTGGTTCGGCGAAGGTGCGGAAATGGCTTCGTTCACTCCGTGCGCATCAACTATTCGGGTCGTTCTTCGGCAATTGATTCAGTCGCTCCTGCAACTCAGGCCTGACGCTGAACTTCGGCTCCGCTATCCAATCCGACAGATATTCCTCCCAGTCTCTCCAGAGACCATTGTCAAGGTCGAATTCCCGGTCGATCAGATTAGTGTCGTCATCCAGATAGCAATAGACAACCCGGCACCCGTCCCAATAGGCAATGGCGTTGTCTGTCAGATCCGCGGATGTGCATCGCATTACATCCCGAAGGAGGTCTGCCAATTGTGTTTTGAACTGGTCGATGGTCAATTGCATGCTCGCTCCCGTTGGATTCGAGGAGCTACCCGCAATCAACGGGCCTGACGGATAACCAACGGGACTCGTCTTTTTGTCTCAACTTTCGTTCGCGCCCACCGACGCACATGAATCAGGTCCGTCGTTCGAACTCGCGTAAAATCGCCTCGTCGACTGAAGCGATCACGTCAGTGCTGGCAACCTTTGCCGAAACAACGAAGTTCAACCTCGGCTGCATCGCTCCTACCGGTTGATGCATCCCATTGTGAGTGACACTAAAAACATCTGCGCCGGCGGATGACATGCCTTGCAGTCAGCATCGCGTCGCAGTCGTTATTCGCGTGCCGCAACCTAATTTTTTCCATTCCCTTTCTCTTTGCGCCTATTGGCGCACACCTACCGGCCTACGTCCGCTGCGCGTTAATTGCAGTCCGATTCGGGCTTACTGAAGGGTGGTGCCAGTAGCCCACGGGATGTGTCGATGCCCAGCAATTCCATGGCTTCTGTCAGCTTTTCCATTTCGAGCGAAAAGTCCGTCCGAAATTGCTGTCCCTCGACTGTTACCGGCAGTGAATGATGTCGGATCAAAGCAACCTCGCATAGTGCATGGCGTTGATGACTTTCGCGTTTCGCTCGATCTGTCCGACGAATGAATCCTTGGCCATCGCCCCCGTCCGCACGCGGTAGCGTTTCTGGCTGTCCGGTAGCATGTGCCGTGCCCCCCCGCCCCCCGTCCGTTAGTCCTGTTGCGGTCGTTTTTTCCATTCCGCGAATCGCTCGGCCAGAAGCGGACCACCGGCCCACGCTCTCGCGCTGCCGCTCGAACGTCGGCTCTGCCTTGCGGATTCACCCGGTCGATGCAGCGGCTTGCTGAAATCGTTCAGCTGGTGTGTCGACGTCAAGTGTTTTTCGGGGACGTTCGTTGAGTCGCCTCGCCACAGCATTAAGTCTGGCCTGTGAATAGCCAGAGAGATCGATACCTTTAGGGAAGTACTGTCTGAGAAGCCCATTTGTGTTTTCGTTCGAGCCACGTTGCCAGGGATGCTGCGGG
>NZ_JARESO010000106.1:0-14511 GCF_046030175.1 Paraburkholderia sp. RL17-373-BIF-A
CCTGCACTAATGGCATCGTCAAGCGCCCTAATAGCCAGTTCCATACAGCGGAGTTTGTTGTCGCCCTTTAAACGCGTATCTATGGCGGTCAGAATGCTGCCGGAGTCAGGATTGTTCCGATGGTTAAAAAAAAGATCGCGCACAACTGGACGACTCAGGTCCTCTGACAATCCAGCGAAGACGATTCCCGAAAGCATTTCATCGGAAAACTTGTCAGAGTGGCGCAAAAGAGCTCCCAGCGAGAATGTCGTCTGATGCAAGGTCGCCCCGCTCAGATTCGCCCCACTCAAGTTCGCCCTGCTCAGGTCCACCCCGCGCAGGTCCACCCCGCTCAGGTCCACCTTACCCCCTCCGAGCAAGTTCCGCCTCACCGGTGGGATGCGTACAGCGGCTTCCCTGTACCGATAATGATCTGCCTCGTGCCGAACAATTTCCTGCTCCAGAACTGCCCTGAGGTCATCGATGGTGCCATCCTCGATGGCAAAAGACTCAGACGTCGCGCCAGTTCTCACAGTAATGGTGAGGACGGTGCCGTTCCCGTCTGTATCCTCGGAAACCTCCAGCTCACCGCCGTGTTTCAACCCTACCGAAACAGAACGGTTACCCGCGCGCTGAACCGCGAAGTTCTCACCGAGGATTTTTTCATGAAGATCGACTACCGCTTGTGTTACGGCGTCTTCTTTCTGGTGGCTGCTGATGCTCTTGCAAACCCGCTCGATGAGCAGTCCAATAAAAGCAGTCAACAGGGTGATCGTCGCAGTCACTGTCCCACGTGAGCGTGAAATATCGAAGTCCCCCGCCTGCTTGGCCATGCTTTCTTCAGCGGTGGCCGTGACGCGCCTGAAGACCTCTCTGCTAAACGTGGGGACGTTCTTTCCGTCCGGGCCCTGCCGGAAGGCTTCGTGTGTGCCGCCCGCGAACGACCCGTTCAATGAACTTTTGCCGAGAAAAGCTCTTGCAAACGTTTGTGCAGTCACAGCAGACATAATGATCCAATAGATTCTTCGCGAGTTCGCCAACGACGTTCGTTCGACGAGGTAGAAGTCCAGTTACTTGTGGGTTGTACTCACGAGCGCTCAGCAAGTTCCAGTGTGAACGTATGATAATACACATTGCCGCGACGGAAGATTGCGAATGAGCTTGCATGTTTTCAATTCTGCGCAACGTAGGCCAAATTGCGAAAAGCGCGACATTTGGGTAACACGGACGAGCGGAATTATCCCGCTTGGCAAGGCGAGATTCGTTAGCGATGCGATATAAATGGAGGCCGCTGCCCCTGCGTCAGGTTCGCTGCGGCTGAAGCGGGCCGAGCCCCAGCAGCGTGAGCCAGTGCGGATGCTCCTGAGCGGTCATCAGTTCGCGCGGGCTCTTGCCCTGGCGTTCGGCCCGCCGGCTGCGTACGAAGCGCCGATGGTTCAGGAAGAAGCGCAGCAGGTCGAGGTACGGGTTGCCCAGATGGCGGCGCAGCGTGAAATAGTAGCGCCGCCGCGAGTTCAGATTTTCCACCAGCGCACGGTTCCGTCGCGATAACAGTGGGCGGACGAGCCCAATCGATATAATCAGGTATACTTACATCACCAAAGAGCAGAACTGTTCGGCGGCTGACGGGTGGGTGTCTTTTTCCACCCGCATCTGCCCTTTGCGAATCATATGCATGACCTCGATGCCAAACAGAATGATACGCGCGCACCGAAAATCCTTGAAGCCCATCATCGGTTTGATGATGCGTTTGATAGCCCGGCGATCCTGTTCGACAATGTTATTCAGGTACTTGCATTAGCGAATCCTGATGGGCGTTTCCCGCTCGGCATTGACGGCCGAAGCGCTGCCACGCTGGACCCGCTTTTATCCACGGTGACCGTCTCTGGCGCACCGTTCTGGTCGATCGCCTTTTCAAAATATCGTCGCGCGGCAACTTTGTCCCGACGTGCCCGAAACAGAAAGTCGACCGTGTCTCCGGCCTTGTCCACAGCCCGGTACAGGTATTTCCACTGGCCGCGCACCTTGATGGAGGTCTCGTCCATTCGCCAACTTTTGCCCACCGGACGCTTGTGCTTGCGGAAAGCTTTTTCAAACAGCGGCACCAGCTTGATGACCCATCGGTGCACGGTCGAATGATCGACCTCGATACCGTGTTCCGCGATCATCTCTTCGAGATCACGCAGACTCACCGATTACGCCACGTACCACCGAACGCACAGCAGAATCACGTCCACCGGAAAATGTAGCCGCTTCAGGACTTTCGCGACCCCCGGCGGCAACGTCTTCCGGCAAATGCGTTCTTTCCTCACCGGCGCTTCGGGCAAATTTTTCATGTCCTGATCTTACCCTACCTCCTTATCGCGACAGAACCCTCGATTCCCTCAGAACCCTCGATTCCCTGAGCCCCATCGAATACCGGCAGAGTCTTGGAATCGCGGCGTAAATCAGTCCAAGAATTTGTCCGCCCCCTTCTACCCGGCATGACCTTCAAGTTGACAAAGCCGGCGCGGGAGCCGCGCTTTGGTTCGAATTCACCGTCGAACGCAGTCGCGGCTTCCCGTTACGCCCGAGCGGAGACGTCAAGCGAACACGGTGCGAGGCCTTTGCCATTTCACATTACCGCGCCGCGTTTCCCCGGCGAAACGGTCCCTCCATCCGAGCAATCGACGTTTCCAAGGAGAAACAAAACACTCGCGGCCGAAAAAAGAAACGATGCGCCATAACGTGTAGAATCGCCCCCCCTAAACCGATAGGTATTTGCCTTTAGTTCCTTTCCTATATCTCTTTCCGTTAAATGAGCCCGTGGACTTGTGGACAATGCGCTTCGCGCACCGGCACCGGCCCGTGGACAACCGCAAGCGGTTGACCACGCTTGAGCTTTCCTAGCTGATGAGATAGACAGCCGAATCAAACCCGAGCATTCGCGCACTATTGATAATAGTTGATAAGCGGTATAGTATCGGCTATGTCAACTGGGAGGGCTCAGCCATGATTAGCGCAGACCTTGGGCAGCAGCTTGAGGGGTACATCACGAAGCTGGTTGAAACGGGCCGCTACGGCTCAAAAAGTGAAGTCCTACGCGAAGGCGTGCGACTGATTCAGGACCGCGAGACGCAGCTTGTCGCCTTGGACGCCGTGATTGAGCACGGCATCGCCGATTCCGATGCAGGCCGGGGCAAGCCCGCCGAGGAAGTGTTCGACCGGCTCGAAGCGAAGTATCAGGCGATGGCGAACGGCAAGGCATGATCGTCCGCATCTTGCCCGCCGCTGAGGCCGAGCTGGAGGCCATCGGCGATTACATTGCTCGCGACAATCCACGCCGCACCGTGAGCTTCGTTCGCGAGCTGCGCGATAAGTGCGTCAGCCTCGCAGACATGGCCCTCGCCTTCCCGCTTGTGCCGCGCTACGAAGATCGAGGCGTGCGGCACCGGGTTCACGGCAACTACCAGATTTTCTATCGTGTCGTCGGCCAGCCTGCCGAGCGGATCGACGTTATTCACGTCCTGCACGGTGCGCGCGACTTCGCCGCGATTCTCTTTCCGTAGCCGGAAAAACAAAGGCCCGAAGCGCGGCAACGCTTCGGGCCTCTACCGTCGAACAATGCAGGAGTAAGACGGGTCCAACTAGAAGCCGATTATACCGGCTCGACGGCATCAAGGCCACAACCTAACCCCCCTACTCCGCGCCGTGCCCGCGCTGCGCGCCCCTTGCGGGGCTTGCCGATCGTTCCGCGTGATCGTGGCAGCTCGTCGGGGTCGGTCGGTCGCGGTAAGCCCGGTCTGCTGCACGAACCGGCGCGGTCAAGGGGACCGTGGACCGACCCCGACGAGCAGAACGACCAGGCGCCTCGCGCGCTCGGTTGTGTCGCGATAAGAAGGGGTGGCGAAGCAAACCAACGTCGTTAGGATGCCTTAATTAGCTAAGGAGGCTTCATTCCGCCATTATACCCGCTCGCGCAGTCAACTTGACAAAGCCCCGGATTGGATTCATCCGGAGGCAATGCAGTCTTACACCAAGCCGTATCTAGCAAAAATTTCTCGAGTAGAAGTTATAAATTTTTCAGAATTTACCACATCAGTCGATGTTGGAGAAACACCAAACGTTGAATTCTCTTCTGTGTAAGGGGGGCATGGACAAGCAGTTACATATTCAACGTAGTCATCATAAGACATAGATACCTGCGACCACGGATCGATCGCAATCTGGTGCACCTCACCATGCATAGTAAAATTTGCTACGCAAAAAGCGTGATCCCCATTGGTCTCTGCCATGTAGATCTCAATATGCATCTCGACATCCTTCAGTCCACGCGAATAAAGAAAATCCTTGGCTCTCAATTGTGCAAGGCCAGCGGCCGCGTACGCCATCTCGCGACAATTCCCACATGAAAACTTCAAGGAAGCAGAAACGTCAGATACCGCCTTTCCCACATCAGAAGTGTCAGAAACGTGATCACCAATGTCGCGCAGGGCGCCCACAATACTATCGTAGACCAGCGCCTGTTCTGTCAGGCCATGCTCTGCGTGGCTTCGCGTGGCCGACTTAAGAATGACGCCACTGATAATCGTTGAGCAACGGTGACCGAAACTGATAGCGGCAAGTCTGTCTTGAACTTCTTGCCCGACGATCAACCGGCCACACTCAATATTGGTGATATCAATTTCCAGATGACGCTTGAATTGACGAAGAGACGCACCTTCTATTGTTGTAATAGGGCAATCATTCAAAAAAACACAAAGCGAGCACGCCCCGTTTTCATTGTCGCGTTGATCAATCTGAAGAATATTTCCGTCGACTTCCACACCAACATTCGTGCTTCCAGGAAATTCATTTAACCTACAATAAATGTCTATCAAGGCTTGCTCGATCGCCGCTTTTTTCTGATTCAGAAGAGCCGTCTTGACGAGGCTGTAAACTCCGAATGTCAACATCGATAAAATCAAATCCTTGATATCTCCCACACTACCGGAGTTCATCCCCTGTGCGACAAAATTTGAAGGTGTGATAGGTCTATCACTGTTTTTGTGATTTTCGAAAATTCTCGATAAAGTATTCCGCGTGACCAAATTTCCTGACATAAGATTGACTAGAAAGAATGATTGGGTCTGCTCCGGCCCGCTTCGGCGGGCCCGTCTCATCCACGTCGCTCGATCTCGGCCGCGATCAGCTTGGCTGCAGCTTCCCGCACCTTGGCCACAGTCTTTGCCCGCGCGGCTGAGTCGTGCTGCCCGTGGACCAGCTTCACCAGCTCGGCGAGCGTGATGTGGGCGCGGGCGTCATTGACAGTGGCGAGACGATGAAAAATTGACGGCAATCTTGACAGAAACGGAGGAATCCGCCCAGTTTATTCCGCCGATTCCGTTGATTCAGCAGCGGCGGCCGGCGCTGCCGGTGTGATCCACGCTGCGATCGATGTGTGCGTGGCAGGTGTAGAGCTTCGACGCGTTGCGGCCGGGCATGTAGGCGATGGCAATCCGCGCCGGCAGGCTGAGCAGCGTGCTTTGCGAAATGATGGGTTGTTCCAGCTTGCCCACCATCCGTTTTCCTTCCCATTGTTCGCCGCCGTGCATGTTGGTTTTCGTGGCTTCGCGCTGCACGACATTCGGCCATTGGCTTGCAGAGAGCTTTTCCGCCCATTCGTCAGTGCTCCGGGCAACCGCAACGAATCGCCACTGCTGCGCGACGCGTTACCGAAACTCACTCAAATGGCACGTGCCATCGGCGCCCAACTGCAAGGGACAATCGTCAGTCTGGATGGCGTCTACGACTGCCGGGCCAACCGCCGTGCCATCTTCAATCGCGGCATGGTCCCGAACATCCCCGAGAACCCGCGTGGGCGCAAGACGCCGAAGCGCGGTCGCAGGCGGCGCTTTGATCCGGCCATCTTCGAAGAGCGCTTCAGGACCATTGAACGGGTCTTCGCCTGGGAGGATAAGTTCCGTCGTTTGCTGCTGCGTTTCGAACGCATCAGTCAGGTGCACTACGCGTTCAAGACCCTTGCCTATACCATGATCAACCTGCGCCACTACTGCTGAGTTTCATCGCAGGGCACGCAGTTCATCGCTGGCGCAGCGCGCCATGAATGCTCACGGCTATTGCATTCGCATTCCTGACCATAATGCGGAATTCGACTACCCGATACTCGTCGTTTTTCGCAACGATGCCTCTCGCTTCGCCCGCTCACTAACGGCCGTCATAGTCCTTCCACTCCTAACAACCTGAAACTAGCAACCAGTTGGGCATCAGATCAGTGGCCGGGAGCCATTGCGCGTTGCTGAATCCCCGCCAGACGCCAGGTTTGCTCGCCCGGCGCCGCCCTGACGAAGTTCCAGATCTCCTGAAACGGCGCGGCGGGTGCATTTTCCGTTTCGCGGATCAGACCGTGGAAGCGCACGCTCGACATCTGTTCGGTGCTCCGGGCATCCACGCCCAGTAATTCAGCGTGGAGTTCGACCACATCGGTCCGATTCGGCTGGTCGCCACGTGTTTCGAGGTCCATCTTCAGTTCGGCAAACATCCCAGGCGTCGTGAATTCGAACAGGTCGCCCTGATCGCCTTTATCCCATGCTGCCTGCAAACGGACGAACGATACTTTTGCCATCCGCAGAAAGCTCTCGTGGTCAAAGTCGGCAGGGATGTTGGCCGCCGGGCTGTCACTCATCGCTACAGAGGACGCCGCAAACGGCTGCGCTAATTGTGCGGTGTATTGAGACGGACGCGAAAAATCGCTGCCAGCCTGGCTTTGTGCGCCTTGCGGATACCCGAACTCAGGACGACGCTTGCGCGCAATGTACCGGAACAGGGCAACACCAGCGAATACCAGCAGCCCGATCAGCAATGCGTTCGACAGCAGTTGTGCGAATCCTTCACCGAGCCCGAAATGCGAGAGCAACGCGGCGATCCCCAAACCAGCGGCAAGTCCGGCGAGTGGTCCCATCCAGCGGTTGCCCGGTGCGGCGGCAGGAGCCGCAGCGGTCTGCTGGGCCGGTTGCGCCTGCTGCGTACGCTGGGCCGGGCCGGCGGGCGTCGCTGACTGCGAGGGAGCCATCTGGGACTGGCGACCAACGCTCTGGCCCCCGCCCACCCGTTTGGCCTGCGCGTCGAGTGGCATCAATGTTCCCAGCGCCAGCACGATGATGAGGCCCAGGGCTGCCAGCCGGCGGGCAAATAAAGCCGTCACGTGTTGAAGCGTGTGTGGTGCGAAGAAAGAAGACATTTGCGATCCCGTATGACCCAAGAGTGTCCGGCTGCGATGTCAAGGCAGTCGTGCCGGTTAACATTACAAACCGTAATATTCAGGGGTTTGATGCAGATCTGCCTG
Source organism: Paraburkholderia sp. RL17-373-BIF-A (assembly GCF_046030175.1). Lineage (NCBI taxonomy): Bacteria > Pseudomonadati > Pseudomonadota > Betaproteobacteria > Burkholderiales > Burkholderiaceae > Paraburkholderia > Paraburkholderia sp. RL17-373-BIF-A. Next base: position 7,304 of record NZ_JARESO010000106.1, read on the forward strand.
GACAGTTCCCTTCATTTCGTTGCGAGATGCGCCTTCGCGAACTGGCCTCGCCCCTCAGTCAGTCAACGCGACGCGCGTCGACACCTTTGCGGATAACTGCGGTGGCACACGAGCAATGCCCCAGGCGGTGAGTAACGCATCGAATGACGGCGCACTCTCCTCCTGTTTGAGCGCCGGCAGTTGCTGCCCTGTCAACCTGTACAGAACCCGCTCGCGCGCACTGGCACCAGGCACCTTGATGCGCTCAATCGCACCCTGTCGGACACCATATTGCATCGCATTGGACGCGTCTCTCCTGTTCATCACGCCGGCGATGGCCACGCGTGCGACCGTCACCGGCTGATGCAGTTCACGCAGGTATCCAATCAGTCTTTCGGCATTGCGGTGTGTCTTCATGCGTCCCGGACCTATTCCCCGTTAGTGCAAGCTGTCGCGCTTACTCAAGTCGAACAGGCTCCGGTCCGCAGGCCGGCTCAACGCTTCGTCCATCATCTGAAGGAAATCGGCCTCATCCCATTCACCTCGCTTAACGCGCCGTAGCACTGCCTCCCCCACGAGCATCGCCTTGCGATCCCGGTCAGCCTTGCTTTGCTTGTAGGCTTGCCGCCGTGCCTTGTCAGCCGCTTTGCGGCTTTCCTTCAATTCCTTGAGTCTCTGCTCAGTCGCAGTTAGACGGTCTCTAAGCGTGGCCATAAGTCATCATCGATGTGATGGGCACCGGGCCCAGAACCGCACGTCATGCTTCGTGCTGCTGTTTGACACCGCCACCGTGCTCGGTACGGTCGTTTTCGTACAACGCAACGAGACGTTCGAGTGGAGCAGTTCGCGCCAAATGTCGCAACCGCGCGCAGTGTTCACGGTCGCGGGTGGTAGCCGCGACCTGCCTCTCCAGCTCCTGACGCATGCGCTGTTCGCGTTCGACGATGAAGGACATCAGTACGCGCGCATACAGCGATTCCTTGTCGGCAATCAGCCTGTACTTATTCATCAGATCAACGATCTCGTCCATGCATTCATGCGGTCAAAATTGTTGCGCCAAATGGTACGCGAGCGCATCCTCTCCGCGCTCGCCCCTGAAACTGGTGGGCCTCCCGTGAGTCGAACACGGCACCAATGGATTATGAGTCCACTGCTCTAACCAGGCATGAGCTAGAGGCCCGTGGCGGAAGTGGTGAGATTCGGAACTCACGGAACCTTCCGGTTCGCCGGTTTTCAAGACCCGTGCATTAGACCGCTCTGCCACACTTCCGCTGGAGCGGGCGAAGGGAATCGAACCCTCGTCATAAGCTTGGAAGGCTTCTGCTCTGCCATTGAGCTACGCCCGCAGCGGCCGGGGCATTTTGACACAACCAGAAACGGAATGGCAGGCGCCCTGCAAATCTGTCCGAATCCATTTCGTTATTCTAAAAATGGCACTGCCTTTTAGTTCTTGTCGTTTGACTCCGTAAAGCATTCGTTTTGCAGACGGTGACTGTTTTGCTTGAGTCACGCCCCGATGGCGGACCCAGCGAGTTGCTCATAACAAGCGGCTTCTGCCTCGGCAGGGGAAATATCTACGATGGGGCCGAACAGCCGGCGATTGTTGAACCAGTCCACCCATTCGAGCGTCGCCATTTCAACGGCCCGCAGGTTGCGCCACGGACCAAGGCGATGGATCACTTCTGCCTTGCACAAGCCGTTGATCGTTTCAGCCAGTGCGTTATCGTAGGAGTCGCCGACGCTGCCCACTGACGGCTCGATGCCAGCGTCGACCGGCCGATCCGTATAACGGATCGATACGTATTGCACGCCGCGGTCGCTGTGATGGATCAGCCCGTCCTGCTGCGCCCGAAGCTCACGCACTTCCCGCTCCAGCTCCTTGAGCCGATCCTGCTCCTGCGTGCTTTCGCCCGGGCGTAAACCCCGATCCCGCTCTGCCTTGCGTACCCAGCTACGCAGCGTCTCACCCGAGCAGCCAAACTTCGCTGCGATCGACGCGATCCCTTTCCATTGCGATTCGTGGTCGCCCTGATGTTCCAGTACCATTCGCACAGCCCGCTCACGCACTTCCGGCGAGTACCTTAGGGACTTCTTTTTGGTGTTTTCCATAGCTCCATTTTCTCAAGAAGTGGAGCCTAAGGCATCCTAACAAGATTACATTACTTTGCCATCCGTTTCTTATTGCGACACAACCGACGCAACAAGGGGTTACTACAATACATGCGGATCGGGCTCATTCGACTTCGGCATAAGAGTAATTTCCGCCTCCAGCTGTTCTTTGAACGCCGCAAACTTCGTATTCTGAATCAGGCCGACGTTTTTACCATCATACGCAATCAACAAATCAGTCCCGCCATCCTTATTAGGGTTCTCTGAAATGCTCAGCACTTTACCCTCGACCCTGGTGAAAATAATGGAACCATTTGTCGGTATCTGCTGATTAAGCTGTCTTATGGCCGCTTCGACCGCCGCTCTTTTCTGATCTATTTTTGACGATTTGGCAAGGGCATAAATCCCGAATGTTATAATCGAGAGAAGCAAGTCTCCCGCTCCGCCCACATTACCGTAGCTTGCTCCATCCTTGACCATGTTTGACTTTATGTCCGAAGTCGCAGAATACTCACCAACGAAAGCTCGTCTTATCGTATTGGATGTTATTATTGACATCATTGTTCTCCCTGCATTCAACTTCAATATCGAACCGCCAAGGCAATCTGATTGTCCGAATGGGCGCGAGTAGGACAGCGCGCGCATCTGCATGCTGATCTTGCTCGCGCTAACGCGCATTCGCGAATCTGCGGAAAATTTCGCAAATTTTCATGAGGTACGTCCAGGAAACGAAAGAACCGTTGGACGCTACGCTCGTCGCCATCCGATCTGCGCGATTTCATGAGTTTCACCGCCCATCACGCGCCCCGAAGAATTTCGCCTCGTCACCCGCGCGCACGTGCTGGCCTGGCGCAAGGCGCTCGAAGAGCGGGCGCTATCGGGCGCCACGATCCGGCGCAAGCTCGCGGCGTTGTCGTCGCTGTTCGAGTACCTCTGCGAGAAAAACGCCGTGGACTTCAACCCGGTCAAGGGCGCGAAGCGCCCGAAGGTCGAGAGCAGCGAAGGCAAAACCCCCGCGCTGGGCGACCATCAGGCGCGCGTGCTGCTCGACGCGCCTGACCGACGACGCTCAAGGGCAAACGCGACCGTGCGCTGCAATCGGTGCTGCTGTATCACGGGTTGCGTCGCGAAGAACTGTGCACGCTCAAGGTTCGCGACATCCATGCGCGACGAGGGGTGCTGCATCTGCGTGTGCATGGCAAGGGCAACAAGCTGCGCCATCTGCCGCTGATGATCCACGCCAGTGCTGCTTCCGTGAACAACCCCTTCGGGATAATGCGCAGCGGCACCGGGGCGACCTTCAGCCCGTGATCGCACCGCTTGCACGCATACTTGACACGCTCGTGGCGAATCACGCGAATCTGCTGCGGGATGATGTCCAACTGCTCACTGACTTCGACGCCGATCCCCACCAGCTCCGAGCCGTCATGCGGGCATGACTAGCTGGTCTGCAGGCAATTCGTATCGAACCACCTCGCGCGGCAGCGCCGGATCGAGCGGACGGCGACCGCCTTTCTTCCGTTTGTGCGCGGCAATCTCGATCCCGGGCCGGTCATCCCCAAAAAAAACCCTCCGGGGATGGAGGGCCGAGTTCATATCTGAGGGAGATATGAGGAGACGAGGCAATCAACTGAAAATTACGGGGCCATGCATCATACGTCGCTGGCAGCATTCTATCGCGCGAAGATTAGCCTGTGATGAGCACGGACAAGGGTGGAGAATGCCCGATCTGCATGTCGTGTGGCAGTTGTGAACGCTCAACCTGATCAGCATGGCCCTGACGCTCACGCGCCATACCCACCAAAATCAACGGGCGCTTTTCGGCTGCGTGGTCTTCCATGTCTGGAATGCCTTGCCGCGTTTCAGGTGCTGCACGAGTACCTGCTCGATGATGAAATCAAGCGACACCTCGGCAGCGTTCACATCCTGATAGGCCCGCTGGTAGGCAAGCAGGTCGGCATGCACGTCCTGCGTCAGGTTGACCGACAGCTTCGTTTTCGCAGGTTCGCGCCTGACGATAGGCAGGAGGAGACGGGCGGACGATTTGTGGGTTGGTTTCTGCGTCATGGTTATTCAGGTCCTCCGTGTTCGCGACGGATCGCATCGGCAGCGGTCCGGGACATTGGTGTGATTCAGAGGGTTCATGGCCGTCTGAACTGACCCCGCACCTATAGCTTAAAATTCAAGCTGTCGGTGTTGCGAGCATGCGTGACGAGGGCCTTTCCTATCGGCAGGCCGCCGCGCTGTTTTGATATTCGCAACTTCAATATTATCGCTACGTGGGAGCGCAACTACGATCAGGGCGGACTGGAGGCCTTGTCTCCGCACGCTTCCTTACGCCGCAAGAAGATGACAAAGCATCAGACCACAGAATCTCCGAGATCATCAAAGGGCGACGCCAGGCGCACTCGCGACGAATTGATAAAGGAACTGGACAACCTCCGCATGGAGAATGCCTATCTAAAAAAGCTCAATGCCTTGGTTCAAACGACCGCGCAGCAAGCGCAGCGCAAAAAGCACAAATCGTGATCGAGCTAAGGCACCAATACCCTCTTGCCGGTCTGCTCAAGCTAGCGGGCTTGGCGCGGAGCACTTTCTACTATCAACAGAAGGCGCTGCAGGTGGCCGACAAGTATGCTGACCTCAAAGCCCGGATCAAGACGATCTTCGACAGGCATAAAGGGCGGTATGGCTACCGCCGCATCACCGCTACGATTCGGCAAGAGGGCCGCGCCGTCAACCACAAGACGATCCAGCGTCTAATGGCTGATCTGCGACTGAAGTCCTGCGTGCGAGTTGAACCGCCCCGGATTTGGTGGAGGCTCCAACTCCTGAGAGAATGGAGCTATGAACAAGTCGAACAAGTTTTCTGCCGAAGTCCGCGAACGCGCTGTGCGCATGGTGCAAGAGCACCGGGGCGAGTATCCCTCACAGTGGGCAGCGATCGAATCCATCGCCCCCAAGATCGGCTGTACGAGCCAGACGCTGCTGGGATGGGTCAAGCGGGAAGAAGTTGATAGCGGTGAGCGTGAGGGCGTCACCACATCGGAGCGTGAGCGCCTCAAGGCACTGGAGCGAGAGGTTAAGGAACTGCGCCGTGCCAATGAGATCCTGAAGCTGGCAAGCGCATTTTTCGCCCAGGCGGAGTTCGACCGCCGCATGAAGTCCTGAAGGCCTTTATCGATCAGCATCGCGACACCTTCGGGGTCGAGCCGATCTGCAAGGTCTTGCGGATTGCCCCGTCGGGCTATCGGCGTCATGCCGCACAGCTTCCGTCGCGGCGCTGTGCCCGAGCGAAACGCGATGAGTTTCTGAGTCCGGAAATCAAGCGAGTCTGGCAGGCCACATGCAGGTCTACGGCGCGGACAAGGTCTGGAAGCAGTTGAACCGGGAGAGTATTGCGGTGGCCCGTTGTACCGTCGAGCGGCTGATGAAGCAACAGGGTTTGCGCACTCCGATAGTAAGAATACAGGTACCAGCTGTTTCCGGCCGGTCTGTGATTTACAACGACAGCCTTTTGCGGAAGCTCTGGTGCCGTAAAGCGTTCCGGGCGACCTGACCCGCACTCCGATCGACTGATTGTCTTTCCCCTGACCTGTCGGTCATCCGGAACTGCCGAACGGCGAGATTTTGCCTCGTCGATACGTGTGACTCAAGAAGGGCCTGACGCTCTGTCACTTTACTGTCTTGTCCGTGTACTCGATGCCGGTGAAATCACCCAAACCATTATCGACAACCGGAGCAAGGCTGTATGAAAGAAGAAGAGGCTACCGCTGGCCGCCGCAGTGTCGTGGGCGGTGTTGATACGCACAAGGATCTGCATGTCGTGGCTGTCGTCGACGAGCACGATCGCGTGTTGGGCAATGAATGCTTCCCGACTACCCGGCACGGCTATAAACAGATGTTGTTGTGGATGCGGTCATTTGGCGAGCTTGCACGGGTCGGCGTCGAATGCACTGGAAGCTACGGCGCGGGGCTGCTTCGCTACCTGCAGCAGGCTCATGTGACCGTGCTGGAGGTTACCACGCCGGATAAAAGCGACCGGCGCAAGCGCGGAAAAGACGATACGCTGGATGCACAGAACGCCGCCCACGCTGCTTTCGCTGGTATCCGCACGGTCACACCCAAAAGCCGCGACGGCATGATCGAATCCTTGCGCGTGCTGAAAGTGTGTCGCAAGACGGCGATTGCGGCCCGTCGAGTTGCCTTACAGCTGATCCACAATACGATTGTCTGCGCACCCGATGAACTGCGTGAATCACTACGCGCAATGACCCGTATGCAGCTCATTCGCACATTGGCTGCGTGGCGGCCGGATCTCTCCGACTACCGGAAGCTGGCTTCTGCTTACCGGATCACGCTGAAGTCTCTGGGACGTCGCTATCTGGAACTGCATGACGAGATTGCCGACCTCGATGTCATGATAGCGGCTCTCGTTGACGAGCTGGCCCCTGATCTGATCTCGCGCAATTCAATCGGCTATGAGTCTGCGTCGCAGCTGTTACTGACAGCTGGCGACAACAGCAGCCGGCTTCAGTCAGAAGCCAGCTTCGCTGCCCTGTGCGGCGTCAGCCCCGTTCCGGCGTCTTCGGGAAAGGTAACGCGGCATCGGCTGAATCGCGGCGGCGACCGCGCTGCCAATAGTGCGCTGCACATCATTGCCATCGGTCGACTACGAACTGACGCTCGTACAAAGGCGTATGTCGCCAAACGCGTCAGCGAGGGACACTCCAAGCTTGAAGCGATTCGTTGTCTCAAGCGCTATATCGCCCGGGAGGTCTACTACCTCATTCGGCAGCGAAACCGCCAGATCGCGCAGGTTCAAATTGCTACTTGACCTTTAGAAGGGCGTCAGACGGTCTCAATGCGTCAGCATTCGCTACAGCGAACGGCTGACCGAAGCAGGTATCGAGCCGTCGGTTGGCAGCCGGGGCGACAGCTACGATAACGCGCTGGCTGAAACGATCAACGGCCTGTACAAGGCCGAAATGATTCATCGTCGTGCGCCGTGGAAAACACGGGAGTCCGTCGAGTTGGCAACGCTGGAATGGGTGGCCTGGTTCAATCATCATCGATTGATGGAACCCCTCGGCTACATCCCGCCTGCTGAAGCTGAGGCT
>NZ_JARESO010000107.1:0-13694 GCF_046030175.1 Paraburkholderia sp. RL17-373-BIF-A
CCGTGGTAGAGAACACTTACAAAGACATCACCAGATGCGGTCACATAAGCGCGGATTCCTGCTCCCGAGTATGAGTTGTCAACAAGATGCTGGCTTTCGTGATAGACGTAGACGGAACTGTTTTTGACTGTGCCATCGAGCCTCTTGTCCGTTACTAGAACAGCATCGATAGTAGTGTCGCCTCGGATCTCTTCGACCTCTCTATGTTTAAGCAGGTATGCCAACATATTTCCTGCTCTCGACTGCATGAGGTTAATTACGACTTTTATCTGCTTGTCGCTGGCACCGCTATTCGCCAGATTATTTCGCATGGTTGCTATCTTAGTGTCCCCTCTCAAGAGCGAGAGTCTTTCTTCTACCGTAAAGTCAAACACCCTAGATTCATCGGTAAACCTGTGACCGTTAACAAATCGCATGATGCAGGAAGTGCCGATGCGCGCGCAATATTGATCCAAGGTTTCTTTGTAAGTGTAATGCTCTCGCTGCTCGTCCTTGATCTTCTCTGTCTCCTCATGTAGCACATCCATCTCTTCGCGAACTTCCCATGCCTCCATCAACTTGACGTCTTCCGTCCTCGGATCTACTGAGTCGGGTCCCACACTGTCGCGGAGCCGACGCCAATTCCAACGAGATTCCTTATGCCCCTGTGGCGGATCAAGGAACGCACGGAACCTCTCGTTCATGCCATATTCGATCTTGAGGGTCTTCTCAGGTGCGACATTCCCGTTGTCGCCAAGCATGCAAGTCCTGAGTGATTCCATAGTCAAGCCTTCTATGAAAGTGGATTCGCCTCTAAAAGAGACTTTTACGCAATCGCAGCCCTCGTACACGTCGCTTGAAATTAATAGTTCACTGTCTTCGACAGTCACAGAGACCTGTCCATGTCCTGACTGGGACGTCAGCTTATTCCCAAGTTCTTCCATCGCCCGCTTGACAATTTCTTCTTTCTTTCGCAAGTTCGCGACTTTCAGCAATCCGTATATCCCGAACGTCAATAGTGACAACAGCAAGTCCTTCGCCCCCGGCGAATGTAAGTTCGCTGCCAGCGAAACTGGCTTGCCGGAGAGGGTCGGCTGACACGCCCGGTTCACGAAAGGCACTGAGACCTCTGTGGAAGTTACGAACAGATAAACTCAACGAGCCGCTCATCATTTCTCCATGTACTCTAATGCTTGCTGCTCTCAATTGCGTGCCACTCTTCCCAAGGGTTTGGGCTTGACATTCGCGAGCGCCTATGGGCATGCACGTCAGAAACTTGCTTCCACGCCTGCGCCATTCTCCGGATAAATCGGGATCTGCGCTATTGGCCGTCTAGCTTTCGACCGGCCCTGTCTTCGTCGCCGCGTCCGTGAAATGGTCACTTGCAATCTGAAACAATGCTTTTCAATTGGCGCTGATATTTCGAATATAAGCCGGAACCGCAGTGTCTTTCGAATCTGCGGTAATTCATTAGGTTAGCGGCCACTTGCGGGCCGCAAAGGCCTGATCCATCTGTCGCGCACGCTTGTTAGTCCGGCACATCACTCACATGGGAATGCCTCATCCAGTGAGGGCTCGCGCGGTGCAGTTCTCCGCTACCACAGCATGGTCCGTCTCGATCATATGGGCCGCCTGCTGAAGAAGCGGCGCCTCACGCGATCCGGCCGTGAACCGGCAGTGCCGGCGTCGCAGCCCTCGCCAAGACGCCCGACCAGTGGCGTTTTTGAACTCCACCGTTGCGGCGTGACCCGCAGTTGCCGATGGAGAAGATGCTGGTTGAGGGGGGCGTACGGGCGAGCAGCGGCAACGTCGCCTTGCTGGGCTTGCCGACCTTGCCGACCAGATGCAGCCAGTAAACGCCGTGCCCATCTGAGCGGATGTTGCCGCGTATCGCACCGACCAGTCCGCTGGCGCGCGGTCCCGTCGTGTAGCCGAAGTCGAGCAGGAGGTGTGCCGCTGCGCGCCGGCTTCGACCAGCCGTAGGACCACTGGAGGCCGTCAGCGATCGCACGAAGAAACAGCCATGCTCCCTCGGTAAAACCGTGCTTCGGGTCCAATGCAGGCCGCGAAATGTGGCCGCGGACCTTGACGCCGGCAAACGGCTTGGCATACGTAACGATCCTCGATCAGGGTGTCCACCGCTACCGCTACGCAGACTCGTCGGCACCCGCCGCGCTTATTCGGATCCGTGCAGCCCGTCGAGTATGGGGAATCCGGACCTGACAATCTGTGACTGTCGCGTGATTCCAGTTCGATGGTCAATGGTCGCGCATCCAAAAAAAAGCCCTCCGGGGCTGGAGGGCGGAGTTCATATCTGAGGAAGATATGAGGAGACGACGAGATCACTGAAGATCACAGCGCGATGCGTCATGCGCCACATGGTTGTATTCTAGCGCGCGAGAATTAGCGTGTAATGAGCGCAAACAAGGGCAGAGTGTCCGTTCTGCATGTCATGGAAGCTGTGACCGGTCAAATCTGATCGGCATCGCCCCGGCGCTAGGTCGGCACACCCATGAAAATCAAACGGCGCTTTTCGGGTATCTCCAGCCCGCGCAGTTTGCCGTATCTCACCAGCCGCCGCACAATCGAACCGTTCTTCTGCTCGACCCATGCCTGATCGTTCTTCTTATACGGGCGCGAACGCGTCAGCTCGATGCCGGTCGCTTTGCAGAAGTCAAACACGGATTCGTTCATGAAGGCCGGTGTCGTTATCGCTGTCGAGACCACGCAGTGGAAATGGCAGCGCAGCCCGTACACGCTCGACGTGTTCAATGACGAATGCGTGGTTACGGAATGGCATCGCAAGACATTCGGTCCAGCCGGTCGCAAACCCGATCAGCGCCGCCACCATCGACCGGCTGCCGCGTGATGTACGAGAACAGGACTTTGCGGGGCAACGCCCACGTGCTGGCGAAGTGGGCAAAGCGATCCGCCGTACGGTGAACGATCAGAACGTTCTCTGACGGGAAAGACTGCTGCGTGGCTATCTCGAGGTCGACTTCGGCGAACATTGAGGCGGCAGTAAGGCCGCCGGCGACTTCGTGCACAGCTTTGTGATGGCCGATGTTCCAACTGAATGGACGGAATGCCTGGCGATGCCCCATCGAAGCGGCGCGTTTGTTCTCGAGCACATCGAACCGGTTAGTCGGGCGCTGCTGTTTCCGCTTCGTGGCCAGGATTGCGATAACGATACGGCGTCCATGCACGAGGCCGTGTTCGATTTCTGCAAGGTTACCGGTATCGAACTGACGCGTTCGCGCGCGTAGAAGAACGACCAGGCGTGGGTGGCGCAGAAGAACGGATCCATCGTGCGCCGTTTTGTCGGGTATGGCAGGTTGTGTGGACTCCAAGCCCCGAAAGCCCTTGCTACCACTTGCTGGGTGTTGCGTCTGTACATTAGCTTCTTCTAGCCTTCATTTATGGGTAATAGCTCAGCGACACTGCCGAATTCCGGCTCCCGGGCGGCAAGCTCGCTCCCGCAAAATCGAAACCGGCGACGCGTTTGCAACAGATCATCATCGCAGTGTGAATTACTATGCGCGAGCGCTGGAGCTTGTGGGGCACTGGTGAATACGACCTGCAAGTCGCTGAATTTCGGATCGCCGAACGAGCGTCGTTGACAAACTTGTGAAGAAATATGGAGTAATCATGGCTGCTGTGACGGCACAAACATTCGCAAGAGCTTTCCTCGGAAAAAATTCAATAAATGGGTCGTTCGCGGGCGGGACGCATGGAACCTTCCGGCACGGCGCGGATGCGAAAGACATTCCTAGGTTCAGCAAAGAGGCCTTCCGGGGCGTCACGCCCAATGCTGAAGATAGCATAGGGAAGCGGGCGGGGGACTTCGATATATCGCGCTCACGTGGGGCAGTGACTGTGGCGATCTCCCTGTTGACTGCTTTCATTGGGCTGCTCATCGAGCGGGTTTGCAAGTCCATCAGCAGTCACCAGAAAGAGGACGCCGTAAGGCAGGCGGTAGTGGATCTTCATAAGCATCGGAGGTCGCGCCGGTTTCCACTGTAAAGGTGAGGGCGCTGCCGTTCGCGTCTGTGTCCTCGGAGACCTTCAGCACTCCACCATGCTGGAGCCCTATCGAAACAGAACGATTGCCCGGGCGCTGAACCACGAACTCTTCAGCGAGGACTTGCCTGGCACGAGGCAGATCACCATCTGTACCAGGACGCGGCTCGAGGCATTCCACCGGCGAGAAGAAATGTGATCAATGGGGACACGTCGAAGCTGAGCGGGACAGACCTTCAAGGGGTGGATTTTCGCGGAGTGGATCTTCGCGGAGTGGATCTTCGCGGAGTGGATCTTCGCGGAGTGGATCTTCGCGAAGTGGACCTGCGCGGGGCGGACCTACGTGGGGCGAACCTAAGCGGTGCGGACCTACGCGGTGCGCTCTTGGATGGGGCAGACCTGCGCGAGGCAGACATGAGCGGGGCGCAACTGATCGGTGCCAAAGTGCGCGGGGCGCATCTGAGCGGGGCTAAACTTTCTGGGGCGGAACTTTGCGACTTAAACCTGATGGGGATGGACCTGAGCGGAATGGACCTGAGCGGCGCGAACCTGAGCGGCGCGAACCTGACTGGAGCAGACCTAAGCAAAGCCAACTTGAGCAATGCGAACCTAGAGGGGGCGATCCTGCGCTTGGCAGACTTGCGCGAAGCAGATCTGACGGGCAATGACCCGAGTGGGGCGAACCTGCAAGGCGCGGATCTGAGCTTGGCGGATCTGCGCGATGCAAAATTTTGCAAGGCGAGCCTGAAAGGGACACGGCTGAGCGGGGCGGACCTGAGCGACTTGGTTCTGATCGGCATGGACCTGAGCGGGGCAGATCTGAGCGAGGCGAACCTGAGTGGCGCGGACATGAGTGGGGCCAACCTGGGTGGGGCGAACCTGAGCCAAACTGACTTGAGCGGGGCGAAGTTGATCGGGGCGGACTTGGGTGGCGCGATCCTGAGCAAGGCGACGATCCTGAACAAGGCGATTATGAGCGAGGCAATCCTGACGGGGGTTGACCTGAGGGGGATGAACCTGAGTGAGGTGAAGCTGGACAAGGCGAATCTGAGTAAGGCGGATCTGACCGGGGCGGACCTGAGCGAAGCGGACCTGAGCGGAACTAACCTGCACTTGGCAGACTTGCGCGACGCGGATCTGAGGGGCGAAAGCCCGCGCGGGGCAGACCTGCGCGGTGCGAATCTCAGCTTGGCTGATCTGCGCAAAGCGAAGCTTGGCAAAGAGAGCCTCAGCGCGAAGAACTTGGAGTGGGACTTGGGCCGGGCGAATTTGCACGGCGCGAACCTGAGCGGTTTGGACCTGAGCGGGATGAACCTGAGCGGGGCGGATCTGAGCAAGGCGGACCTGCGCCAAGCGGACCTGGTCAAGGCCAACCTGACGGGGGCGAAACTGACCGAGGTAGATCTAAGGGGCGCTAAAATGGGTGGAGCGCACCTTCGCAAGGCAGATCTGACGGGGGCTAAACTGAGCGGGGCGAAACTGGAAAGTGTGGACCTGTTCGGCGTGGACCTGCGCGACGTAGACATGAGCGAAGCAGACGTGAGCGAAGTGGACCTGAAGGCTCTGTCGTCGTAACGGTGAATTGCACTCGACTTTGTGGAGGCTCGCATTCTTCAGAGAATCGAGCCATGAACAAGAAAGTGACCAAGTTGTCCCCGCAGTCCGAGAGCGCCCGGTGCGCGACCAGCGTAGCGAATATCCGTCGACGTGGGCGGCGGCGAATCGATTGCGCCGATGATCGGCTGCACACCGCAACACCGCAGACACTGCACGAGTGGGCCAAGCGCGACTAGGTCGACCACGGTGAGCGTTGCGGCATGACCACAGACGAGTGCGAGCGCCGGCGTGGTTCAGAGCCGCGTTACGCACGGCGTCGAATGGCGCGGCGCGAGATAATGGTGCCCCATTTTTTTCGCGACACCTCCATGAAGCTATCCGCCTGCACTGCAACCGCGAAGCTCGCGGGCAACGAACGCAAGATGATGGCCGTGCGGGCCTTGGCAGACACTGAACCGGTCAGCACCCTGGCCGCCCGGCACGGCGTGAGCCGCCCGCTCTTCTACCGGCAGATGCACAAGGCCAGCGCCGCGCTCGATGAGCTCTTCTCGCCGGCGCAGGCCGAAGACGTTCACAAGGTGCTGTTCTCGTTGCCGGTCACCCGACGCTGGCTGGAGCAGGCCACGCTCGGGCTGACGATGATCGCTCACGGCTCGATGCGCGGTGTCGTGAAGTTCATGCACGATGTGCTGGGCGTGTCCATCAGCCTGGGCACCGTGCACAATATTGTAAGCGCGCATTAGACGGTGTCCCTTGTGCGGTGCCATGCAACATGCGTCAGGCCACGTTTGGATTCAATCGCCAGGGCAGCAAAGCCTCGTAGTCGTCGGCGGTGTGCGCGTGCGGCGGACCTTTGAACAGCGCGATGAGGTAATGGTACGGCTCGATGCTGTTGGCTTTGCAGGTCTGCACGAGCGAACAGAGGTTGGCGGCGGCGTTTGCGCCGGCGACGGTGTCACTGAAGAGCCAGTTCCGGCGTCCAACCGTGAACGGTCTGATCGCGTTCTCACACGGGTTGTTCGAGATAGGCCACGCTCCATTGCCGACGTAGCGAACGAGCTTGGGCCACTGGCCTCGCAGATATTGAAGCGCTTTGCCGAACCCGCTTTGTGGCAACACGGTGTTTAGGTGACGCAATAGAAGCGCCTCGATTTGATCAAGAACTGGCTGACTCCTGGCCTGTCTGAGTTTCTGCCGCTGCTCCGGCGTCATGTCTTCGGAGCGTGCCTCAACGGCAAACAGTTGCCGATCAGCCGAATGAATTCGCTCACCGGATGATTACCGCCGCGCTGCTCCTTTGGGAGATCCTCTTCGGCCTCGATCAGGTAACGTCGCGCGTGCGCCCAGCATCCGAGGTGCACCAGTTGATTTGTTCGGGCGATTTCGCTGTACGGCTCGTAGCCGTCGCTCATCAACACCGCGCCGGGTTTGATGCCAGCATAGAGCACGGCGGCCTGCGCCGCGCTGCCCGTGGGACTGTAGCTGAACATTCGCACTGGTGGTCCGGTACCGTTCATCTGCGGCCACATGTAGCTGTTGCGTTGTGCAGCACGGCCTGGCTCTTTTAGTACCTGCGCCGTCGTTTCATCGCCGTAGAGATGTCGGCCTTGAGCAGGTGGTCGCGCATCAGGTTAATCAGTGGCTGCACTGTCATGCCGACGCGCACTACACTTGCTGCCCGCGTGCCGCGCGAGAGATCGCCACCGAAACGGTACAGCAACGCGGCGATCCGGTACAGCGGCAGCGCGTCAGCGAACCTACTCACAACCACCCCTGCAAGCGCCGATTCAGTGAGTAGCCCTTCGGGATGATGCGCGCAGGTGCCGGCGTCACCTTGATGCCAAGGTCGCAGCAAGGGCATGCGTATTTGATTCGCTGGTGCTGAATGACGCGAACCTGTTCGCATTCGTAGCCACGCACGGCTATAGCCGTGCGACCTACGTCGAATTCGTTTCCGACATGCGGCTCGATACTTTGCTGAGGTGTCACGTCAACTGTTTCAACTGGTTCGGCGGTGTGCCGCACCGTGCGCTGTACGACAATATGAAGACCGTTGTCATCGAGCGGGATGCATACGGTCCGAAGCAGCACCGCTTCCAGCCGGGGTTTCTCGACTTCGCCCGGCACTGCGGGTTTCAGCCCCAGCTTTGTCGACCTTATCGCGCGAAGACCAAAGGCAAGGTCGAACGGATGCCTGTCTATAACCTCCTGCTGAAGCAAAAGAAAGTGAGGCAGAGCATGGCGCGCAAAGGAAATTGCCTCGACAACGCCACGATGTTTCTTCGGAACGCTCAAGTCTCAGTTCTTCCACGTGAACAGGTTTCACAATATCGCAAACCGGCATCAGGGACTACACCAATTACTACAACCACGATCGGATCAAGCCAAGATTGCAAAGACTAAGTCAATCCAATAAAGGATGAATACAAGCAGCACTAACGTCACCGCGTCCAACATCCGGGGGGCAGTTCAGCTGTTTGTGGACAGAATCGGTCGCTCGTATCACTCGCAGACGATGATCGCGAGCAGCGCAGGCACGCCACCCACAAAATTCGTGATCGCTTGCGGAACGACCAATGCCGGAACTCGCCGAGTAGTCCCCGAATCTGGTTAGCACTAAGCAGTGCGTGCGCGGACAGAGGTCTGACATGCTCGATGCAAAGGCAGCACCGATGCTCTTGATCGGCACGAACGCATATTGGGACGTGCGACACGCTTAGCAGGTCTCCTCGGCGTCGGCCGCATCGTTTTGTTCGGCTTTACGCACGGCTTGCCCCAGTACGACGTGTCCGTCGCCTTGCTTGTGACGACGCGGCGTACTCAGGTGGCCGTTTCATCGGCCTCACACAGATGCGGCGCGAGGGGTGGTGGCACTTCATGTTTTCGATGCCGGATACTACGTCGTGACACGCGCAATTTCGTATTACCAATCGGTCTAGTGTACTTATCTTCCAAAGGGGAAAGACGCGGCAACTTTTCCAACGTTTATCTCATCGGCGCCAAATACGATGCAAACGTCTCTCGTACGCTTTTGTTACGGCTGGTGGCATCCAATCCATCGCGGAGGGACTCAGGATTGGTGCGGCGTGGTCATGAGGGATAGGAGCCGCGGCCGATGAGCCTCAACTGGTCAAGACAATGGCTTGGTGCTACGCAAGAGAACACTGATGGACAGATGCGTTGCAACCTGTAGGCCCATTTCAGCTTCGAGGATATTTTGCTATGCATGACGACCTAGAAACCGTGCGCGACTTTTTTAGCCGCGGGGGCACGCTCCAAGCCTTGGTAAACCTAGATCCTGCCGACCTTGATCATATCTACGCGTACGCTACGCAGTTATTCGATCTCGGCGATTACGCGGCGGCCAAGCGGTTTTACTTATTGCTGTCTCGACTCAGCCATTGGAACTTCGACTATTGGTTTGCGCTGGGTCTTTGCTGCCAGAGGTTAGCGGAACACTTAGAAGCGGTATTCTGTTTCGGGCAAGCCGGACTGTTGAGGTTAGATGATCCGCGTCCGGCGTATCTTGCAGCCCAAAGTTATCAGTTCGCAGGGCAGCCAGACAATGCTCGCAAAGCACTTTCCTCTGCAATAAGGGGGTGTATGTCCTGCCCTGAGTACGCAGAACTGAGAGATGAAATCATGCGACAAATCTCTATTTTGAACGCGTCAGGTCCTCCGCCGAGCGCCGAACAGGGCTACGGACGCGGAGTGTGCCAGAGCGGCAGTTGACGCGCTGAGCATGGTCGCAGCTGATAGGCTTTGCCATGAGAGCGAATGTGAAGCTGAGGATGGCGCATGATGAGTAGCAGATGATAAGGCAGTCACCGAGAGGTGAGACTTCCTGACGAATACTGAACCGACGCGATTCAGGGAAGAAGGGCCGCAGTTCTGTCATTCTAGCAGTGACTGCTGTGGGTGCTACTACTTATCTACGAAAAAGAGCCGTCAAAACGTAGTGCGAATGAGTTTGTACTAGGTAGCTTTCGCAGTCCCACTTATAGAACGTACGATTCGGGCGATAGAAGATGCGCGTATTCAGGGATGGACAGCAAGTCGGTGCGGCTCCCCTTCATGTAGGGCGTGAGGTAGCATTGATTACAGGCTACGCAGGCTGGACCGAAGTTGCAGGTACTAACGCTACGATAGCCGTGGAAAAATTGACGAATCCGGATGATCACCTCGGCGAATCGGTAGAGGTGTCGACCGGCTTGAGCGGGGGAGGCAACGCGTTCGCGTTGGCGGAAATTGCATTCACACTAACGGACTTCGTGATGATGGAGGCAAAGGGCGCAAGGATTGCTGCAAATTTAAAGGCCTTGGACAATGACGTGTCTATCGTTGGCGTGGGCGATAACGAGCCCCTGTATAGCGTCGAACATGATATTGCGAAGCAGGAGTTGAGCAAATTTCAGGATGGGAGACTGTCCAGACTTGTGACGTGCGCGCGTGACGGAGTCGTCCAACTTGGGAAGGTGATTCTGAATATCTTGATCGCGGTCAAGAATTTGCTCGTGACGCACGGAATTGAGATATTAAGTGGCTTAACGAAGGCCCTAGGAACCATTCTTACAGCCGCGTTTTCCATCGGAATGGGGGCCTTGCACGTGGTTGCGGGGGTTGTGGACTACATCAGGTCCCGCCGCGACGGGAAGGCTTCTCGCGAGGTAGTAGAAAGAGTGTCAACGTGCTTCGGCGAGGATAGTGGGAAAATCGACCTGTGTGCCATGGGGAAGTCGGGAAGTGATGTGGTCGAAAGGGCGCAAAAGTATTCGACGAAAGTCACCAACATTCAATCGTTGTCAGATGAGAGCGCGTTGAAGTTGGAATTGAACCACGTTACCGAAGTTTACACTGTCTTGGGGGAACTGGCACAGTCAAAACACAACACCATCGCTAAGGCCGCCGACAGAACGGCGGCGTTTTCGATTGCACGAGTTGTCTTCGGTGCTGCGTCTGTGACAGTCGGCGTGCTTATTTTGGTGGGTGTAACTATTCCGTTTGTCGGTGCCGTGATAGGCGCATTTTGGCTCGGCTTCGCGGTCTACAAGATGGCAGCGGGATTGCAGGCGAAGAGGGCCGAGGTTGCAAGAGTCAATGCAGAGTCCAAGACTCTTAACCGGTATG
The DNA here is from genome assembly GCF_046030175.1 of Paraburkholderia sp. RL17-373-BIF-A. Taxonomy (NCBI): domain Bacteria; kingdom Pseudomonadati; phylum Pseudomonadota; class Betaproteobacteria; order Burkholderiales; family Burkholderiaceae; genus Paraburkholderia; species Paraburkholderia sp. RL17-373-BIF-A. The sequence continues at coordinate 10,684 of NZ_JARESO010000107.1, forward strand.
TTCAGTCATCACTGATTGATGTTGAACGTGACTTTATCGAAGATGCGGATGCACATGGATGTCGGAAGGTCGCGGCGGCGATTCTTGTTGAGCATCTTTCGGGTGGGAAAAGGGAGGTTTCGGGGGCGAGCAAGGACGCCATGGCGGTGGAACGGGCCAATGCCTACAATGAAACCAAGTCCATGAACAATGTGTCCCCTGCAGTGTCGGTGGAAGGTCTCCACTTGCGGCGGCGCACCGCGACCCGATTTCTACTTGGCCTCGGTATGAGCAGGGAACAGGTCAAGGCTATAAAGGTAGCTATTTCGGAGGGAAAGGAAGCTCTTGCGTTTGCCCGCATAGATTCGTTTCTGAACGGGATACGCTGAGCCTAAGGCGAGGATGTCGGATCAAGACCGAGCGATGTCCTCTAGCGCTGGCGGATAGCTGCACGGCGGGTCGGAGTTTCCCAGATACCCAGCTGAGGCGTAGCGCTCAAACGGAAAGGCGTTTTTCCGTAGCGCAGTTGTGTATCTGCAGTGACATGCAAATCTAAGTGTGCAAGGTAGATCGACTAGGCGCCATGACCAGTCGGCTCCTTTGTCGGCAGCGATGGACGTGCGGGTGGCGTCCGACTCATGTCGAGCTGCGCCAGTAGCATACGGCTTGCGGCTGGGCGCTATGCCTCGCGTTGCAATGTGATTAATTCGCAGTTCAGGCAAGTTTGCGAATGCGTGCCTCCGCGATCATGGTCATCATAGTGCCGACGGACTTGTGCAACTTGGCTGTGTCGAGAGGTGATGACTGCGGAGGCGCGCACGCCCGAGCTTGTGTGAGCACCACGTTCGCAAAGGCTAAGCTTTGGGTGACGAATGTTCACAGAGTACGTTCGTCAATACGCGCATCGGCGCGAACATCAGGCGCCGGTTTCTGCTACCTAACTGCGCTCCCGGGCGTCATCGAGATGTACGACGCAAGCGCGTTTGCTCAGGTCGGACAACTGCGTGAATTACGATTTCGAGGCGCGCGATGGCGGGAGCATTTGAGCGCTTGCCCACCGTCGCAGACTTTGCAAGATAGTGACGTCGCCGCCGATAACGACCGGTTGATGGACTGGAAAACGGTTAAGCGAAGACGCGAGATTTAGTGCGGTATGAGGAATTTCGGTATCGAACTCGAGCATTCATTGAAGGCGAAGTGTGCGTATTTTTAAGAGCGCGGAAATAGTCAACACCGGTCCGGCCCCTCTCAAGGTGGGCCGTGATATAGCATTGGCCTCGGGCTATGCTGGTTGGACGGAAGTTGATGGCGCCAATGCTGTGATAGATGCGAGCGATACTGTGACTCCGAACGACACTATCGGCGAGGCGAGTGATGTATCGAGCATCTTGGACGTCGGGTCTGGAGTGTTTGCGCTGGCAGAGATTGGGTGCACACTAACCGACTTCGTAAGGATGGAGATGAAGGGCGCAAGGATCGCGGACAAGCTGAGGGAGAAGCACAGCCGATCGATGGTAGAGGGGGACGATGCAGAGCCATTCGAAGTACCTATCGAACTGCAAATTGTCCAGCAAGAACGGAAGGAGCTCCAATCGACGCGACTCTTGGTGGGTTTGGTTTTTATTCGAGACGGTTTAGTTCAGCTTGGCGAGTCAATTCATTCCGGATTGGTTGTCACAAAAACGTGGCTCGCCTCACATGGTACCGAGATATTGAAGGGTCTATCAGAGTCCTTCTCCGACCTGCTGTCTGCCGTTTTTTCGTGTGCAACTGGTGTTTTGAATGTTGCCTTTGGATTAGTAGAATTCGTTAAAAGCCATCGTGAGGAAAAATCTTCTCGTGCAATCACAGGAAGGATCTTGTCATGTTTTGAAACGGAGGATAAGAGAATTGACCTGAGCGTCATGGCGAGTGTCGGGAATGATGAGTCGAACAGATTGAGGAAGTATATCGACGACATTTCGAAAATTGAATTGGACGGTGCGCAGAACGCGTCGAAATTAGAGCTGAGTGACATCAAAGATACATATTCAAATTTGGCAGAGATTGCGCGATCGACAAAGACGACGGAGATCGAAGAGTGCGGGCGGAGAAAGGTGTTCTCGGTTGCGCATATTGTCTATGGCCTTGTTGGTATTGTGATCGGCATACTAGGCTTTATCGGTCTAGTTATTCCGGTAGTTCCGGCAGCAGTGGGTGTGGTATGGCTCGGTGTGGGCGTTTATAAAATAGTGGCGGGAGTGCTTAAGAAAAGGTCTGAGGCTATACAAAGCGCTGCCGAATGGAGAGTTTTAGGCCAATTCAAAGAGTCGTCGCTAATTGATGTCGAACGCGACTTCAACGGGATTGGGGCCGTTCGGAAGTCTCGAAAGGTCGCAGCCGCGATTCTTATAGAACATCTTTCTGGGGGGAAAAGAGAAAGTCAGGAAAGAGGTAAGGAAGTGTTGGCCGCTGAGCGGGTTTCGAATTACCTTGAAAGGAGAAACGTAGGGAGTACGTCTTCAGTATCCACGGAGGGTCTTCACATGCGGCGGCGCACCGCGGTGAGGTTTCTGCTTGCGTTAGGCATGAGTAGGCAAGAAGTCCGGGGTATAAAAGAGGCTATCGCAGAAGGGCGGGAGGGAGTGGCATTCGCCCGGTTAGAGCGTTTCATGAGTCGACGGCATACGAATGAGCGAGCGTGGCTGTCACACAAGGTTTGACGCGTTTGCATATGAAGCCAACGACATGTGCGATCGAGGTTATTCACTTGTGAATGGAAGGGATTCAGGTAGGAATGGCACGCCACGTTGCTGAGGGCAATCGAGAAATCCATGGAATCACTATGTCTGTTGTGACTGCGCAAACATTTGCAAGAAGCTTTCCTGGGTAGAAACCAGTCCGGTGCGCGGTTCACGGGCGGCACGCATGAAGCGTTCCGGCAGCGCGCGGACGGAAAGGACATTCCCCGGTTTAGCAAAGACGTCTTCCGGCGCGCCACGACCAATGCCGAAGACAGCATGGCGAAGCAGGCGGGGGACTTCGATATATCG
>NZ_JARESO010000108.1:0-13047 GCF_046030175.1 Paraburkholderia sp. RL17-373-BIF-A
GTGTGAACGGCTTTGAGAAACCGACACTAGACGGCGGCGTCGATCAGAGATACCGAATGGTCCAGGTCTGTTGAGCGGTTTGGTAATGGTTTGTGTGAGGTGCAGGAGGCAGCACCGGCTGCGTCGGAAGGAGCCCGTAGGGCGAATGCAGACGCAGCCGATTCGGCTTGCTTCAGGAAGAGGTGACGCTGAAGTCGGGATGCGGTAGAAGAAGGCTTACCGCCGAAGAAACAGGCTCGACACCGGCTCAAACTGCCAGGTCCAATCCGGTGTCGAGCCCAGCACGCGCACGACGGGGCACGGTGCCAGCAAAGTATTGCACGCCCCGTCAGCCCTGTCGATATCGCATCGGCATTGACGGGGATTGCCGATGCCGGCCTCAGGCCGCCTCTTCGTTTGCGCCCGCTGCCGGGCCCAGGTCATTGTTTGCCGCCGTTGTGACCGCGGACAGATTTACTGCAAAGGCGACTGCTCTCGAGCCTCACGCCAGGCCAGCTTACGCGAGGCTGCTCAGCGCTATCAGCGCAGTCGCCACGGCCGGTTTGCACACGCTGAACGGATGCGCCGCTATCGCAGCCGCCAGAATAAAGTGACGCATCACGGTTCCGCCGTGCCTGCCGCCGATGCTCTACTGGCACCGACTTCGACGACGTCGGCGGCCAGAGCAGCGGTACCCACCAGCGCCACACCTGTGCCTGAGCATTGCCACTTCTGCCACTGCGTCCGTCCGGGCTTCTTACGCCTCGGGCCACTGCGCCGTCGGGTCTTCCGTGACGTTCGTACTGCTACTCACTGCACAGGAAGGGACCCATGACCATCGGAGTTGAACTCGAAGCGCAGATCCTGCGCTACTACCATGTCGAGAAGTGGCGCTGTGGCACCATCGCGCGCCAGTTACACGTAAACCGCGGCACCGTCCAGCGCGTGCTGGCTCAGGCCGGACTGCCCCGGATTGGCCCGATGCTGCGGCCCTCGCAGATCGATGCCTACCTGCCGTTCATCCATGAGACGCTCAAGAAGTTTCCATCACTCACGGCCAGCCGCCTGTATGCGATGGTCACTGAGCGCGGCTACCGTGGCAACCCTCATCATTTCCGGCACCTGATCGCGGTACACCGTCCGCGTCCTACACCAGAGGCTTATCTGCGGCTGCGCACGTTGCCTGGAGAGCAGGGCCAGGTTGACTGGGCCCATTTCGATCACCTGCAGATCGGGCGCGCGCGCCGGCCGCTCATGGCCTTCGTCATGGTGCTGTCGTGGTCGCGGCAGATCTATCTGGGGTAATCGTCCTTTTCGTGCAAAATCTGGCGGTTTCTCCTGAACGCCTTTGTTTATAAGGATCTCCGGGCGGCAAAGATGACGATTCTTGGACCTGCCTGCGGTCCGCGGTAAGATACCTGCCCGCGATTTCGGATCGCGCCACCTTCACGGGAGGCAGGAGATGCCGGGCCTGGAATTTCGCTATGTGGGACAGGATCGCCTGCCCACCCGGTTGTCGGAATTCGATGTCGAGCGCTACTTCGCGCTGACCGACATTGACGTAGCCGCGGTAAACGAGCGCTTTCGACGCGACCGCCGTGCCGGTGCCGCCATCCAGCTGATCTTCCTGCGTGCGAGCGGCCACACCCTCGACCATGTGGGCACGATCCCTCGCCAGTTGCTGCGCGACGTCGGCGAAAGACTCGGTTTGCCGACCCCGACAATTGCCTCGCTGCGAACGCTCTACCAACGCTACAAGACGTTGTACGACCATCAGGTCTGGGCTTGCGAATATCTCGGCCTGACGTCGATCGGACCGGATGGATTGCAGGGGCTCCAAGTGTGGATGCAGCAGGACGCCGGGGAGTCGCTGACCCTCGACGAGTTGATCCAGCACGCGCGCTGCTGGCTGTACGAGCGCAAGATTCTGATACCGGCCGAGCGGACGCTGCGGGATCTGGGTCGCACGATATGGGCAGGAATCGAACGCGACCTGCTCGTCATGATCGGCGCGACGGTCACGGAAGCACAACTGGTGCGAGCGGATGCCGCTCTGCGCACCCAGCACGGCACTTCAGGCATGACGGTGCTCGAATGGCTGAAGACGCCGCCGGCCCGACACAGCCCCACGACGATTACCGAAACGTTCGGGAAAATCCATTTTCTCAAGGATCTCGGCACACATACGTGGACACTTGATGCAATCCCGCTCGAAAAACAGCGCGCCTACGCGCCGCGCATCCAGGCTCGCCGTCCTGCAAAGACGCGTGAGCTGAAGGCTTCAACACGCACGATCGAGCTGGTGTTCTTCCTGCGCGTCACGCTGCTGGAGCTGACGGATTCGCTGTTGTATCAAACGGGCCGTCGCATCTGCGATCTGGTTCGGCACGCTTACGACAGGACGAAGACGAAACAGGCCCGCTCGGCTGTGGAGTACCGGCAGCAGTTGATCGCGATCAAGGCGCTCGTTCACGATACAGATCGCGCGGCGGAGGAAAGGCTCGCCGATATCGGCAAGCTGCTTGAGGATCTGTCGGAAAAAGCGCCGGCCAGTCATGCAGCGAGCGTTCGCGAAACGCTGGCCGACGATCACCATCGTATCCGCAATCTGCTGTTGCCCCTGCGCGAACTGGCATTCGCGGGGCGGGAGGCCGAACCGAGCTTGCGGCAGCTCGAGTTCATTGGGCAGTTGCACGACAGCGGTGCGACCGAGCTGCCGCGTGACTGCGATGTGCCGGTCAGCGCCAGTTGGCGCGACATCGTCGAGGGTGATGATCGCAAGCGTGCACTGCGAGCCCTGGAAGCCTCTGCGCTCACGGGCTTGCGCAAGGGTCTGCGCTGTGGCTCGGTGTGGGTCAATCACAGTCTGTCTTTTCGCGAGCGCGACCTGCTGCTGATTCCGCCAGCGCAATGGGAAAGCGAACGGGACCGTCATCTGTCGTCGCTGGGTTTGCCACCGACAGCAGATCCGTTCCTTGAGCGGCTGACGAGTCACCTCCAGGCGAGTCTCGCCGCGGTGGACGAAGCCCGCGAGTCCGGGCGAGTAACGATCGGGCCAGACGGCGCGCTGCACCTGTCAGCGCTCGAAGCGTTGCCAACAGACGGTGTACCGAAACGCACGCGCGATCTGATGTTCAAGGAAATCGGCAACGCCCAGTTTGCCGACATGGTCATGGAAATGGATGCCCGAACGGGTTTCAGCGAGGTGCTGCTGGCGCGCAAGGCGCGCGATGCATATGAACTCGTCTCGCTGTACGCGGCACTGATTGCACACGGCACCGAGCTCGATGCGAAAAGCGTCGCGGCCATGATCCCGCAACTGGAGCCGGCGCACATCTCGACTGCGATGCGCGCACTCGAAATGCCGGGGCGGCTTCCTCGCGCAAACGACCGTGTGGTGGAGTTTCAGCGCACACACCCGATCACTGAACTCTGGGGTACCGGACAGCACGCGTCCAGCGATTCAATGAGTCTGGATACGTCCCGGCACCTCTTTTACGCGCGGGTCGATCCGCGACGCCGCACCCACGCGGTCGGTATGTACACGCACGTGCTGGACCAGCACGGCATCGTCTATAACCATCCGATCGTGCTGAACGAGCGACAGGCAGGTGTGGCGATCGAAGGTGTAATCCGCCACAATGAAAATCGCGACGATGGCGGACTGCTCCGGCTTTCGGTCGACACGCATGGATATACCAACGTGGGGATGGCTGTCTCGAAACTGCTCGGCTTCGACCTTTGCCCTGGACTTCGCAACCTGTCCGAGCGCAAGCTGTATTTGCCAAGGGGAACAGCCTCGCCAGAAGGGTTGGCTTCGGTGATTTCCTGCGAGATATCGCTCAAGGCCATTCGCGACGGCTGGGACGAGCTGCTGCGGCTGGTTGCCTCGATCAGGTCGGGACGGGTCAGCGCGATTGTCGCGCTCCAACGTTTCGGCAGCGCCGCGCAGGGAGACCGGGTTCATCGGGCCGCCGATCATCTTGGCAAGCTGTTGCGTACGCTCTTCCTGTGTGACTATTTCAGCAATGCGGAGTTTCGTCGCGAATTGCATACGCTGCTTAACCGCGGCGAGTCAGTTCATCAGCTCCAGCGCGCAATCTACATTGGCAAGGTGGCGCCGGAGCGCGGACGTCGCCGCGACGAAATGATCGCAATCTCCGGCTCGTTGACGTTGCTCACGAATCTTGTCATCGCGTGGAACACGCAGCGCATGCAGGCGACGGTCGACGACTGGCGACGCAAGGGGCAGCTCATCGACGATGACTGGCTGCGCCGAATGGGGCCGGCGCATTTCGCGCATGTGAATTTCCGGGGAACGCTCAGTTTTCCGATCGATATGTACCAAGAGGTGCTGCTTGACGCGGCGCCCTGGCAAAAGGCGAGCAGTTCCTGAAAACATTCCACAGAGGAGGAGACCTTTTGAAGTCTATTACTCGCGAACTTGCGAAGATCATTCCGACCATCCGTTGCCACGGGGATTTCTACGCGACGGGCAAATCTGAAATCGCCATGCCCAACCTGGAGGTAGAAGGTGTCGGTCGTATCGCGCTACCGCTTCTTCCGGTGCAGGCCGAACAGCTCATCGCGATTGCTGCACGCGCGCCCTATGGGCGCGGGGAAGAAACGCTCATTGATACCGATGTTCGCCGGACATGGCAGATTGCGGCTGATGACATTCACCTCTCGGGAAACAGCTGGGCGCGCACCCTGGAGGCGACAGTGGCCAGGGTGGCGACAGGGCTGGGTGTGACAGGGCCGGTTTCGGCCGAACTGTACAAACTTCTGGTCTACGATGCGGGCAGCTTTTTCGTTGAGCACCGAGACACGGAGAAAATTCCGGGGATGTTCGCGACCTTGGTGGTCGTTCTGCCGTCGGCCTGCAATGGAGGTGAACTGATCGTTCGTCACCGGGGACATGAAGTCTGCCTTGACCTGAACTGCTCCGATTCGGCAGAAGTGTCGTTCGCTGCTTTCTATGCCGACTGTGTGCATGAGGTCCGCCCGGTCACGTCGGGCTTCAGGTTGACGCTTGTCTATAACCTGACGCGCAGCGGTCACCGCCAGCCCGCGGCTCCTCCCGAGTACGACAGGGAGCAGACGGCCATCACGGCATTGTTGCGAGGCTGGGCGGCGAACAAGGATTCGCCAGATGACAGCTCGCCCGAAAAACTCATCTACCCGCTGGAATACGCCTATACCCCGGCAGAGCTGTCGTTCGATGCACTGAAGAGTGCCGATGCGGCTGCCGCCGCCGTGCTTGTCCGTGCGGCTGAAGAATCCGCCTGCGACCTTCACCTGGCGCTGGTATCGATCGACGAGACCGGGAGCGCCGAATATAGCGGTTACGCCTCGCGCAGACGAAGCCGGTGGCATCGCGCCCGAGATAATGACGATGATGAGGAAGACTACGACGACGACTTCGAAGTTGGCGAGATCATTGAGCGCTCGCTGACCGTATCGGACTGGCGCCGGCCCGATGGTCGCCAACCCGCAATCAATGAGTTGCCCTTTGAGGAAAGGGAACTTTGCCCGCCCGGAAGCTTCGACGGTCTGGAGCCCGACGAGCAACATTTTCATGAGGCTACCGGCAACGAAGGGGCGTCGTTTGAGCGTACCTACCGGCGCGCTGCTTTTGTGCTGTGGCCTTCGGCACGACGGCTTGCCGTGCTCAATCAGGCCGGCCTCGGGGTAACTCTGCCTTACCTGAAGGATCTGGCCCAGCGCTGGACGCAAAGTGGTGAAAGTCAGGCCTCCCTCACGTGGGGCGAGGCGCACGTGCTCGCCGGGCATATGCTGCGCGACTGGTCGGCGTCGCCTGGTTACCGTGGAGTCGGTCACGCGGATAAGGCCATCAGTATGTTGTCCAGCCTGACGCAATTGCACGACACCGTACACGTCGATACCTTTTTGTCCGCGATTTCCGCCAAAGGGCTTTATCACGACAGCGAGAATGAAGCGTTGACACGTGCGTTCGGGCTTCTTGCGCCGGAACGCACGGCTGAACTCATGGAGCAGATTATCTCTGCGAACGCGCAGATGATGCCGGGAGCCTGCGCCGGCCTGCTGGCCCGGACCAGTGAAGGTACACCGCCCGCCTGTCCCCCGGCGCTCCTTCACCCGGTTGCCACGGCGCTGGTCGAAACGCTTCTGGGGCAGCGCGTAAGCGCCTCCCGCCCTGATTGCCTGCGATGGCCAGATCCAATCAAACCCACCCTGATTGTCGACCTGCTGACCGCTCTCGACCGGATTGACTCGCCATTACTCGCCGACCGTGTTGTCGAACACGTGTTGGGAAATCCGGCCTCTTTCGGCATGGACGCCATCATCGTTCCTGCCGTCCTGGGTTTGACTGAATGGGCGCCGACGTCGAATGTCGCGTCGGTCCAGCGCCTGCGTGCTGCATGTCTGGTCCATCTGCACGGTCGTATCGCCGAGCCCCTGGAACCACCAGCCGATTTCGCGCGGGTGAATACCGTCAGTTGCCGCTGCGTCCATTGTGCTGAGCTCGGCCGGTTTCTGGTTGATGCCGGGCGCAAGGAATGGGCGTTAAAGGCCGCCCAGCACTCCCGCAGTCATGTCGAGAGTGCCATCAGGCAGCACGGTTGCGATCTGGATTGCGCAACGCGCAGGGTCGGTAGTCCTCACAGCCTGATATGCACGAAAAATCAGGCGAGCTATGAACGGCGTGTGCGACAACGCAAGGACGATCTGCGAAACGCGGAGCGGCTTGATGTCTTTCCGGAACACGGATGACAAGTCTGCGATGTATTGGCCCAGGCGGGCCACGGGGTCGTGAGAACTGACATTTGAGGGAAGTGCGATGGAAATCGATACCGGGGTAGTCGACGAAGTGGTCCTGGCTCTGCTTTACCTGAATCTATGCGATCAGAACCGTGCCTGGAAAAGCTTCGACTGGGAGGCAATGAATCGCCTGCATGAGAAAGGCTTCATCCACAATCCGGTCAGCCGTGCGAAATCCGTCGTGCTGACCGGAGAGGGCTTGCACGAAGCCGAGCGGCTGTTCAGGCAGTACTTTGTACGCTCCCGTGGTCGAAAGCTGGACGACGACAAACCGGCGTGATCAGCTCCCGTACGCATTGGTGAGCAGATCGGTCTATGGCGATGTTTTCGCAGGCGCCGCGACCGCCAGTTGCTGTGACACAGGCGTCGGTGCAGCCGTCAGCGCAGATTCAATCCGGTGCTGCGCGAATGGGTCGGCGGCGTCGATGTAGCGCATTGCCGAACGTACATCCTTCCAGCCGACGTACTCCATCAGCATCTTGAGATCCCACTGGTTCGAATTGGCCCAGGTTGCAAAGCCTCGCCGTAGTGAGTGACTGCTGTAGCTGTCGGGAGCCGGTACGCCGGCCGTGCGAAACAGGGCGCGCAGCAGCGGCACGAAGCTGCCGGCATGCAGCACTTCATCGCTGATATGCCCCCAGCGATCAATACTGCGGAACACGGGTCCTTCAGTCAGGCCCGAAGCCGCGATCCACGCCTCGTAAGCGGCTACCGGGCACAGGCGCGAAAGCGCCGGCGCCCTGAATGTCGTGCCGAGCTGCGCACGATCGCCTTTTGTGCGTGGGAGAAACAGCGTCATGCCGCGACCGGGCTCGATTGTGACGTGTTCGATCCGCAGGCGGCTCAGCTCGTCGGAGCGAAACCCGCGCCAGAAGCCGAGCAGGACCAGCGCCTTGTTTCGGACATGGGTGATGCAGGTTCGCGCATTGCCCATCGCCATGGCATCCGCGATCTGCTCATCGAGCCATGCCGTCAGCCGTTCGAGTTGTGCAAGCTGCAGTGGCTTCGCGCGCTTTTCGCTCGCGGGATGCAGTGCCGCGATGCCCTTGAGTACCTTGCGCACATGCGGCGTCTTCGTCGGGTCCGGAAAACCCTGTGTCTGGTGCCACTGTGCGAGCGCCGCAAGACGCGAACGCAGCGTGTTCACCGAAAGCGATGCCGCGTGGTCGGCCAGGTATCGCGCGATCGCATCGGCGCTCGCCGGCAGGAAACCGCCCCAATCGACCTCGAAATGACGGATCGCCGACTGGTAGCTGCGCCGCGTATTATCCCGTGTCGCAGCGTCGAGATAGCGATCGATGGCAGGCATGGCTCGTGAGTACAATCAGGTTATCAACATGGGAAACGATGATATCGGATATCCCTTGCAACAACGCACATGTGTGCCAGCCAACTGGCGACACCGGACGTGATTCTGACGGATGACGTAATGACTGGAGTAAAGCTGCCGCACCCAGGCTGGGATAATCTCACCCGGGAGGAACTGTTCGCGGAACTGACGCGCCTGCAGGCCGACAACGCGAGGCTGACCGCGTTGCTGCCAGCACTTCCTCCATTGCAGGGCGAATCCGTGCAACTGATTCAGCACCAACCATCGCCAGCAGTACGAAACACCGGCGCGCCCGTGCTGTCAACGCAGCAGAAAATCCAGCTTTTTCGACGGCTCTTTCACGGCCGCACGGACGTCTATCCGCTGCGCTGGGAAAGCCGCAATTCTGGAAAGTCGGGCTACGCACCGGCCTGCGCGAACGAGTGGCGGGCCGGGATCTGCGAAAAGCCCCGCATCAAGTGCTCAGACTGTAACCACCGGCTGCTGCTGCCGCTGGACGATCAGGTCATCTACGCACACCTCGCAGGCGATTACACGGTGGGTCTCTATCCGCTGATGCCCGACGGCACCTGTTACCTTCTCGCCGTTGATTTCGATGAGGAGGGCTGGCGCGAAGATGCGAGTGCCTTCTGTCAATCCTGCCGGGAACTGGAAGTCCCGGTGTCGCTCGAAATTTCGCACTCGGGCAACGGCGCGCACGCGTGGATTTTCTTCACCTCGGCTGTGGCCGCCCGCGACGCACGGCGGCTGGGCTCGGCGATCATCAGCCACACCTGTGCCCGAACCCGGCAGCTCGAACTGTCGTCCTACGACCGGCTCTTTCCCAACCAGGACGTGCTTCCCAAGGGCGGCTTCGGCAACCTGATCGCCTTGCCCTTGCAGAAGCAACCGCGCGAGCGGGGTTGCAGCGTATTTGTCGATGACGATTTTCAACCCTATGCCGACCAATGGGCGTGCCTGACATCGATCCAGGCCATGGACGGTCGCGATATCGAGGGCGTAATTTTCGGCGCCACCGGCGGCGTCCATCCGCTCGATGTGGCGTTCATCACGGAAGAGGACCAGGCCGAACCGTGGAAATCGCCGCCGGCTTTGTCGAAGCAGCTGGGCGGGCCAATGCCGGCATCGCTGATCCTTACGCTTGCGAACCAGCTCTATTTCGAGAAGGCGCATCTACCGCAATCGCTGCTCAACCGCCTTATCCGGCTGGCGGCATTCCAGAATCCGGAGTTCTACCGGGCCCAGGCGCGTGGCTTCAGCGTCTGGGACAAGCCGCGCATCATTGGTCGCGCCGAGAATTGCCCGCGTCACATTGCGTTGCCGCGCGGGTGCCTCGATGATGTCATGACGCTGCTGCGCGACAACAACATCGCCTGCGAAATACGCGACGAGCGTTGCGCGGGCGAACCTGTCGCGGTGGCCTTCGCCGGCACGCTTCGCGTCGACCAGCAGGCAGCAGTGGATGATCTGCTGCAATACGACACCGGCATCCTGCATGCGCCGACGGCCTTCGGCAAGACCGTGACGGCGGCCGCGATGATCGCGCGGCGTGGCGTCAGTACGCTCGTGCTCGTCCATCGCAGGGAACTGCTCGACCAGTGGCGCGAGCGCCTGCAGTCGTTTCTCGCGCTCGACCCACGCAGTATTGGCACGATCGGCGGAGGCAAGCTGAAGGCGACGGGCCAGATTGATATCGCGATGCTGCAGTCGGTGGTGCCCGGCGGTCCACGCGGCGAGATGCTTCGACGCTACGGCCACGTCATTGTCGACGAGTGCCACCATGTCTCCGCCGACTCGTTCGAGGCGGTGCTCAGGACCGTCAACGCGCGATACGTGCTCGGGCTGACCGCCACACCCGTGCGACGTGACAGCCAGCAACCCGTGATGTTCATGCTGTGTGGCCCGATCCGGCATGCGGCCCGTGCAGCCGCGAGCGCGCCGCAGGTGCTCGAGGTCTTCCCGCAAAGGCTCACCGCCGCAGTTGACATGTCGGCTGACGCGCCGATCCAGGATGTGTTCGGGCGTCTGGCGAAAGATGCTCAGCGTACGCGCATGATCGCCGCGGATATCAGGGAACAGTACCGGCAGGGGCGCAACATCCTGGTGCTGACCGAGCGGACGGATCATCTGGAAAGCCTCCGGCAGGCGCTGGACGACACGGTGCAGCCGCTGTTCGTGCTGCACGGACGCCTGACAAGGAAGGTCCGTGCGGCGCAGCTCGCCGCACTCAACGCACTGGCCGACGATGCGCCCCGGATCGTGCTGGCGACCGGCAAGCTGGTTGGCGAGGGCTTTGACCATCCAGCGCTGGATACGCTGGTGCTCGCGATGCCGATCTCGTGGAAAGGTACGTTGCAGCAGTATGCCGGCCGGCTGCACCGCGAGCACGCGACAAAGTCGAGTGTGCGGGTGCTCGATTACGTCGATGCCAGCCATCCCGCGCTGCTGCGCATGTGGGAGCGACGCCAGCGCGGCTACCGGGCGATGGGATACCGCGTACGCGTGCCCGGGGAAGAACTCCAGCTGGACCTCACCTGAAATCCGGCAACCGATCTGCTTTCTGTACCGTTTCCGGTAGCCGGAGGCAGTTTTTGCGGCATCGCATTCGATAATTGGCGATTATCCAATGCCAAAAATCAGCGCTCCCAGAACGTCTTGACGCCTTCAATTGGTACGTATATACATATTACGTACCACAGTACGAAATTCGAAGGAGGAGCGATGGCTCGCGCCGGTCTCAGCCGCACGGACATCAAACGCGCCCGCGACGCACTGCTGGCGCAGGGGCAACACCCGTCGATCGACGCGATACGTATCGCGCTCGGCAACACCGGCTCGAAATCGACGATCCACCGCTACCTGAAAGAACTCGAAGACGAGGACGACGCGTCGCTCACGCGCGCCGGGTCGCTGTCCGATGCAATCCAGGATCTCGTAGCCCGGCTGGCCGCGCGTCTGCACGAGGAAGCGCAGACGGTGGTCGACCAGCAGACGACTATGGCCGCGGCGCAGCGCCTGCAGGCGCAGGCCGAAATCGAAAAGCTGGCTGACGACGTTGCGGCGCTGCACGCACAACTGGCCGAGGCCGGCGCCGCAGTCGTACGCGAGCAGGCCGCGCATGCGGACACCCACGCAGCATTGCAGCAGCGCGCGCTCTACGTCGAGCGTCTTGCGCAGCAAGTGCGCGACCTGACCGAGCGGCTCGCCGAACACGACGGCTTCCGACGCTCGCTCGAGGAGAAACTGCAGCACGCGCACGAAGCGCTCGAACACTACCGCACGGCCAGCAAGGAGCAGCGCGAACAGGAAGCGCGCCGGCACGAGCAGCAGGTTCAGCAACTGCAGGCTGAACTGCGGCAGGTGAACCAGACGCTGATCGTCAAGCAAAATGAAATCACCCAGTTGAACAGGGACAACGCACGGCTCGTCGCCGAAGCCGGCGCCGCGACCAGGTATCTACGCGAGCAGCAGGCGCACAGCGAACAGTTGCAGAAGGCGCTGAGCCAGGCGCTTGCCGACCACGCACGCGCCAAGGCCGAGCACGACGCATTGCAGACAACGGCGAGGGCTCAGGCGACTGAACTGACGCAGGTGCACGAGGCACGTGAATCGCTGACCGCCGATCTGACGAAGCTCGCGGCGCAGTTCGACGCGCAGCAGCAGTTGCTTGGGGACTACCGGATGCGTCTGGGCCTCACAGACGCGGCGGGGTGAAAACGCCAGATTCCGCATCAAAAGGATGCGATTTCGTGAAATCGCAGCGCATTCAAGTTATTGATTTTTCGTGTAATTTCAAAACAAACCGCCAGATTTTGCACGAAAAGGACGACTACCCCATCTATCGCCAGGCGGGCCTGCTGCGACGCTTCGGTGGCGACATCTCGTCGAACACGCTCGCCGCGAGCATGGTCCGCGTCGGTCTCGCGACGCAGCCCGTCATTAATCTGATGCGCGACGCGCTGCTCGATGCTGACGTGATCTACTGCGACGAGACGACGTTCCAGGTCCTGAAGGACAAGGGCCGTCAACCGCAAACGAAGAGTTATCTCTGGGCGCAGATGACCGGATCGGGAACACCCATTCGCTGTTATGCCTACACGGCGGGTCGCGGCGCAAAGCTGGCCGACAAACTGTTCGCCGGCATCCGCAAGGGCGCGGTTCTGATGACCGATGGATACGAGCCCTACAACGGCATCGCTGAACAATATCAGCTCGTGCATCTCGGATGCTGGGCTCACGCGAGACGGTATCTGATCAAGGCCGAAGATAACGTGCCCAAGGCAGCACGCTCGCCCAACCTGCTCGCGACGCGCTTCATCAAACTGATCGGCAAGCTGTTCGCCGCCGAAGCGCGCAGTGAAACGTGGACGGCCGAACGACGACAGCGATTGCGACGACGATACAGTGCACGCGTGCTCGACGCCATCGAGAAGCTGATGCTCGAACAGAGGCCCGGCGTCGTGCCTCAAAGCTTACTCGGCAAGGCGCTGACCTACCTGAACGGGCAGTGGTCCAAGCTGATCCGTTACGTCGAGAACGGCAACTGGCCCATATCGAACAACCCCTGCGAAAATTCCATTCGCCCGTTTGTCGTTGGACGCCGCTCATGGCTCTTCGCCGACACCGTTGACGGGGCGAACGCGAGTGCCAATCTCTACACGTTGGTCGAAACCTGCCGCGCTAACGGCATCGACCCATATCGCTACCTCACCTGGCTCTTTCAACGCCTCCCACTGGCGAAGACCGTCGACGACTACGACGCGCTGTTGCCGTGGAAGATGCCCGTCGATCTCCGCTGACTCTTCTCCCTACCACACAATTTGCGCCTCAGAGTACCTCTGAGCGGCGTCGTTCGTGGATCGCATACGTATCATCCAGGCACAGCACGACCGCTTCCTTGCTCATCCGCTCCTGCGTGCGCGCCCAGTGCGGCT
>NZ_JARESO010000109.1:0-12831 GCF_046030175.1 Paraburkholderia sp. RL17-373-BIF-A
CACTCGCCGAACACTTTCTCGCTGATGCTGCATCCCTCAGGGGCCATCCAATGCGGTTGTCGGCGCCCGCTCAGCGGTTACTGGTGACGTATCGATGGCCGGGAAACGTCCGGGAACTCAAGAACGCCGTTGAGCGCACATGCGCTCTAGCGCCTGGGCCGGCTATCACTGCGGACGACCTGGCATTCCTGACGCAAAAGCCGGGCGAGACGGACTCGCGACTGCCGGCACAGCTGCTTGAGATGGCTCTTCCAGAAGCCGTGGAAACGGTTGAGCGCGCCCTGATATGCAATGCCTTGGCACTCGCTGGGAACAACCGTGCCGACGCGGCCCGCCGGCTCGGCATCAGCCGGCAAACGCTCTACGCAAAGATGGCAAGTCTCGCAATCGAATGAGGTGTCCAGAAAGCCGACGCTGGAGTGTCGGGCTACTTGACACTCGCATAGCCCATCTGGCCGGGAAGCCTTACAGGCTGGGCTCCGAGCGCCTGGCATAGGGCTTGCAATTCTCTTCGTGTCGTTCAACGGAGAGAATCATGTCATCGAAGTCAGTACCTCGCATCGCGAACCTGCACGAGCTTACGAGCTACACACGTCTCAGTTCGAACCTCGCACGCGCTGCGGCGATTTCTCTCATTGTCGTCGCGACTGCGTGCGCCGCGCAAACGGCGCCCGCGCCGGCACCTGCACATATACCCGCACCACCGCCTGTCGCTGCCGCACCCGTGGGCCATATCCCAGAAATGGCACCGCAGGCCCCTCCGCCCACGCCGGCTCCCTTCATGGCGCAACAACAGTCGCTGGTCGCAACCGGGACGATAAGCCGGTTCGTCATCAATCCCGAAGGCGATGTCGACGGCTTCACCCTCGCGGACAGCGCGCTTGTTCACTTCCCGCCGCACATGAGTTCGCAGTTGGTCAGCCTAGTGCATCGTGGCGACACCGTCCGAATCGTCGGCTTGCGGGACGGCAGCGGCAACGTGAACGCCCAGCAGATTACAAACGTACGGACCGGGCAACAACTCGTCGACCAACCCCCACCGGTCGATTTGACGCATGCCCCATCGGCGCTGCGTGGTGCGGGCCTCGTCAAGCTGAGCGTCAAGGGGACCGTCATGCGGGTCACTACTGCGCCGCGAGGAGAGCCCGACGGCGTCATGCTCAACGACGGAACCATCATCAAGATGCCGCCACCCGTCGCACGACAGTACATGAGCCTCCTGCGTCCCGACGTCATCGTCGCTGCTCGCGGATACGGCACGCGCAACCAGTACGGCGAGGCGTTGCAAGCGACTGCGTTCGGCACGCCGGACAACGTTATCCAGCTCTACAACAACATCCCTAACTAATTTTCCACTTTCCGGAGTAAGACGATGCATTGGATTGACCCTGACTGCCTGCAAGAAACGCGCGGTATCGTGACTCAATTTCTGATGAACCCGCATGGGGAGCTTGACGGTTTCATCCTCGGCGAGAATCAGCAGGTACATTTTCCCCCGCATATGTCGAAGCAGGTCGCCAAGCACATCAGCATTGGTGACACGGTAATCGTACGAGGCGTGAAGCCCCGGTCAGCCGACATCGTTGCTGCAGTGCTGCTGACGTCCAGTTCCGGAGTGGCGATTCTCGATGAAGGTCCGCACGATGGCAAGAAGCATAAGAAGCCTCATGCAGAAAAGCAGCCGATGGAAGTCACGGGTGAGGTCAAGCTCTCCCTGTACGGCCCGAAGGGTGAACTCCGCGGCGCACTTCTCGCCGACGGAACGTCCATTCGCATGGCTCCTCATGCCGCGGCTGAACTTGTCAGCTATCTCGAACCGGGTGCGAACATCCAGGTCTGGGGTCACGGGGTGAAGAACGAGTATGGCCACACCATTGAGGTGGATGACATCGCTGAGTTCGTCGACGCGGACAGCGCCGAGGCGAATAACGCGGGCGAAGGCGAACAGAGCCACAACCTTTCTTTTCCTGGCGAGAGCGAGATTGCACCAGAGCAACTAGACAATCCGGCGAGTGGTGTTGCCGCGAGCGGTGGCCCGTTAACGTGGATGCATATCGGCGATTTACATTTGACCGACGCCGAAGAACCCAACCACCTCGCGCTCCGGGACATCATCGCGCAAGCCAACACGCATCTGGCGGGACACATCAATTTCGCGGTTCTGCCGGGTGACAACGCTGACGATGGGACACCTGAGCAATATCAGATTCTCCGCTCCGAGTTGGACAAGTTGCGGCTACCGCTTCACATCCTCCCGGGTGACCACGACTTCAAATCCAGGAGCCTTGATGCATTCCATTCAGTACTTGGAGCGCAACAACTGCCCAAGGCAATCACCGCCGCCGGCTGCAAGTGTCTCTTTTTAGATTATGTATCTGCTGGCACCGGCGGACCCGATTTTAAGCTTGGCAAAAGGCAGCTTAAGTGGCTAAAGGAAGAGCTGGAGCGCGCTTCCACCCAGGGCCTTGAAGCCGCAGTTTTCGCTCACGCCTACCCTGCTGACCTGGCCGACGCCGACGAAGCGAAAACCTTTCATAAGCTTCTGCGCGACCACCGCGTTCTGGTCGTCGATATGGGTCATACGCACTACAACGAACTCGCAAATGACGGGAAGACGATTTACGCAGCGACGCGCTCGACTGGGCAGATAGAGGAAGGACCGGCCGGATTTTCCATTCTCGCTATCGACGGAAACGTGGTCAGTTGGCGCTTCAAGCCACTGGACCAACCGTGGCCGGTAGCCATGATTACTTCACCCGCTGACCGCCGCCTGGTCACCCGCTCCCGGTCGCCCAATCACATCCCGTCCGGAAGCACCACGGTCCGCGCGAAGGCGTGGAGCGCCGAAGGCATCGAACGGGTTGAGTGCCGCATCGGCGACACTGAGTGGCGGCCGATGGCCCTGGACGCATCGACACAATCATGGACACTTGAAACCGAAATACCGGACGAACCCCTCAAGATTTCCGTTCGGGCGACCGACCTGTGCGGCTCAAGCGACATCGACAGCATCGATATCGTGACAACACCCGAGACCTTGGAGAAGCGGCGCGCACACGGGAGCGATGCGGATACCGTAGGCGCGTGGGACGAAAAGCATATCTTCGGTACGCAGCTTGGACCCAATCGCAACGGGAGAAAATGGTGAGCTCAGGCGAACCGGCGACCGGCGGCGAACCAGCGAAATCGCCCGCCGGTCGCAGCCTGCATGGGTTGGACGGCCTCAATTTTTTGATGGCTGACGTGCAAGGTGGATTGGGGCCGTTTCTGTCGGTCTATCTCAGAGACACCCAACATTGGGGCTCAGGCAACATCGGTCTTGTGATGGCGGTAAGTGGCATCGCGGCGGCCATGTGTCAAATCCCCGCCGGCTTGCTAGTTGACGCGGTTCGTGCAAAGCGCCTGCTCATCGCGATTTCGGGTCTAATGATTGGTGCCGGGTGCCTGCTCATCGCCTTTTTTCAGCAATTGCCCGCGGTGATGGCGGTGCAGGTCACGCTCGGCGCGGCGTCGGCCATCATTCCTCCATGCCTTGCTGCACTGAGTCTCGGTATCGTGGGCCATCGCCTGCTGCCGGCACAAATAAGTCGCAACGCGAGCTTCAATCACGCAGGCAACTTCACCGCAGCGCTACTGGCCGGCGCGCTGGGTCAGTATGTCGGAGTCATCTGGCTGTTCTATCTTATCTGCGCGTTTGCAGTGGCGAGCGCGGGTGTGGTGCTATTCATCAAACCCAAGGAGATTGACCACGCGCTCGCACGAGGTTCGGAGTGCCGCGCAGGAGGCGATAGTCGGCGCCGTCCCATCGCCTTTTCAGAACTTTGGAAAAAGCGTGACCTCAAAGTTTTTATCGTATCGGTCACCCTTTTTCACATCGGAAACGGGGCGATGCTGCCGCTTGCAGGGCAAGTCATCGCCAAGGTTCACCCGGGCACCGATGTCATCGCATTAAGCGCGTGCGTTATCGCCGCGCAGCTGATGATGGTGGTGGTTGCTGCGCTGGTCGGGCGTGCGATGAAGAAGGGCGTCGGGAGAAGGAAGATTTTCCTGGTTGCACTCGCAGTGCTGCCTGTCCGTGGCTTCCTCTTCTCAATGACCAGCAGTCCGTATGCTGTCGTCGCCATTCAACTGCTCGATGGCGTGGCCTCGGGCATCTTTGGCGTTGTCGCCGTCGTCATCGCGTCGGATTTAATGCGCGGGACTGGCCGCTTCAATCTTGCGCAAGGATTGATGGCGTTGGCCGTGGGAGTAGGCGGGGCGTTGAGTAATGTCACAGGAGGGTACGTCGTCGAAAAATTCGGTTTCACAGCAGGCTTTCTCACTTTGTCCGCCATCGGTGGGCTCGCCCTGATATTTTTTGCGGTCTTTATGCCTGAGACCAGGCCTCCCGGGGACAGTACCGCAACCCGGCGTACCGACTCGCAACATTTGATTCTTACCTCTCCCTGATTACACAATGAACGCGTTACTCACCTCGCCGTTTTCTGTCTGGGCCATTGCGGCAGTATCGACGCTGGGCGTCATCACTCGCCCATTCAAACTGCCGGAAGCGATGTGGGCCGTGCTGGGAGCATTAGCCTTATGCGGATTTGGCATGTTGCCTTGGTCGGATGCCCTGCATGCAATTGGCAAGGGCACCGACGTGTACCTGTTTTTGACGGGCATGATGATGGCGTCGGAACTTGCTCGAAAGGAGGGATTGTTCGACTACCTGGCGGCGCTTACCGCAAAGCGAGCAGCAGGCTCGGCGAAGCGGTTGTTTTTCCTGATGTACTGCGTTGGTACAGTCGTGACCATCTTCATGTCTAACGATGCAACGGCAGTTGTTCTGACGCCTGCAGTCCTGGCGGTCGCACACGCGGTCAAAGCCGAAAAGCCGTTGCCCTATCTTTACATCTGCGCGTTCATTGCCAACGCTGCGAGTTTCGTTTTGCCGATTTCGAACCCGGCAAATCTGGTGATTTTTCGCGACCATATGCCTACCTTGATGCATTGGCTCGGTCGTTTCGCAATCCCGTCTGTCTTGAGTATTGTCGCCACGTATCTGGTCCTCCGTTTCATGCAACGCGATTCTCTGGAGCAGAAAATCGAGGCTCATGTCGACGTGCCCAGGCTCTCCGGCGCGGGAAAGGCGACGGGATTCGGTATCGTAGTGATGGCAGTCGTAATGCTTGCAGCGTCTGCCTTCGACGCTCCACTTGGCCTACCGACTTTCGGCGCAGGGCTCGCGCTGTTCGTTTTCGTTTGCCTCTTGAAACGACAGTTTCTCGGCCATCACCTCACCGAAATATCGTGGGCGGTACTCCCTCTCGTCGGTGGACTTTTCGTGCTGGTTGAAGGGTTGCAGCACACCGGTGTTATTAACCATCTGGCTACCGCAGTTCAAACCGCCGCGAAAACAATTCCCGCTCATGCGGGCTGGATATCCGGCGCGGTCGTTGCCGTCGCATGCAACCTTATCAACAATCTGCCCGCAGGCCTTATCGCGGGCTCAGCGCTTACCGCCGCGCACGCGTCCACGCCTATCGCCAGCGCGATTCTGGTTGGTGTGGACCTTGGCCCGAACTTTTCCGTCACTGGCTCTTTGGCAACCATCCTTTGGCTCACAGCGCTGCGTCGCGACGGCATTGAAGTGTCCGCATGGTCTTTCTTGAAGCTGGGTGTCGTGGTGACCCTGCCCGCTCTCGCCGCCGCATTGGCTGCGGTTGCATTAAGCGCGAATCTGTAACACCACTCAAGATGCGAGCTTGCCCGAAGCAAACCAGACGTCGCTCGTTGCGCGCGGCTCCACTCGGGCGATTGTTGAGCCCGCTCGTGGGTAGATGTCGGTCATGCGATAGACCCCCAACACGTATGTCCACCGTGCCGGGAGCAGGCCTTTCAGAGACCGAGTTTGCGACGATGCGTTGTGACTTCGTTCTTGCTTCCAAGGCTCTCGCCCCATGCGCGACCTCGTACGAGGTCATTCGTATGCAGCTCACAGACATGGCTTCGGACCCGTCGTCGTCAAGGTGGTCAACTCATCGCGACACTGGTACCAGCGAAGGTCGTGACGTTTCGCTGCTTGCCGACAGCAGCGGCTAACAGCGCACCATTTACTGGCCAATGACTACCCGAGGGCTGATTACGACGGCGGGAACAGGTTGATAAATCACGGCGGGAGGCTGCGTAACGTACCCACCTTTGCACTTGCTCTTCTCTTTGTATTCGCCCTTTCCCTTCCATTTGCGTTCGACCTTACAGCCGCCGTCCCAATATTCCTCCTTGTAATCGCCACCATGTTTTTTCCAGGAGTCAGCGCGGGCGCCAAGGGACACCACTGCGAGCGGGACCGAGAGCAAGGCGCTTGCCAGCAATAGGCGGGACAGTTTCATGGCGGGTGAGGAAGCGGGTTGTAAGGTTGTGAGGGTAGCTTTTGGCCCCTCCGCCATGTGTATCAAAGAGTTACGGTCGGTAATGCTCACAGAACATTCCATACCGCGTCCGCGACTGCTGTGGCAGGTATTGACTACGACTACGGCCCGCAGGTGCATCAACATGTCGTGACAGCCGTTGCAGACACTCCTCATTGCTGTTTGCCATACGTCTGGCAAGGCGGAAATAGAGCTTCTGCCTTCTCTGCAAGCGCTCTGGCTCAGCGACCCGCAGTAGTATCCTGCGTCCGACCGAACAAAAGCAGCGCAACAGTTACGAGGCAGAAGCCGACACCCGCATAGAAGGTGGCGGCCGCACCCAGACGGTCCCACAGAACACCTGCAATAGCGCTCGACACAAGCGTGACGACGCCACTGAGCAGATTGAAGAAGCCGAACGCGGTACCGCGCAGTTGTGCCGGCGCGGTGTGAGCGACCATTGTGGCGAGCAACCCCTGTGTCATCCCCATGTGCAGGCCCCACAGCGCAACACCCACAAGCACAACGCTCCAGTGCGTGCCATGCGCGAGCACTACATCCGACGCAATCAATATACCGAGGCCCCCGCGACCAGCAACTTCGTCTGGCTCATCGTGTCGGCAAGTTTCCCGAACGGATAGGCCGACAGCGCATACACGACGTTCATCGCGACCATCACGAGGGGCACCAGCGCAATCGGCACGCCACTTCTCATGGCGCGCAACACGAGGAATGCTTCACTGAACCGGGCGAGGGCGAAAACCCCGCCTACGATGACCACCCACCAATAGCGCGTGTCAAGCTGCCTGATGCTGTCCCAGCGAATCGGATTGACCCGTTTTGCGCCCGGCTCCTGCGCGGGCTCCTCGATGCCAAATGTCAGCAGGGCGACGGCGAGCAAGCCGGGAATGACGGCGAGCCAGAACGCGAGCCGGAAGTTGTCTGCCCACACCAACATGATGACTACAGCCAGCAGTGGCCCAAGGAACGCGCCGACGGTATCCAGAGATTGACGGAGCCCGAATGCTGCGCCTCGGAGATGGGGCGGCGTGACATCAGCTACGAGCGCATCGCGCGGCGCGCCCCGGATGCCTTTGCCGACCCGGTCCATGATGCGTGCAGTGACTACGATTCCGATAGTCGGCGCCACAGCGAAAAGCGGTTTGCTTAGCGCACTCAGCCCATACCCAGCAACTGCGAGCCATTTCCGGTTGCCGAGATAATCGCTGAGGGTTCCGGAGAACACCTTGATGATGGGCGCTGTCGCCTCGGCGATGCCCTCAATGAGACCAATCGTCGTCGCACTGGCGCCGAGACTCGCCATGAGGAACATGGGCAGCAGGCTATGGATGATTTCGGATGAGACATCCATGAACAGGCTGACGCAGCCAAGGACCCAGACACTGCGGGGAATTTGCCGTAGAACACTGGCTCGCTGTTCGGTGCGCATGGAATCAATACTCCCCAAAGAGTCGGTCTGATTTTATCGCGCACGGTCGAAGCCAGCACCAGAATGAAGCGGCGGAAGCGCTCCTTCTATTCAGGTGTCCGGCGTTCGCGGTTGCTCGGTGGACACCGCAGGCGATTCGCGTTACAGCTTCGCCTGTCGCCGCGGGCGGTCGTTAATCACCTGATGGCGCCGGTGGCCAGTCATTTTCTTCCACGCCCGAATCTCGTTGAGCGTACGAAAACATCCAACGCAAAGCTTGGTCTTGCCATCGAAGGCACACGCATCAATGCATGGTGACTTGACTGCCATGGGTCAGGTCGCCGCGTGTGAAGGTTGCACTTCAACGGTGACATGCGACGGCCCCTTGAAACGCTCAAGCACGGCGTGATAGAAGCGCGAATCACGCTGGGTTTCGCCTGTTGCCACTGACACCGCGGCGCTGATGTGCCCCGGACCCACCCGCCAAACGTGTAGGTCGACGACTCTGTCGCCACAGTCTTCGATAGCATGACGTACGTTCTCGGTCATGCGTCGGTCGGAGTTCATGTCGAGCAGGATTGCACCGGTATCTCGCATCAGACCGTACGACCAGTTAGCAATCACCAGCGCGCCGATGACACCAGCGAGCGGGTCCATTCAGAGCCATCCGAACGCACTTGCCAATACGAGCCCAATGATGGCCAGCACAGAGACCGCCGCATCAGCCATCACGTTGATGTAGGCCGACCGGATGTTGTGGTCCCGGGTCGCGGCTTCGCGCGCATCGTCGTGGTGCTCATGCTCTTCGAATTCCACCTCATGCTCGCCGTCCGGTATGTGCACGATGGCCTTGAAGGCGTGCGGCTCAGGAATGTCTTCCTTCGATTCCAGATAGCCGCCACGGTCCGCGAAAGCGAATACCTGTTGCGTCCCATCGGGTCGTACCGTCGTAACGGACATTGTTGCGGCGTCCAGTCGCGAACCCTCAGTTTCCGGTGTAATGCGGAAGACGGGCGACACCCCAGATATTGATGCTCGCCCGAGGAATCAGGAGCGCACCGGAAAAGAGTACCTTCGCGCACGTAGCGCCTTTTGATACATAACACGACCAGAGCGAGTACAAACCCGACCGCTGGTGCGACCAATAACCACGCATTTTGAAGAACAATGTGCACAAAATTCTTCATGGCTTTGGTAGCTGTAAAGCATTGCGCTTCGCGAAATCTCTGGCAGCCTTCATTACTGCTGTGACGTCCTCCATCGCGAGGAACTGGAGCGGCGTGGAGCCCCCGAGGTCTCCGATTGGCGTGGTTAAAAAACGCCATTTTTCAAGCCCCGATGTGGACTCGCCCAGTCGACGTATCACTTTCGCGAAGGCATCACGGTGAATCATTGGTGAAAGAAAGAATGCAGGTATGTACGACTCTCCCTTCAGTTCGATGGTGAAGATTCGTGCCGAAGCGAGGTATCGGTTCAGCTTCTTCTCACTGACACCCGTTGCCCTGCAGTAGTCCTCTGCGCGCAACAATTTTCCTTTGCGCACAAGGAGGCTACGCTCATCCTCGCGCGGTGTTCGCGGTTTCGAGATACGGCTGACCCGCTTGCGTAGCCTCTCCTCTTCATCGCGCATCGCCTGAAGGTCGAGATTAAGTATTGTGGCCGTGCCCATCGTTTGCCATATGCGATTCTTGAATAGCCGCCCTAGCTCCTCGTCGGAGAGTTCGAGCAGTTTTCTAGCGCCTTCGGGGTCGGCCAAGACTGCAGCTACAGCAGCTCGGTGAATCACGTACTCCACCCGTGCATCTTCAAGCGAGCTAGGCTTCGGTCTTTGGCGCGAGGACAGTGGCATCACGACTACCACCTCGGTGCGTAGCGATTCGCTCGACGGTCGCGGCGCACTCTCAGGCGTATTGGTCTTGCTGTTCCCCATACCAATGGCAAAGCCACGGCCGACGCATCGAGGTCGACGTCAGCTGGATAGTGCCGCAGCAGATTTCTCGCAACTGTTTGAATAAGCCCCGGCACGTCGACTGTATCGGGCTCGGTGAGCACGTGAAGCAGCTCGCGTGTCTCTCTAACGGCTTTAGTCCGCTCTGCTGGAGTCGTCATTTGTGTCTCCGTCGAACATATCTTTTGTGACGTCCGAGTAGGAAGTCACGTTGTTGACCGCACAGAAGCGCTCCCACAGGTATTGAGCGTTGTCCGACCAGCCATTTGGTCCAACGAGCCGGTACACGCGACCTGAATGAGTCGTACCGCGTTTTAAAGCCGGGTCAAACTCCAAGATGGGCGTGCTAACACGTCCTGTTAGGTCGCGCTCGTCTTGACCCGCGAAATGCCGAGCCCCTGCTTGCGTTTCCAGAATTTTCCAGTGAACCAGCGACATCTGTGGTTCATCGTTGACAGATGCGACTCGCCAGACTGGCATCGCTATCTCCTGACGTCTCAGGCCAATACAAGCGTTGAATCACTCGAGCGAGCCCTCGGCGCGAACTTCGCGGAGCGCGAACACTTCATCGCATCGCTTGAATATCGGCGTGAACACTACGTAAGACCAGTATTTTTACTTTTTTCTTACGTATTTCGCGTGGGCTGGCCCACGCAATTTGGGCTACAGGGGAAATATAGAACAGTCACGGAAAAGAGCAAGGGATTTGTCGAGACTCAGTTCAGGTCGCGGAGGTGCCGACTAACGCAGCTTCGTTCAAGTCGAACTGGTCAAGAAAAAGATGAATGCCCGCAAAACGACAGACCGTCGCGCATTGAAGAAACAGTGCGGTCGAGAAAGAACCGTCCTCAATCTGCACACGTAATATCTCGGGCTCCGCGCAGACGCCTATCTCTTCAAGACGCTTTGACAGCTTTACCCAGTCTAGCCAAGGTTGAAGAGACAACTCCCCGCGCATTATGGCCGCAGCACGGTCCTCCCAGGCCATTTCGGCGTGGAGTGCATGGGCCCACTGGTCGGGATACAAAGAACTCGAGGCCGTCAGAACTTGCAGAAAGAACGTGTGCCGAAACGTCCCGCGATGGACCTTGCCTTCTATCGACCGCTCCGACTCCGCAACCCCAATCTGCGTCAACGCCTTCGCAAGTTGTGAGTAGCTCACGTCTCGACGGGTCAGCATGACCCGCAGGGCGCGCGAAGACAATCTCTCCCACGGACCATCGACAAGTTCGCTAACTTTCGCTTGATTTCGCGTTGACATGAGCTATGTTTTCTGTGTGGTAACCCACGCGAGTCGTCGAAAAGTCAAAGACCAAAATTCCGACGACCCGTTCGCATCGACCGTTGCCCCATGCTCGCCATTTCATGCTGCTCATGAGCATGAGTCGAGTTCGGTCCTCTGCAGTCGCACTTCACCATGAACTCTATTCTGTATTTGGGTGCCGAACGCCTTCTGTTTCCCAGGCTACTTCGTTCCTCGCCGCCGCGTCAACCAGCTCGAGAGTCCTCATCGCAGAGCATCCTGTTTGCATGCTTGATTGAGACCGTCCTCGACCGGCCCGACCTTGCGATTGTGCTCAATAGCTGGCTGGTTGTGGACTATGGATACTGTACGCTTCGTCGCCTCCTGCCGCTCGAATTAGCGCAAAAGACCATCGGCGCGACTATGCGAGGCAACCGAGCGCATCGAAGGTCGTATACCACCCAAAGCAAAATCGACCTGTTGCGGTCGGACATTGCTCGCCGGAATCCCCAGCGCGTGACCATCATCGATGGGGAACGGATGAGCATTCCGTTCGAGTACCTGGGGAGGTCGATAGCAGTGGGTTCGACTTCGACCAGCAGTCTCGACAGGTTTCAGTCCAGGCTTCAGCAGCTTCTGGACTCCGACTGATTCGAAAACTCAACCAAGCCCCTCGGACGGAGACACCTATGATTCTGTACCTCAACTTCGACGGAGTG
The DNA here is from genome assembly GCF_046030175.1 of Paraburkholderia sp. RL17-373-BIF-A. Taxonomy (NCBI): domain Bacteria; kingdom Pseudomonadati; phylum Pseudomonadota; class Betaproteobacteria; order Burkholderiales; family Burkholderiaceae; genus Paraburkholderia; species Paraburkholderia sp. RL17-373-BIF-A. The sequence continues at coordinate 11,732 of NZ_JARESO010000109.1, forward strand.
CTGCACCCTGACCAGGTCCTCTACGCGGAAGGATGCATTCCTTCGCTGACGGCCGCTGGACATCGCGAGCTGGAAAACGCAAATATCCTCGCGGAGATTCTCGGTGACCGCACAGGCGTGAACATCGTGCTCAACACGTGGTGGACCTTCTTTTTAGGGGTCGACGCCTGCAAGGCCATCCTTCCAATCTCACTCGCCCGCCGGGTAATCGGAAGTGTCTTGGAAAGCGCGCCCAAATATTGCACGAGACCCGCGAGGCTGCATGAAGCAGAAAAGCTCATCCTCAATTGCCTAGACCAGTACGTCGTCCTGGACCATAGCAATGCGGTCTATCGACCGGACCTCATTGGAAATCTGCTCCTCACGAATCCAGAAGAAGGACTGAGTAATCGTGCAGCACGGAGAAGCCTCGAGAGACGAATACGAATGCTTGCAGGACACCTTTGCAACCGGCACATTTAGTTTGCACGCCGAACTAAATTTAACGACCGCTCCTCTTGCTCGAGCGCTATTCCCGGGCGCGCTGCCGGCTTGCGTTATTGCGTTTTACATCGTATACCAAGGCACTTTCGCATTTTGAGGTATATCTTCATGCCCACGTCTATAACGCGAGAACAGCCAAAACGTCGGGGACCAAAATTGGCAAAAAACCGCTTCTCTTGTAGCCGACGCCGTCATACAATTTTGCAGCGATACCGCCCAACCTGAGGAGCTCCCATCACGCAAAAATTGCCCCCTTGACACCCTCGATGGGACAGTGGCCACGCCTGCTTTCTTTGTGTCTTCGTCGCACAAAAAAGAAGGGGGCCGCTAAGCCCAAGCGAACTTGAACCGCGGCCCCCGGTGGCTCCCGTGAGGAAGACCACGCCAGCACCGTGATTTTCTCACGGGGGTTACTGAGCGTCAAAGCATTCTCACGCCTGTAAATAACGTGGAATCTTCCGCCAAATGACCCTCAACTCCGCCCTTTGGTCGTCAAATTTTTTTAATTTGACCTCACACACTCCTCACTCGTCGGACATGCACCATCCCGTCGGCGTCCAGCCATCTGACCCTATCTACAATCGACGCTGGCAGCCCTTCCGAGATTTGTCTTTCCG
>NZ_JARESO010000110.1:0-12316 GCF_046030175.1 Paraburkholderia sp. RL17-373-BIF-A
TCCACAACGGCCGGCGCGAGCCGCTTACCCCTGGACTCGCGTCAGTACCCGTCATCCTCACATCGGACGCGCGAAGACGGCCTCACATCAAGGTGTTCGGCTTTCTCCGTAAGCCTTTTCCAGTGACGGTACTGTTGCGTCGCCTGCACCGGCTCGCCCGCCGTCCAGGCGTGGCGCGAGTGCGTACGGGAAGCCCTCGGGCAATGGTTGGTGGGCTGGGTTCACGTCCGCCGCAATGCGAGTACGCATAAGGCGCGCTCCATAGCTGTAGACTTTTCGGAGTCCGGCACGCTGCCTCTTATCTGAGGAATTGTTATGCCCAACAATCATCTCGCCAGTAAATTTGACGCTGACCTGGGCCTCGTTTTATCCAGACTTCTCGAGATGGCCGGGCAAAGCGAAAAAACCTAGCTAAGGGAAGGCCCGCATGTTGACTTCCCTCGTGTGTAACCAGTGCGAAGCCCGTCGGGCTGGTGCGCCCGTGTTCTAGTCGTCGACGACTATCGCGGCGCCGCTATTGCTACTGCGCCGTATCTCTCACTAGATGGCATGGAAGCCCACGTTGCTGGCGGATGCGGCGACGCTTTGGAAACAATCAAGAACTGGTTTCCGGACGTAGTTCTCCTAGACATCTGGATGCCTCAGCGCGACGGTTTCGAAACCGCAGAGGCAATGAAACATTGTGCTCCGGCTCCTAGTCCTTTCATATTGGCTTACACGTGCGCTGATAAACGATTTGTTATGGCAAATCCGGCCAGCAAGAGCTTGGACGGGTACTGCCGGAAAGGTACCTCTCCATCTGAGCTCGCTCTCATCGTGAGGAGCCTGTGCACTACGGCTCCCTCGCACTAATCGGCTCCGGGTTGCGCGACCACAGAACGAGGACCTGCGTCAAGTATGTCGTTCGCCGAACAGGGAGCCGCAGCACTGCGGCGAGCTACCGCTGCTCACCGAGCTCGTGACGCCGTGCCCCGCTTCACGTACAGTCAACCGTTTAAGTGTGCGATTCGCAGACATCGTTTCAGTTTCATGAATGCCGTTTTCTTGGCGCGCCAATGATGTTCGGCAAGGGTCTTGTCAACTCGCCATTCGCGATGCAGGATTCTCTTTTTCAGCCCGTCGTAGGCGCTTTCCACCTGCTCCGCGAGAGGTGTGATTTCGCCCACTTCTGCGATGCGGTCGACGGGCGTCTTGCCACCGAGTGAGCCGTGCGGACGGCGCCGGTTGTAGTCGAACTGCCACTCGTCAATTCGCCGGTCAATCTCGTCCTCGGTCGGGGCGTGGTGGGACCAGTACTCGTTCAGGTCAGTAAGCTGTGAACGTTCAACCTTGCCATTGAGGTGTGGGGAGCGCGGCGGATCGGCCGGAATTTGATGCACTCGCTCATCAGACGTCGCTGCACTGATTCGGCGAAGAACTCGCCGCCCCTATCAGTCTGGATACGCTGGATCGGAAATGGCATCATCCTCGATGACGCGATCAAGAAAAAGCGGCGTATTACGGGCGTTGCTGCGTGGATAGACAGTCAGTACGCGGAAGCGCGAGCAGTCGTCGATGGCCGTGTATTGATAGACGCCTCGCGCGATCTTCATCGTGTCCATCTGGACTCGATCTCCGGGAACCGGGCGGCTAGAGCGTTTGGGATTTGCCGGCCGCCTGGGACGCACTAACGGCTTCACAGACGCCTTGGTCAGAACATTGTGAATGGTCGCGAGGGACAGTTCTCTTTGTTCATGTAGCCGTAACTCGTTCTGAATCCGGCGTGCTCCCTTGCGCTCTGCACGCAGCCGGAGAATCGTCGCCCGATCAGCTTCGGAAACCTTTCGGTTTGGACTGTTGAGAGGGCGGCGACTTTGAGAGCGCAGGCCTTCTTCTCCAGCATCCCGGTAGCGTCGTAACCATTTACGAAGTGTCGGTCTCGTGATACATCAGCACCCAACGTGATCGAGTCACATTCTCGCGGTCCATCGCTTCATTCTAGTTGAAACGATGTCTTGCGGCATGTTCCTAGAGCGCCTGGATATTTGCTGCCTGCTTGCCCTTTGGTCCCAGCTTGACCTCGAAGCTGACCTTTTGCCCGTCGCTAAGAGACTTGAAGCCTTCCGACTTCACTTCGGAAAAATGGGCAAACAGGTCTTCGCCACCATCGTCCGGCGAGATGAAACCGAAGCCCTTTGCATCGTTGAACCACTTCACTTTGCCCGTCTGCATTATCTGATTCCAAGGAAGTTAAAAAGAGTCATTGACCCGGTGTTGAAAATTCAAAAAGTTGCGCTGCATGCGTCGTTGCACGCGTGCGGACGCGTGTGGGAAAAGCTATTTCCTGTTTCCGGGGAAAACAGTGTCTGGGCTTGCGAATCGTTATTCGGTTTGCAAAGCATGCCTGCTGCGATGGTTCTGTCCGACCCGAAGACATGCAGCCCCGTCATCTGCTTGTGTGACGCAAGTCAGCCGTTCTAGGCCTGCGCCCATCGGACGCCCGCCAAGTGGAGCGAGCATTCTCGGGCGGCCTGCATCCGACGTCTGGAATCTGCGGGAGCGCTGGCGAGCCGGTCAAGCAGTCGTTGCAGCCGTTCCTGTTGCCGTCGCAAGAGTCCGGGCGTTGCGTACGCCTGAAGAACCCGACCGCGCCAGTAAGTCTGTGCGAACAGCGAATCGGCACCGTCCGCGCACAGGACTCGCTCAAGATGCGTAATTGCAGTGTCAAGGTTATGAGGCGTGTAGGGGCTCACCCAGGCGCCTGCTTTGGCGGCAATTTTCACAATGTTTTCTCTCAGTTATATAGCTTTTCTGACTAACGGCATGTTGCGCACAACGTGCGTCCGGCCCTTTGCCAACAGGGCTATTAGTCAGATGTTTAGTATGGCTTTCTAAACGTAAGGAAAACGATACAGGAAACACCACTCCTGAATAAACCGGGTTTACCCGTCAATTCGAAAACGCCTGCCGCTCCGAAGCAGGCATCACATTTATATGATCTATCAGGGCGTGTAGCTGGAAAAGGAAGTCGCTCGCAAGTCCATTCGGCCAGGGCTGCGCCCTTGAGCCGGTCCAGGGTTCATCGGAGGCGTTGCGCATGCTTCTGGAAGTCGTGGGGTATTAGGTCAGTCGCGCTGCCGGCCTCGGATTCAATCGCGTAAGGATGAGCGCGCCCGCCTTAGCAGGGCGAGCCGCGTTCTGCTTTCAACGGCCTGCGGGAAGTTAGCGGTGCGAAGGGTAAATTTCGGGGGCTGCAGAGTGCCGGTACGCTTCAGCAACCGGGCTATCGGAAAGTGAGCGCCAACGGGTGCTGGAAGGCAAACTGAGCGAACCTTAGCTTGAATTCCCAATTGAGAGCATGAGAGCACGGCCAATTTCCTGGTCAACGGGTAAGCCGGAAAACCTCCATCGCGATTTTTCACGTGTGGTACATGGAAATTGGGCCACCGAAATGATGGGCCAACTCGCACGCAGCACGCGCCAATCCATAACAGAAAACCACGAGAGCCGAGAGCCTACGAGCGGCCCGCTGCAATGCAGAACGCGGCGGAGCGTCGGGCATTGCGTGAGCGTCGTGCCGATTTCGTGGCCCGTTTGCCTTGGCAACGGCGAAGTTTCAGCGACACGAGGCACATCCCTTGCGGCGCCTATTCATGTGAGCGGCAGACGCTTGCATGGAGGTGAGCCATGAAACATATAACCAGGACGTTTTTCGCTTCGACTCTCGCGATGGCACTGTCGGCAATTACATACGCACAAGCGGGTGGCAGCGCTGGCGGGCTCCCGACACCCGGCGTCGGCGCCGGTTCGATGAAAGCCCCGAATGAGACGGGCTACGGTTCTCCCGACGTCCCGGGTGGTGGCGTCCGCGCGGCGCGCAGTAATCCTGCGACGGAGCGTTCCAATAGCGGCAAGACCAATGGTCTAAATAGGGGCACGCGTAGCGGCGCGAACAGCGACGTCAACAGTGGACCGGGCGGCTCAAGGGAAAACGGCCAGTAGTACGAAGGCTCCTTGTCACGATGGTAGTGGCGTTCTACGCGCTGACTCGGGCATGGTGTGTAGGCCACGTCGTGCGTTGGCACCGACGCGATAACAGCGGGTTGCACACTGAGTCAATATCGCTCAAGGCGCACGTGGGTGAGACTTGGAATCGACAGCTTTCGACTAGTGCAACTCGCGACTCGCTGCCGCATGCGGGAACCGAGGGACGCCCGAAGGACTCGATGTCCTGCTCTCAGGCGACCTGTCGACTCATCTCCCGGCTGACCGAACGTAGGCGGGACGAGGGTTACAGGGCGACCCCGCTGTTAAGGCCGGAGGAAATGCGGTTCCCCCTGATTTCATGCAAGTTCCAAGGAGCTCATTGTCCGTTGGGTCGGCAGACCAGCGGAGGTGTTGTGTTGGTGGAGGGGCATGCAGCGCGAACGCAGGAGTCGGCGAGTCTCGCGTTTAATCGAGCGCACCGTTGATGCCGTTCGGTTCTGGAGGGCCTCGGCACTACTGTCGCACCCTGCGTCCCCGAAGCAACTGTGTTGAACGTCAAGCGTTTTCGCGATCCGACTGATAAAGCGATGCATTCCAGGGCGCTCCTGCTTTGACCATTGCGTTGAGGATGCTCAGGAGCTTGCGCATGCAGGCGACGATGGCGACCTTCGTTGGTTTACCCGCCGCGACGAGACGGTCATAGAAGATCTTGATGATAGGGTTAAAGCGAGTCGCGGACAGTGCCGCCACGTAGAGCACATGCCGCACGCTGCTGCGGCCACCGAAGATCGTGCGCTTTCCTCTCATGTGGCCGGAGTCGCGGTTGATCGGTGCGACACCAATCAGCGCGCTGATCTCGCGGCGAGACAGTCTGCTAAGTTCGGGAACCTCGCAGATCAGGTGGAAATCGTTGTCTTGCCAACTCCCTTTAAGCTAACGAGCAGCGCCGACAGATCGGCGAAGTTCGCCTGCACGTGTCCGGCCATGTCACAGCCGATGCGATCGAGTTCTTTAGTCAGCGCTTCGATGATGGTGTCAATGCTTTGCCGGATTGCAGCAGGCGACTGAGCCAGCCGGTTGCGCTCGGCGACAAGTATGGCGATCAGTTGACGACGGCGCGTGACCAGGGCCGCCAGGGCCTGCTGCTCTGCGGTCGGCAGCGGTTTGACGAACTTGTCGCGTTCCGGACTGCGTTCAATGACTTCGCCGAGCTGCGCGAGGATGCGTGCATCGATGCGATCGGTCTTCGCCAGTTGTCCCATCGCTCGCGCAAAATCTCGTGCCCGTCGGGGATTGATGACCGCCACCGCAAAACCCGCGGCCTGCAATACAGCGGCCGCAGCCGTTTCAAGACCACCCGTGGCTTCCATCACAATCAGTGCGACCTTACGCGTCGCCAACTGGCCCAGTAACGTATCGAAGCCCTCGGCGTTGTTCGTCAGACTCAGTGGCGGCGCATTCAGGCCAATCGCAATGTCCAGCGCGGTTTTCGCCACGTCAATGCCAATCGTGACTGGTGTGGAAGTCGAATCTGGCAGGCTCGTCATTTCCCATCCTTGCTTATGCGAACTAAGTTCAGGCAACTGTTCGGGCTTTCGATGAGCGGCTCGGCTCGGCTCGTGCGCCATGTGCTTCGGGACGGGCTTGCAAACCCCAGGGAGGAGATCAGGCTGCACGAGCTTTGCCAAACCGACATCAACAACAAAAAAATTAACGACAGGCTGTGGATTTGTGGACGATGCGCCTACGGCGCAACGGTGAGCTTACCGTGGACAACGTTACACGTTGCCCACCGCGCCCACCTTCGTCCACAAGCTCCACAGCCTCACATCATGAAGAATAAAAATCATGATCTTCAAGATACAAGGGAGGGCGGTGTCCATTCCATCTCGGTCGGCTACGGTCTGACGCGTGATGCGCGGCCCAGAGGGTCGATTGAATTTTGGCCAGGGACGGAGCGCCGTTGGCTACGCCGACGGCTGTGGAGTTTGGTCGCATGCGCGGCTTTGGCAGCGGCCCGGTCGACATCGGGTTAGGCCCGTTCAGAGCGGAATTAGGGACAAACGGCCGCCGCCGCGACATAGAGCAAGAGTGCTATCACTACCACTGCGGTAAATCCAAGATGGATCGCCAACACCGTTGCCAGAACTGCAGCCACTACGGAAGCACAGGCGTTGATGCCCCACGCCCAGGGCACCAGCGCTTCGGCGCTGGCGCCAACGCGCCCGAGTCCCAGTGGGAAGGGCATTCCCATCGCAAACGCGAGCGGTGCGACGAGCAGCGCGGAGATAGCGATCCTGGCTGGATCGGGCAGGGAAATCAGCAGTCGGAACAGAGTGGGGAGGATGGCCAGGTAGAGCAGGGAGATAAGGGAGATCGCGAAGACGGCCCTTGTCAGCAGGGACGGGCGACCTCTATTCCAGCGCGACCCTGGCGCGGGGCTGGGTAGGTGCGCTCCGCCCCCTTGCAGGCGCTGCGAATATCGGCTTCCCAGTCCGGCAAACGAGAGGAACGCGCATAGCACCACCGCAACAGCATAGAGCGGGTGACTCAAGAACAGGATGAACTTCTGGATAAACGCGATTTCGACGAACATGAAGGCGAAACCAATCGCGAGGAAATAGATAGCAACTCGCCGCCCGGATAAGGCCGCTGATGCAGCGGCGTTGTCGACAAGGGTTGTCGTTGACGATGGCGAGCTGTGAGCCAGGCGTTGGCGGCGCCTTATCATCCAGAGCGGAAAGAGGATCAATATCAAAGCTGCCAATGTGGCCTGAAGCAGGGTCGCAATCAGCACCGGGTAGCCCCATTCCAGCAAAGGCAACCCGCCTTGCTCCTTCAAGGCGAGGAGTTCGGGCAGCGAACGCCATTTGAAGAAGTGAAAGAAGTACGGCTTGTCGTCCGTGGCGGGTCGAACATCGAACTTGTAGCGTGCCCAGAACTTGTCGCGATCGGGGCTCAGCAAGGCTTGCGCGGCTTCGAAGAAGTATGGCGTTTCAAGCACGTTGTAGCGATTCGCTTCCGCGGCGTGCATCCCGGGGTAGTATCCGACGTCGAATGAGCGCGCACGGCAGAAGTTCCGCAGTGCGACGATTTCCACGCCACTGAACTCTCCGTTCTTGACCAGCAGCGTCGTAGTCTTCCAGCCGCGGATCAGCACGAGCCGGCGGGAGGGTTGCGCCACACCGACGCCCTCCATGGCCAGCATCCCCGTCGCAAACAATTTCAGGATGTCGCGTGGCGGCAGCGTGACCCAGCGCGTAATCGCCAGCATGCCGCCTGGGTTGAGATGGCGAAGATAATCCTGGAACGCCTGCACCGTGTACAAATAGCTCTCGGAAAGCGCGTAAAGACCGGCCGACGTGGCGCTGAACGAATCCAGCAGCGCGACCTGGATGAGATCATAGCGCTCGCCGTGCCCAGCGATGAAGCTGCGCGCTTCGCCGGTAAAGACGTGAACGTTGGGTGCGCTGTAAGGCTTGCCGGAGAAGTCGGCAAAGCGGCCTTCCACCGCGTCGATCACCTGCGGATTCAGTTCCACCGCGTCGATTGCGCTCGCCTGGTGGTAAAGCGCCTGCAACACATCGGCCCCGGCGCCGCTGCCAAGTACCAAGACTCTGGGGCGCTCCAGCATGTGGTAGGGAAGGGCGGAGGTGAGGTAGTCCAGATAACTGAGTGACTCGCGCTGTCCGTCATAGCGATTGAGCGCGGAGAGCCCGTCACCATCAGTAAACACTCCCAACTGTGGCGGCGGCTCCATGGTCGCGTTGAGGCTCAGCCCCGGTGCGTGGCGGAAAGGAATCAAAGGGCTTTCCACTACCGTGATGAGACCCAGTGGGCTCGAGCTTTCAGCGATCACGTGTGCGTCTTTGATGCGCAGTGTCTGGCTCAATTCCTTGTACTCGGACGGCCGTAGAGCGACCCAGTCGCGTGGCAGGATGGTCAGCGAAATGGCCGCGGCTCCCACCAACAGCACCGGCAACCAGTTTCGATGCCAGCGACACTCGATGCATGCCAGCGCCGCTGCCGCCAGACCCACACCGCCCAGGAGGCGAAGCGCATCCAGCGGAGCAAGGACAAATAGCGCAACGATGATGGCGAGGCTGCCTAATCCGGCTCCCACAATATCAAAACTGTAAATGCGGGGAATCTGATCATTGAACCGTGTGAAGGTGAGACAGACACTGGTCGCGGCGCAGAAGAAAGGGACGAACAGGAGCAGATAAATCAGCAGCAGGCGCAGCGGCTGCTGCGGATCCCACAGAATCTCCAGGGGGTTGAACGCGACGCGCTGGGCAAGCGCGAAAGAGGCGACCGCGGAAACGCCGAACAGACTGGCGCCGCCAGCGAACACGGCCGTAAACCTGGGCGCTAGCCAGCGCTGCGCTAACGCCACCGTCGCACCGGCTGCACCGTATCCCAGCAGGGCGACACTGATCATCATATAGGCGAAGTGGTGCCAAAGGATGATGGAAAACAGGCGCATCAACAGGATCTCGTAGCCGAGCGCTGCGGCCGAGAGCAGGGAGAGGGCGAGCAAAGGCGCAGTGGGCATGATCGCGTGAATGGGAATGGATGCGGCATGAAGGATGCGCTCGACCAGAGACAAGGCAGGCGCACGGGATCGCCATGTCCATTTGCTCTCTCACACCTCATCCCTGAATCAGTGCCCGGCCAATGGCACGAATCTGACGGGCAAGATCTGTTTGGTGGAAATCGTTCCGTCGTCCGATTTTTCGATCAGCAGCAGGTACTGGGTCAGAAACTGCGCGCCCACCGGAATAACCATTCTGCCGCCCGGCTTCAATTGCCGCACGAGGGGGGGAGGGACATGGCTGGCAGCGGCGGTGACGATGATGGCGTCGTAGGGCGCGTGGGCTTCCCACCCGTAATAGCCGTCGCCCACCTTGGTTTCCACTTGCTTGTAGGCGAGCCGTTGCAGGCGCTCCTGCGCCTGCATGCCCAAGGGTTCGACGATCTCGATCGAATATACCGCTCGTGCCAGACCTGCCAGGATCGCCGCCTGGTAGCCGGAGCCGGTGCCGACCTCGAGCACGATATCGGTAGGCTTAATCACCATCAGGTCGGTCATCAGGGCAACAATGTAAGGCTGCGAGATTGTCTGGCCATAGCCGATGGGAAGCGGCCTGTTCTCGTATGCGTTGTGCGCCTGCTCGGGCGGAACAAATTTGTGGCGAGGCACCTGTTCCATGGCCGCCATGACGCGCGCATCGATGGCATGCCTGCCGGTTTCGGTGCGGGTGTCAGCAGTCAGTGCTGCGATCTCCTTGACCATTCTCGCCCGGCGTAGCGCAAAATCGTCGGCGGCGTGAACACCGGAATACAGCCACACCAATGCAATTGCTGGAATCAGGATGCGCAGCCAGCGCGTCATCGGTTTCACAATGGTCCCTGTTGCCTGACCTACTGTAATTCTACGCTCATGCGCGGGCTGGCTTCGCGTCAAACACGTCCGGCGGCCTGTCATGCATCAGGCCGGCCTCTCGCCATTTCCGAACTAGCAAACGTCCGCATCCTCCGCGCTGAGTGATTGAAGTACCATGGCGCAGCCGCACGTCCTGTGTAACTCATCCCGCGTTGCCCAGCCGGCAGTACTGAGCTCGACACCAGATCGGGATCCGGCGGAAAGTATCTGGGTCTTCCGCTTTGAGCCTTGCATCTTTTGCGGGGCAGCATGGGTGCAGCTTGTTCCATGTCCATGCCAAGCGTAAGTTGTTGATTTGACGAGAGCTACCGTTGCCACTGCCAGGCGTATCGTGTTTGGCCCGACGAATGGGAGATGCGTCGCCTGCCGCGGCCCGAACGTGTTGGTATTGGGAAGGACGTGCGCGCGATCCGACATCGCGAGCGAGGTCGAACCAGAAATGCGTGTTGAGCACGCCTGCCCAGTCCTAGCACGAGTCCCGCTCTACCATGCCAGCGTCGCTTCTCCGGCAATGTGGCCAATGGCCGCTATAAGGACCGAACAGCGGAGAACCAATGCGTTTGTCGCAAACGTCGTGTGTCGGTCCAATAGCGGCCGATTGGTGGTCTCGCGCGACCGGCCGGAGTGGGTCTCGCGTGCTGACTGTCGTGAGAACACCAGGGCTCGATCAACGTGCGATCAGCGACCAGCGCGCGAAGCCGAGAAATCCCTCGGCTTCTCCGTAGGCCAATCCTGCCGAACACGCTTGCCCGGTCCGGATTGGACGCCGACTGCATTCCTTATGCGCCGCTGCCGTACGGCTGCGTGATGATCTCGAGATTGTGGCCGCTCGGATCTTCGAAATACGTGCCTCGACCGCCATCGTTCGTATTGATCTCGCCCTGCCGGCGGTGAGAGGGATCCGCCCAGTAGGGCAATCCGCGGCTCTGTATTCGCGCAAGAATGCAATCGAACTCGGTCTCGCTCACCAGAAACGCATAGTGTTCCGGCCGCGTTTGATGATCATCGCTGTAGAAGTCCAGCGTGACGCCGTTATCCAGTTGCACGGCAAGGAACGGGCCGAATGGCTTCGGCTCGGGAAGTCCGAGTATTTCTGCGAGAAATGCCGCCGATGCATCCCTGTTCCGCGCGTACACGATAGTGTGATTAAGCGTGATGCTCATGTTCGCTGCTCTCCTTTCGCCGCTCGCGTGACAGTGCCTGTTCACGGTGCCGGCCGGCATCATCGCCCAACCCGCACGCCGTCCCTCGCGCAACCGCTGAACGTTGCGCCAATCAGTGCGGCTGACCGAGGCATGCATCGGCGACGTCGACGATCGGCTCGCTATCGGCGTGGGCTTCGGGAAACCGATCGACACATTTGATCTGCAGTAGCGTCCACCATGTGCCTGGCGGATCGTGGCCAAGCCACATTACCGTCGCGGCCGCTTTGGTTCGAAGCCTCCATCGCTGCCAGTCGGCGCCCGTTGGTGAAAAATGGCCCTGACTGTCCGTGTATTGGCCTGGGTCCAGATCGTAGCGTTTCAGGTAGGCCGGATTAAGGCGCTCATCGAGCGTAACCTGCCCACCATGGGCGATGCGCGCCCGTTCCCGTGTCTCGTCCTGACTGAATTCGCTCACCGCGCGGCTGACGACCGACAACTCGAACAGCAGCGCTGCACCAGTTGCCAGACATGTCGCGGCAATGCAGAGCACGAGCAGCCAAAGAATCCGCCGTCCGACTGTCAGTGTGCGTGCCATCAATCCCTTGGCCTCGCAATGTGATGAAAACAACTCGTGCCGTTCCAGCGCGGAATTTCAGCAGACGTTTCCGCTCCCCTCTTTAAACGATACAACTTCACGTGCCGGTGGTCCAGACCGCTGCGATGTTCCGGGGCCTCGACACGGCGGCAATATGAACTGAAGTGGGATGCGTCAGGAAACCATGCAGTGGTGAGCGCCAACGTGGAATGGTGCCGCGGATATTGCATCGGAACGGTAGTTAGTCCGGATGGCAGCTTTTCACTCTGCGTGAGGGCAGCAAGACAACGAGCGTCTGTCTTTATGCCGGCGATGACCAGCGGCACATCGATACGGAGAAAGAGCTTCGCGGCCACTGGCAATGTCTCGCGGTCTTATCCCCTTATCCCCTCTCGGGGCCTTGCACAATAGCGCTCGACCACCTGGTGACGTTAGTGGGTATCTGGCAGTAGTCGGTCATGAAGCGACCGTCGCTGCCCTAACCCGAAAGGCCGCTACGTTAGCATTGGCCGCGGGGAGACCGCTAGTTACTGCAGATTTTTCGCGAGTTGGCAGCGCAAGGTATCTGCCATCTTCTGCAAGATGTCCGGCAAGAGTACCTGCGCTTCAAGCGGGCCCATCACGGAATAGCCCGATCCCAACTCGCCGTCGATAACATACAATCGGCTATCGCGACGTTAAATGGTCAACTTCAATCGAATCGTAGCGGTGGTCGACGATGACGAATCAGTTCGCCGTGCCCTCAAGCGTGTGCTGCACTCTTTCGGGGTAGAGGCGGAGACTTTTCCAAGTGGCGAGGCATTTCTGAGCACGCTGTCGTCGGGAGCTTCGTGCCACTCCGCCTGCGTGATCGTGGACTTCCAGATGCCAGGGGTCGACGGGTTGGAGCTGCTGCGCCGTCTGGCCCCGACTGGCGTGCCCATCATCTTCATGACCGGGCACGACGATCCGGCCGTTCGCAATAAGGCTTTCGCTATAGGTGCTCCAGGCTACCTGAAAAAGCCGTTGGACGGCGTCGCATTGATTGGGGCTGTGGAAAAAGCGCTAGAGCTACCCGTACTCCCAAAAAGCTCTTCGCCCAGTTGGGGCTGAATGTCCGGTTCAAGGCTTAATCCAACCATACATGCCCAGATGGCGGCCGTCCGAAAAGGGTCCGACTACGGT
>NZ_JARESO010000111.1:0-11606 GCF_046030175.1 Paraburkholderia sp. RL17-373-BIF-A
CTGTGCTGCATACTTCAGTGAATCACACCGCCGAAAGCATCGACGGCGAGCGGCCTTGTCGTTTCAATATTGGACCGGACCCGGCCATGAACAGCCGTTGGCCCGCTCGCTCACGCGGACGTTCGAAGGGCCGCTCTTCACGGTTCAACGGACCATCGTGCGCGGTTCAGTTCGATCGGGTCTTTGCCGCCGGGAAGCTACGTAGCTATTGCGAGCTGGATACTTCAAAGTTATTTCTTGGATCCGCAGGCATCTACCACCGGCAATAAAAATTACTCCGGTGCCTGCGCCCATCATGCGCCCGAATTCCTCGCCCGACTCGGGCAAATAGGTTTGAACCTCGCGCGGCAGATTTTTCGGCAATGCCTCATGCGGCGTCCATCGGCGCCACAAAACCCCTACCTGCGTGCAAACGCGGATCTCAAACGCGGATCGTCGCCAGCGCCTGCTTAGCGAAAACACCACCTTGCACCTCATTTATGGTGCGAGTATATTGAATTACACCATCAACTATTTCTATGCGATATTAAATGACTAACGATATCCTGTTGTCCAATCACGGCCGCGTTGCGGTCATCACGCTCAACCGTCCCGAAAAGCTGAACGCGTGGACGACCCCCATGCGTAACGCGATCATCGAGGCACTGGATCGCTTCGACGCCGACGACGAAGTGGCGGCGATCATCATGACGGGCGCCGGCAATCGCGCCTTTTCGGCCGGGCAGGATCTGTCGGAGGCGCACGATTTCGATGGCGAGCGCGCGGTCGCCTGGGTCAAGGAATGGCAGCGTTATTACGCTGTCCTGCGCGGCCTGAAGAAGCCCCTGGTCATGGCACTGAATGGCACCGCGGCGGGCTCGGCGTTTCAGGTGGCACTGCTTGGCGATATCCGGATCGGTCACCCGGGCGTACGCATGGGCCAGCCGGAAATCAACGCGGGGATCGCGAGCACGACCGGCCCGTGGATCATGAACTCAATGCTCGGCATGTCGCGCACCATCGAACTGACGCTCACAGGCCGCCTGATGGACGCCGAGGAATGCAAGAACATCGGTCTGATCCACCACGTCGTGGCGGAAGAAAAGGTCTTCGAAAAAGCGCTCGAAATCGCCACTGAACTCGCCAACAAGCCGCCGGTCGCGATGCGTCTGGACAAACAGCGTTTCCGTGAAATGACTGAAGCAGGCTTTCAGGACTGTATCGAAGCGGGCATCCGCATCCAGCGCGAAGCCTACGACTCGGGCGAGCCCGCCCGCATGATGGAAGAATTTTTCCGCAAGCGCGCGAAGTGAGCTGAGCGCAGTCCGATTCATCCCGCCACTCATCGAGCAGGAGACCACAGCAATGACGCAAGACTTCAACGAAAAGCGGCGCCGCATGTTGCAGGGTGCGGGGGCACTCGCGCTCGCGGGCGCAATGCCGGTACTGGTACGCGCCGACGACAAGCAGATCGTCGTATCGGATCCTGGTGGTCCATACACGGCGGCCTACCGTCAGGCTTTCTACGATCCGTTCGAGAAGGCGACCGGCATCAAGGTGGTGAGCGTGGCGCGCGAATCGCAGCCGGTCGCGCAATTCGAGGCGATGGTGAAGACCCGGAATTATGTGTGGGACGTGACGACCCTCACGCTCTCCGCCGACATTCCGTACCTCGAATCGAAGGGCCTGCTGGAGCCGATCGGCCTGAAGCCCTCGGACTTCCCGGACGTGATGCCTGAAGCGGTGACCAGTGACTGGCTCGGTGTCGACGTGTATTCGACGGTGCTCGCGTACCGCACCGACAAGTTCCAGAACAACGGTCCGAAATCGTGGGCGGACTTCTGGGACGTCAAGCGCTTTCCGGGACGCCGCTGTCTGCGCCGCAGCCCGCTCGACACGCTCGAGCAGGCATTGCTGGCCGACGGCGTGACGCTCGACAAGCTCTATCCGCTCGACGTGGACCGCGCTTTCAGGAGTCTCGACAAGATCAAGCCGCATATCGCCATCTGGTGGACGTCGGGCGCGCAATCGATGCAGGCGATCCAGAGCGGCGACGTCGACATGATCTCACTGTGGAATGGACGCGCGCAATCGGCGATCGACGCCGGTGCGCCGGTCAAGATCGTCTGGAATCAGGGCTTGTATTCGATCGAAGGCTGGGGCATTCCGAAGGGCACGCCGCACGCCGACATGGCCAAACAGTTCGTGCGCTTCTGCGCCGATGCGAAGCGCCAGGCCTTGCTCACCCAGACGCTCGCTTACGGTCCAACCAACCGCAAATCGTTCGACGCGATTCCGCCGCAGCGCGCGCCTTTGCTGCCGACCGCGCCGGACAACATCCGCAATATGAAGCTGCCGAGCCCGCAGTGGTGGCAGGACAACCGCCAGAAGGTCACGGAACGCTTCAATTCATGGATCATTTCGTAAAGGTGCCACGATGAGCGCAAAGCTGGAAGCAATCGGCCTTTCCAAGCGCTATGGCAACACCGTCGCACTGGAGCCAACCAGTTTGACGGTGCAAGCCGGCGAGTTCCTGACGCTGCTGGGTCCTTCGGGCTCGGGCAAGACCACGTTGCTGCAGATGATCTCAGGCCTCGTCGCACCCAGCGCCGGACGCATCGAGATAGACGGGCGGGATGTGACGCACGTCGAACCCGGCAAGCGCGGCATCGGCATGGTGTTCCAGAGTTATGCGCTGTTTCCGCATATGAGCGTGTGGGATAACGTCGCGTACGGCTTACGGATGCGACGCAAGTCGCGCGACGAGGTGCGCGAGGCCGTGGACGGCGCGCTCGCGATGGTACGCATGAGCGAATACGGGACGCGTTTTCCGAAGGAATTGTCTGGCGGGCAGCAGCAGCGCATTGCACTCGCGCGCTGCTTCGCCTATCGGCCGTCGGTGATTCTGCTCGACGAGCCGCTCGGCGCACTCGACAAAAAATTGCGTGAGCACATGCAGGCGGAAATACGGCGCCTTCACAAGGAACTCGGCGCGACTTTCGTCTATGTGACGCACGATCAGGACGAAGCGCTCACGCTGTCGGACCGCATCTGCCTGATGAACGACGCGCGCATCGAACAGATCGGCACGCCCGCAGATTTATACGACCGACCGGCGACGCGCTTCGCGGCGGGCTTCATCGGCCACTCGAATCTGCTCGAAGGCGCACTGGCGGACGCACCCGATGCGAGCGGCGAGCCGATCCTGCTCGCGGCCGGCGGCCGCATTCCGCTGCCGCGTACCTCGACGATTGGGTCGGCCGCCCGTCATACGCTGCTGCTGCGGCCCGAGGCGCTGCAATTTGTCGAGCCGAAGCATGGTTTCGTCGATGCCTGCATCGACGACGTGGTGTTCTTCGGCAGCGACACGCACGTGCAGCTGTCATTGCCCGACGGCAGCGAACTCATGGCGCGCTGCGCGCGCACGCTGAGCCCGCGAGTCGGCGATACGGTAGGCCTGATCTGGGATCCCTACCGCACCACGCTGCTGCATGCATGACGGTTCGCGCCGCAAAGGAATTCTCATGACCCTCGCTACACGCGTGCTCAGCCCGACCGATACGCCCCGGCGACATAGCACGTGGCTCGCAGCTTCGTTGCGCATCGCGCCGGCGGTCCCCACGCTGCTGTTCCTGCTGGTTTTTTTCATCGTGCCGGTGGGGGAAATCCTGCAAGGCGGACTCGTCAACAGCGACGGCACGTTCGGCCTCACGCAGTTTGCCCGCATCGCGCACACGCCCGTCTATGCGAAGGTGCTATGGATAACCTTCGCGATCTCGCTGCTCACGGCGGCGTTCTCGGTGGTGCTCGGCTATCCGGTCGCCTATCTGCTGAGCCGCGTGTCGGAGCGTGTGCGCGAGCGCTGGCTGCTCTGGATCATGCTGCCGTTCTGGACCAGCTATCTGGTCAAGACGTACGCGTGGATGTTGCTGCTGTCGAAGACGGGCGTTCTTTCCACGATCGCGCTCGCGCTGGGCCTCGTGCATGAGACGACCGGAACGATTCCGTCGCTGACGGGCGTGCTGATCGGCATGGTGCATTCGATGCTGCCGCTCGCCGTCATGACGATGCTGCCGGTGATGCGCGGCATCGACGAGCGTTTTTCGCAAGCGGCCGAGACGCTCGGCGCCGATCGCAGCACGAGCTTTTTCACGATGTTTCTGCCGCTCTCGTCGCCGGGTGTGGCGGCCGCGGGCCTGCTCGTGTTCGTCTCCAGTCTCGGCTTTTTCATCGTGCCTTCGCTGCTCGGCTCGCCGCGCGAGACGATGATCGCGCAACTGGTGATTTCAGCGGTGCTCGAACTGTTCGACATGCATTTCGCCGGCGCGCTCTCTACCGTGCTGTTGATCTGTTCGATTGCGATTTTCTTCCTGTACGACCGCGTGGTTGGCCTGACGTCGCTGACGGGGGAAGTGCGTGAGCGCGTCCGTGCGTCGCGTGCGCAGGGATTCAAGCTCGCGCTGCTGATCTGGGCCGGGCGGATCTGCGCGCCGCTGGTCAAGCGGCGCGGCACGGCCCAGCGCACCGGCGGCGTGCGTGTATTCAGCCCGCTTGGCCTCTTCACGGTAGCGATCCTGATCGTGCTGGTCGTGCCGGTGCTGTCCGTGATTCCCTATGCATTCACGAGCGGCGACTTCATCGCCTTTCCGCCGAAGCTCTTCAGTCTGCGCTGGTTCGGCACCTTCCTCAGTTCATCGGTCTGGCAGAGCGCGGTGATCCGCTCGTTTGAGGTGGGGTTCGGCACGGCGGTACTGTCGGTCGCGCTGGGTTTCGGCGCGACGCTGGCGATGACGCGCATGTCGCAGCGCGCCGTCAAGCCACTGTTCGCGCTGATGGTCGCGCCGCTGATCGTGCCGCGCATCGTCGTCGCGGTTGGTCTGCTGTATCTGCTGAGCCGCTTCGGGCTGACCGGTACCAACACCGGTCTGATCATCGGCCACACGGTACTGGCCATTCCGTACGTCGTCGTGACGCTCGCGGCCGGCTTTCAGCGCTTCGACTGGCGCCTCGACGATGCCGCCCGCGTGATGGGCGCGTCGTCATCGCAGCGCATTCGCACGGTGGTGTTGCCACTGCTGATGGCGAGCGTGAGCGCCGCGTTCCTGTTCGCTTTCCTCGTCTCGTTCGACGATCTGACGATCGCCATCTTCGTGAGCGGCGGCATCAATACCACGCTGCCCAAGCAGATGTGGGACGACATTCAACTGGCGATCACGCCGACATTGGCTGCGGTTTCGACGACGCTCGTCGTGCTGATCGCGCTGGTGATTTCGGTGTCCGCCTGGCTCAAGCGCCGCGCGCGTTGACCCTGCAAGCTCGATAAACGATAAGACATGCATTGCTATCCAGACTACTTTGAGCACCGTCATCCGCAAGACGAACTCGACTGCGTGCCGCTGTTGGCGGCCGGCCTCAGCGCCGATCCGGCGCATATTTTCCTGCATTACGAAGACCGCGCAATTCGCTGTGCGGAAGCGGCCGCGCATATCGCCCAACTACAGGCGTGGTTCGAGGGCTGCGAGCTCGCACAGGGCGACCGCGTCGCGGTGATGCTCGGCAATAGCCCGGAGCATATTTATTTGATCTATGCGCTGATGCTGAGCGGCATTGTGTGGGTGCCGGTCAATACGCGGCTGCGTGCGGCGGGTCTCGAATATTTGCTTCAGCATGCCGAGCCGAAGCTGCTCGTCATCGACGAAGAGTTCGATGCGGTGACGGCGCAGATCGATTGCGGCAACACGCGGCTCACGCGTTTGCCGGCCTTCGATGCCGCCGCGGCGGCGCCCACGCTGCGCACGCCGGTCATCGGCGTACATA
Organism: Paraburkholderia sp. RL17-373-BIF-A; assembly: GCF_046030175.1. Taxonomy (NCBI): domain Bacteria; kingdom Pseudomonadati; phylum Pseudomonadota; class Betaproteobacteria; order Burkholderiales; family Burkholderiaceae; genus Paraburkholderia; species Paraburkholderia sp. RL17-373-BIF-A. The sequence goes on from NZ_JARESO010000111.1 coordinate 5,797, forward strand.
AGCCGCTTTGCATCATCTACACGTCCGGCACGACGGGCGCGCCCAAAGGCGTGCTGTTCACGCACCGGATGATGCGCATTGCCAGCGAAGCCGCCTTGCGGGTGGCCGACGTGCGGCAAGGCGACCGTCTTTTCATGTGGGAGCCGCTGTGCCATATCGGCGGCGCTCAGATGTTGCTGCTGCCGTTCCTCGTGCCGGTCAGTCTCCACGTGGTGCCGCGCTTTTCGGCCTCGCAGTTCTGGTCGCAGGTGACGCAAGCGGGCGCGACGCAGTTGCATTATCTGGGCGGTGTGCTCGACATCCTGATGCAGTTGCCGCCCGACGAGCAGCCACGTGACCATGCGCTGCGCGTTGGATGGGGTGCGGGTGTAGGGGCCGCCGCGTGGCACGCCACCGAGGCGCGGCTGGGCGTACGGCTGCGCGAATGCTACGGCATGACCGAATGCTCGAGCTTCGCGACGCTCAATGCAACCGGCAAACCCGGCTCGATCGGCAAGGTCCTGCCATGGTTCGACCTCGAATTGCTGGATGAGCACGGGCGCCCGGTCGCGGACGGCGAGCCCGGCGAAATCGTGTTGACCAGCAAAGTGGATGGCGCGCTGCTGCCGGCGTATCTGAAGAACGAAGAGGCGACCCGCGCCGCGTTGCGCGGCGGCAAGTTGCACACCGGCGACCACGCGCGACGTGACGCGGACGGCGATCTGTTTTTCATCGGACGGGGAACGGACAGCATGCGCGTACGCGGCGAGAACGTGTCGGCATGGGAGATCGAACGTGTTTTTGCGGGGCATCCGGCGATCAAGGCGAGCGCGGCAATCGGCGTCGCGTCGACGATCGGTGAACAGGACATTCTTCTGAACGTGCAGTTCAAGGGCGCGGCGGTGGAATGGGAGGCCTTGCATGCGTGGGCCGGCGAGCGCCTCGCAAGCTTTCAGCTGCCGCGCTATTACCGGGCGGTCGAGCAGTTCGAATTGACGGCCAGCGAGCGGATCCGCAAGCATCTGTTGTCGCGCGATGTGCGCGATGCGTGGGATCGACTGGCGCGTTGACCTCGCCACGTGGGCGAGAGCGGATTGCACTGACGTTTATCACATTCCAGGAAAATCGATGTGGTATGCAATAATATCTATTCGCCACAAAGCAATTCCGGGAATGAGAACGTGAAACCCGCCCAGCCGACAAACCGCCGCAAACGCACCACACCGCCCGCCGCTCCCGGCGAGGAAATGGCGATCGATCCAACGCAATCCTCGCTGTACGTGCAGTCGGTGGAAAAGGCCATGCGGGTACTGATTGCATTCGACGGCAGCAAGCGGCAGTTATCGCTTTCAGAAATCTCGGTGCTGACCGGCTTCGACATGAGCGCGACGCAACGCTTCACGTTCACCCTGGCGGCGCTCGGCTATCTGTTCAAAGATCCGGACAGTCGCAAGTACGAATTGTCGCCCAAGCTGCTCGATTTCACTTACCACTATCTGACCTCCAACGAACTGGTGAGCCGGGCCACGCCTTATCTTCAGCAACTCGGGTCCGAAACGGAAGAGGCCACCAACCTGACGGTGCTCGACGACATCGACATCGTATTCGTACTGCGCATTGTCAGCCGCAATGTCTTCAACGCGCATGTCATCACAGGCTCGCGTCTGCCGGCTTATTGCACGGCGCCCGGCCTCGCGATCCTGGCCACGTTATCCGATGGTGAGGTCGACGATATCCTGTCGCGTACCAATCTCGTCCAGTACACCGCGTCCACCGTGCATCAGCCGCGCAAGATCAAGGAACGCCTCGTGCACATCCGCAAGCAGGGCTATGCACATACCGAGGACGAGTATTTCGTAGCCGACATATCCACTGCCGCGGCGATTACCAACGCGCACGGTCGTGGCATCGGCGCGGTCAACATCGCGATCACGCGTTCGCGCTGGCAGGCGGATCGCGACGAGAAGCGCTTCGCGGATCTGGTTGTTTCGACGGCTTCGGCTATTTCCGTACGTCGGCGCGTGGACTAGATATTTGCTTCGGCGATCCCCGCGCAGTCAGAACTTCGGGGATCGTCAGAATTCGGTTACAGGGCGCCTTTCACGAAGTGCTTTCCGGTCAACCTTGCCCGATTGTGAACTCGGCAGTTCATCGAGGAATTCGATCACTTTCGGGTAACCAAATTGCGAATGCGCGGCGCGCACAAATTGACGAATACTGTCGGCCGTCTCCGCGTTGGCGTTGAATCTGCCGGCAAGAACGATGTACGCCTTTACGCGTGACCCGCGTTCCGCATCGACTACGCCGAGTACGCCGGCTGCTTCGACAGCGGGATGCCGGCAACACGCCTCCTCAACTTCGAACGGGCTGATGCGATAGCCGGATGCCTTGATCACGTCGTCCTTGCGCCCGACGTACCAGTAGAAGCCATCGCTGTCACACGTGGCCAGATCGTTGGTGTGGAACCAGTCGCCACCGAATATGGCACGCGTGTCGTCTGGGCGGTTCCAGTAGCCCAAAGGAAACTGCGGATTACTGCGTGCGCGCAGACAGATTTCGCCTTGCTCGCCGACGCCCACTTCTTTCTCTGAATCGTCCAGCAGTCGCACGTCCCACCCAGGCACCGGCCTGCCCATCGAGCCGGGCTTGACCATCAGCCCGGCAAAGTTGCCGATCATCGGATAGGCCTCGGTCATGCCATAGTTCTCCAGCACTTCGACGCCAAATTGCTGGCGAAACCAGTTAGCCTCGGCCTGGCCCAGGGGCTCGTTCGCGCTGCAACAGATCCGAAACACCTCGGGGAACCGGGAGCCTGCATCGGGCACGGTTTTTCATCATCAGGCGCAGACCGCTCGGGTTGAGAAACACGTTGGTCACTGCATGACGGCTGAGCGCGGCGAGTAATCCATCGGGATCGTAGCGTTTCGACGACACGTGCACGAGGTTGACGGCGCCGTAGCGCCACGGGCCCAATACCTTGTACACGCCCCATGCCCAGTCGCCCATCCAGTAGGAACGCTCGCCTTCACGCAGGTCCTGGCAAACCTCGAACTCGTTATGACCGATTAGTCCGCGATGCGGCGCTACAACGCCTTTCGGCTTGCCCGTTGAACCGGACGTGAAATAGATGAGCGCAGGGTCGTCGGGGCTCGTATCGGCCGTATCGAATGTGCTGGCGAACGCGTTGATCGCGGTGGCTTCATAGCGCGGCGTGAGATGGGTGCCGTCTAGTGCACGTGTCGCATTCGCGTCGTCGACGATCAGCAGCGCAACCTGCGCGTTCGAGAGGCGATAGGTCAGCGAGTCGTCGCTCCATAACGTGGCCATCGGCACGCCAATCGCTCCAAGCTTGAGAACGCCGATGATCGCAGCGGCCGCTTCAACGGATGCACTCATCAGCACGGCCACGCGATCGCCCGGTCGCACGCCTTGCGCGGCGATCGCGTTCGCAAAGCGATTGGCGAGGGTCTGTATCTCGCCCCAGTAGACGAAGCGATCCGCGAGAGATGCGCCGGTGAGGATCATCGCCAGCTTGTGCGGATCGTGCTTGTCGCATACGTCTCGTGCCACGTTGTAGTGCTCAGGAACATGCCACCGATAGTTTCGATACCACGTTTCGTAGCGTTGCCGGTCGTCACTCGTAGCGTCGTTGTTTTTTTTCGCGTTGGACTGTTTAGCGTAAAACATTTCAGATTTTCCGATTCAACGTGAAGAGAAATGTGCATGCGTGCGAGACATTCTCGTGCCCGCTGTTTCCGGGAGCAGGCCGATTGGCACGAGTACCAGCAGTCCGACCGCGGACATATAGAACGCGGGCGCTAGCGGCGCGTGCGTATGGACGACAAGATACTGAGCCACAAACGGCGCGGTGCCGCCGAACAGCATGTAACCGAGGTTGTAGCCCAGCGCGGCGCCCGTGTAGCGGACCTGCGTCGGAAACAGTTCGCACTGCACCACGGCGACGACCGACGCCGTAAGCGTGAGGAACACCGCGATCAGCGCCTGGCCCAGGATCGCATTCAGCATGCCGCCTTGCGCCGCCAGCGAAGGCCGGCAGGCCCCCCGTGGACATCGTAGGTACCGACGGGTCGCCCGATACGCGGCTGCAACTGAACCAAGGTCGTGCGGACGCAGCCGTGCAGGGTGCCGAAACAATCGTCTATCAGAACTCGATCGAGAACAATCGCTACGCGATCGTGGGCACACCGTTCATGGTTCAACAGATGGGACTCGGATTCGACAAGCAGGATCCGCAGTTTGGAGATGCGCTCAAGAAGGCGCTTGCTGCGCTCGTCTCGGATGGGACTTATCAGAAGCTGGTCAGCAAGTGGGGCCTCAACGATAGCGCGATCAGGCAGCCCATGATCAACGGGCAGCCCTGATCGCCTTGCAGCTTCTTCGACATCGAACCCGAGGTCGGAAAGCCTTCGAGGCGCGGCGACTGACGCCCCGTCGCTGACTCACTCCCGGGCCCACAAGGCGTGCCGCGTCCTCGAGCACTTGAGCCTCGGTTCGGAACCTTGTTCGTGATTGTGGACCACGTGGTACCGAATGTCGTTCAACGTGATTCAAAGGAAGGTTCGATTTCATCGAACAAGGTCGGGTGCACGTGTACTTCCAAATCGCGTCGCCTAGAAACGGCGGGTGGCCCGACGCCAAGCGGATTCGGGGGTCAACTGTTTTGTGTACCGCATGGTCTACGATAGATCAAGGCAATGAGTGCGTCCCCGTCTGACTAACTGGTTCCTGACGAGAAACTGCGTGGCCGCAAAGCGGAAGCGTTGCGCGGCACGGAGCGAACAAAGTCTTTGGGCTTTCTTGACCTCAGAGGTGTTCCATGCTTCAAGACAGCGACGTCGCAACTCGGATCCCAGCGCAAGACCTCGCTCGCGCAAGATCTTTCTACTCGAGCAAGCTCGGCCTTGAGCCGCTGGAAGAACGGGCTGGTGGCCTCCGCTACAAATGCGGCAGGGGCTACTTCACACTCTTTCAGTCGTCTGGCTCGGCCTCAGGTACTCACACACAAATGGCCTGGGAGGTCGATGACATCCAGGCAACCGTTAGTGAGCTGCGACAGCGTGGAGTCGCGTTCGAAGAATACGATCTTCCCGGCCTCAAAACGATAAACGGGATCGCTGATATACAAGGGAATTACCCGTCCAAGGGTGGGGTCGGCGAAAGAGCTGCTTGGTTCCGAGATAGCGAGGGCAACCTCCTCGGCATTGGGCAACCGCTTAAGTGAGCAGGCCGACGCCGTGCCTCAAAGCGCCGCTTAGGGTCAAAGCAGGCTATCGGTCCAAGGGAATCGACTGTTGTCGATTTCTTGACTCCCCGCTCGTCGTGCGTATGGGCGGTCGTGTTGCGATTCGCTGCAGACCGGCACCTATAGTCCGTATGGGAAAAAGGAGATTGCGAATGACTTACGTCGATGGATTTGTTGTCCCCGTGCCTACAGCCAACCGCGAAGTTTACAGACAGTTCGCCGAAAGAGCGGCGGCCGTCTTCAAGGAGCACGGCGCGTTGAAGGTGGTCGAATGCTGGGGAGATGACGTGCCGGAGGGCAAGGTGACGTCGTTTCCAATGGCGATCAAGCGCAAGGATGATGAGACGGTGGTGTTCTCCTGGGTTGTCTGGCCGTCGCATCAGTCGCGAGACGAAGGAATGAAAGCGGTAATGGCCGACCCGCGGCTGCAACCAGACAAAAATCCGATGCCTTTTGACGGCCAGCGGCTAATCTATGGCGGTTTCGAAGTGATTGTCGACGCGTGATGGCAGAAAAACATGGCGTGGGGGGGGGGGGTGGGGGGGGGCCCCCCCCCCCCCCGCGGGGG
>NZ_JARESO010000112.1:0-10414 GCF_046030175.1 Paraburkholderia sp. RL17-373-BIF-A
GGGCGAACCTGAGCGGGGCGAACCTGCGCGGGGCGAACCTGAGCGGGGCGAACCTGAGCGGGGCGAACCTGAGCGGGGCGAACCTGCGCGGGGTGGATCTGAGCGAGATGGTCCTGGGCGGGGTGAACCTCAGCAGGGCGGACCTGCGCGAGACGAACCTGCGCGGGGTGAACCTGAGCGGGGCGAACCTCAGCGGGGCGAACCTGAGCGGGGCGAACCTGAGCGGGATGAACCTCAGTGGGGTGAACCTGAGCGGGGTGAACCTGCGCTGGGCGAACCTGAGCGGGATGAACCTCCGTGGGGTGAACCTGAGCGGGGTGAACCTGCGCTGGGCGGACCTGAGCGAGACGAACCTGAGCGGGGCGAACCTGCGCGGGGCGATCCTGAGCGACGCGAAGCTGAGCGGGACGAACCTGCTAGGGGCGGACCTGCTCGGGGCGGACCTGAGCGGGGCGGACCTGAGCTGGGCGAACCTGAGCGGGGCGGACGTGAGCGGGGCGAACCTGGGCGGGGTGAACCTGCGCGGGGTGAACCTGCGCGGGGTGAACCTGCGCGGGGCGAATCTGGGCGGGGCGAACCTGCGCTGGGCGGACCTGCGCGATGCGAACCTGAGCGAGACGAACCTGAGCCGGGCGAACCTGAGCCAGGCGAACCTGCGCGCCGCAATCTTGAACCAGGCGACATTCTCGCTGGAAGCGCTCTTGCACCACTCTGGTGAGTTTACCGATGAAGTGCTTCCCGGGATCCTCTTCGCTGGATTGTCAGTGGACCTGAGCGATCCAGAGCTACGCGATGTTCTCTTTAACCACCGGAACAATCCTGACTCCGGCAGCATCCTGACTGTGATCGACAGGCGGTTAAAGGGCGAAAACAGGATCCGCTGCATGGAGCTGGCTATCGGGGCGCTTGACGACGCCATGAGTGCCGGTGTCAATGATCCTGCCGTTCAGGCTGTGGTCGCGGAGTTCCTGTTAGCCCCATCCCGAGTATCAGGAAAAGAGTCCTCTGATCAACTCCTTTGTCCAGAAGGCGGCTGAGACGCTGTTCCTGATCTATCAGGACGCTCCCTTCCCGGTGGAGGGCTGGTCCTCGCATGGACTGGGGACCATGCTCGACCATGCTCAAGCACAGCTGGGACAACCGGCACCCGCGGGATATGCGTGGGCTCGTGCGAACAGCTTCAGCCTGCTGCAGATACTGGTTGCGGCCGAACAGCATGAAAAGCTGCGGGACAAGGCAAAGCAGGTGCGCAAGACTTACCTGGATGTACTTCCCGAGAACCTGATCCAGTTTGAGAAGGACAACACTGATCTCATGGATGCGCCGGAACTGTCCTATTTTCCGTTGCTTGCCAGGGAAAAGGAGGTCTGCATCCTGATGACCGATGATGACCTCAAGAAGGCTATGCGGGCCCCTGGGGAGCCGGGCGAAGAGTTCGGCCATGTATTCGTGGCTGCCGACTGGAGCCGCAAGCCGGATAAGGTAGAGCAGACCGCACGCTCGGAGTACTATCCCTTGTTCAATCAGGCGCACCTTGCCCAATTCCCCGTATTGCACTCCAGAAGTATCTCGCGACTATCGATTCACTCGCTGGAGACGATCGCCAGATCGCTGCTTCCTCAGGCTTATGTCCAGGCATACATGCTGGGCGCCGCTAGCGGAGCGAAGGAGGATTGGACAACGCCGCGGATCCAGGCAGAGCTGAAGGGGTTTGTTCTGCCGCTGGTGGGGCATGCTCATGATGATTACGTCTCGTACGATAATTTCTCGGAAGCGCGTTTTTCGGAAGACCTGCTGAAACGGCTCTTTGCGGAGGCCGAAGCAGTACATGGTTCAATGAATGACGCTGAAAAGGCTTTCTTTCTAAGATCGCATGCGGCCTCACTGTCGTACGCGAGCAGTTCCAGAATGTTTGGCAGGGAGTTGGATTCGCCGGAAGGGCTGCGGGTGCTGGCGGTCGCCATGCTCAATCATGCGGATGAACTGGATCCTGGTGTCGAGGGCTTTTCAAAGGACAATCTGGCGGATTACAGGGGGAGACTCCTTGGGAAGGGGAACGCCTTCACGTGCACGGCGATCCTGTCCGGCATGCTGCAAGGTAAGCTGAAAGACCAGATGAAGAATGACAAACGGTTCGAGACGATCTATTACGCAGCGTTACCTGCGAGATGGAGCACGACCTGAGGGCTGATGCCCTGAGACAATTCGGCGTCTTCTGTGTAACGCAAAAAATACGGCTTTTGAACCACCGGTGGCGGTATAGCTGAGAATGTTGCTTGTCAAAGGCACAACCAGCGAACCCGGCGAGAGCCGGAACCGACCACCATGAAGAAGATTACGGAAAAAGCGAACGGCAGTAAAGCGGAAACGAAGAGCGTGCTTGATGAGTTGATCCAGCAAGGCGCGCGGCAGATCATCCAGCAGGCGACGGGCGACATGAGCGAAGCGATGGGCATCATGCTGGGCGGCCAGGTCAGCGGGATGTCACCGAACGTCGTGAGCCGGCTGAAGGCTCAGTGGGCCGAGGAGCATGCGCAGTGGAACCGGCGCGACCTGTCGTCGGCGCGCGGGCGTACTGGTGGGCCGACGGCATTCACACGGGCGTGCGCAGCGACGATTCCGACGGCCAGTGCCTGCTCGTTATCATTGGCGTGAAGCCGGATGGCACGAAGGAGCGCGTGGCAACCGGCGACGGTTATCGGGAATCGAAGGCCTCGTGGAGCGAGTGGTTGCTGGATCTGAAAAGGCGTGGCCTGCAGTCCGGGCCGTTGCTGGCCTGCGGCGACGGTGCGATGGGATTCTGGGCAGCGATGGAGGAAGTGTTCCCGCAGACGAAGCATCAGCGTTGCTGGTTTCACAAGATGGGCAACGTGCTCAACGCGCTGCCGAAATCGCAGCAGGCCCGGGCCAAAAAGGCGATGCAGGACATCTGGATGGCAGCCACGCGTGCTGATGCGCTGGTCGCATTCAATCACTTCGTCGACGCCTACTCGGCAAAGTATCCGAAGGTGGCCGACAAGCTGACGGAAGATCGTGACGAACTGCTGGCGTTTTACGATTTCCCGGCCGAACATTGGCAGCATCTGCGCACCACGAACCCGATCGAATCGACCTTCGCGACGGTACGTCATCGTACGAAGCGCACGCGCAACGGTGTATCGCGTGCGACCTTTCTGGGCCTCGCATTCAAGCTGATCGAGTCGGCCGAAGAATCGTGGCGGCGCATCCGCGCCCCGGAAAAGCTCACTTCGATGTTTGACGGAATGAGGTTCAAGGATGGAGAACCGGTGACCGACAGCACACCGGCTCAGCAGTCGCTGGCCGCCTGATTATGCCGAAACCGCGTACACCAGATTTGACTCTACCCCCCGCACGATGGCCGCCAGCATATCGAGGAGCATGTCGTTGATCGCCCCGAACATGCGCCCGTCGAATTCGCTTTGCGTGGGCGCAAGGTGTTGCCAGGTCGTCGGCACGTTGACGGCGACCACACGCACCTGACACTGGCGGATCAGGCTTTTGAGCTTTTCCCATTCCGTCCCGGTCAGGCGTGAAAGACGGTCCACGTCCTCCACCAGCAATACGTCGGACGGCCGGCTGTCGGCCAACAGCCGGAAGAGTTCGGGGCGATCGAGCCGCGCCCCGGATTCGTTTTCTGCGTAGTAGTTGCAGATCCGCACGCCGTGTTCGTAGGCGAAGCGCTCCATCGCCCCCCTCGCCCGCTGTGCATCCTGCTCGTCGGTGGAAGCGCGAAGGTACGCGCGCACAAAATAGGTCATCGGTACTGAAAGGGTCGGTTTAGCGAACTGGTCTTGTTTTGGGTTGATATTCGCGAAATACAGTACCACGCTTCGCTAGTTCGCCAAGGGGATACCCAAAACGAACCAGCCAAGAGTTGCAAAGCCGTCAACGATGTAGTAACATATCTACATTATCAGCGTGAGTCGAGGTATCCCATGACCATTACGACCCTATCAAGCCGCGAGTTCAATCAGGACGCCAGCGGTGCCAAGAAAGCCGCCAACGAAGGGCCCGTGTTCATCACCGATCGCGGCCGGCCGGCGCACGTCCTGTTGTCCATCGCGGAATATCAAAAGCTGATCGGTGGACCCGCCAGCATCATCGATATGTTGGCCATGCCCGGCGTCGAACAGATTGAATTCGATCCGCCGCGTGCGGGTACGATTTCCCGCCCGGCGGATCTGTCCTGATGTTTGTCCTCGATACCAACGTCGTTTCAGAACTACGCAAGGCGAAAGCCGGTAAGGCCGACAGGAACGTGACCGCGTGGGCAGCCAGCGTGTCACCCGGCGCCCTCTTCCTGTCAGCCATCACGATTCTGGAGCTGGAAACCGGCGTACTTCTGATCGAACGCCGTGACGCGGCGCAAGGCGCGATTCTTCGAGCCTGGCTGGACAGTCACGTCCTGCCGGCTTTCGCCGGCCGTGTGCTGGCCGTCGATATTGCCGTCGCGCAACGCTGCGCAAGACTCCATGTGCCTGATCAGCGCGCTGAGCGCGATGCGCTGATCGCCGCAACAGCCCTCGTGCATGGCATGACCGTTGTCACACGGAACGTGGGCGACTTCATTCGAACGGGCGTTGACCTTCTCAACCCATGGGAGCCTGATAAGAAGACACTATGATCGAGCCGAAGCCGGCAAAATCTCATATGAGGAGAACTGAGGATGTCGCTATTGAAAACCCGTCTGGCCGCGACGGATGAGAAACTGGCAGCATTGAAGGAAGCGCGCAAGGCCGCTGACAAGGCGCGACGCAAAGCTGTGAAGGAAAGCCGGGCCGATCGCGAACGTAAAATCAGGCTGGTTGGCGAGGCAGTCCTTCATCGAGTTGCTTGCGGCGAGTGGGACGAGGCTGATTTTCGGCAAATGATGGACGCAGCGCTCACGCGCGCGAATGACCGCGCCCTGTTCGACCTGGACTCAGCTCCCTGACAGCAGCGAATGCAGTTTGTCATTTGCGTGATCCGCGTTATTGCGTAACGGAAAAGCACGCATACAGATCGCGTGCGAAGACAAGGAAAAAAATGAACGACAAGGAACTGAATTTCCGCGCTGGCCTCGGCGCTTTCGGGAACGAAAACCAGCACATTCCTCGCGAGGTAGATCTCGATACGTTTGATGCGGTTGGTCATAACGAAGACTGCCTGCGGCTGCTAATCGCAACGGGAATCTCTTTTACCCGGCCAGCCGACGGCTATGTCGGTGCCGAAGCCGGAATGCAACAACCGCCCATAGTGGAACCGATTGTTGATGGCGATCTGTTGTCAGCGGCCCGCCGTGTCGCTGCAAAGGTCGCAGCAAGCTGGGTTACAGATTCAGACGTTGCGCTGCACAGGGCGAAAACACAAAGTGCCCGCTATATGCAGACCCAAACAATCACACAATCAATCGACGATCTCTCCAATTGAGGGTTGAAGATGCTTGGAACAATCGTTGGGACATGGCAGGGACGGCGCAGGCTGGAACGCCTTCCGCGAATTACCGTCAACGCAACGGCAAACTACTACAAAGCGTTCACCACGCCGAATCCCGATTACGAAGCCGTAATCCACAATTCGTCTGGCAACGAGGTAGGCACGGCCACCTATGCCGTCTCGCCACTCTTCGATCGAGTCTACCTGTTCGAGATCGAGACAGCGCCTGGAAATCGTCGTCAGGGGTATGCCATCGCTCTGCTGTGGCACTTGGCGCAGACCTATGGTCAGCCGATCACTGCTGTGAAAGAGCTTTACAGTGCGAACAGCTTCTGGAACGCTGCCCGTCGACTAAAGGAAGCCGGGCTTGTCGTGACCATGCCGCTGTCAGTGGGCGACATGGATAATGAAGCAGCCCGCTGGCAACACCTGAGACCCGACGCCGAACGCCTGGAAAGACTCATCACGGAGCGGCTGACGGTCCACAACGAACCGTGGCACATCGCGGTCGGACGCGGACTGGAATCGTGAACGCACCGCGAATCAGCGCTCCATATCCGGATCCTGATCCCGACCAACGTCGGGCGAGTCGTCGCCTGCGCTGCGCTCGTCATTACCCGAACGGTCGGGCTCTGGTGAGCGCAGCATATCCCGCGCGAGCTTGCGCATCGCCGCATTGCGTTCGCTCTCCTGCCGCCGCTGCGCTTCAGCCTGTGTGTCCAACTCGTGGCGCCGGTCGTGCATCACGCGGTTCAAGGCTGGATCGTTGAATTCGACATTCAGACGGGTCTCTGCTGCCACGCGCGCGGCGTCCAGCTGAAATTCCAGCGGACCCGACAGGATGAGCGTCTGGCCGAACTTCTGCTGCGCCAGGCGCAGCGCCGTTTCGATCGCATCGCGGTCGCTCTCCCACAGTCGTACCGAAGGCCCCTCGTCGACGAGCAGCGCAGCGCCATCGCGCCGGTAGGTTACATCGCCATTGCGCTGCACCTCATGCGTGATCACCGGCCCGCGATAGATGATCGCGTTCGGCTCGTGCTGCCGCGTCGAACGGATCGCGGCATACGTAGGATCCGGCTCGGGTTCCGTGCGCCGCATGCGGCGCAGCTCGAGCAGCGCCTGTTCGTTGCCAGCCTGCGCCTGCCCGGCGAGAAACGCACGGTAACGCTCATCGAGCGGCTGACGTGTGACTGCTTTCAGCGCTTCACGCTCGGCCGCCATCGCCGATCGCAATGCCGTCTCCTGTTCGACTCGGGTCATGCGAGCCACAGACAGCGCAGCCTTCCGGTCGGGGCGCGACAGCTGCAGATCCGCCTGGATCGCGCTACGTGCAGCATGGAACGTCGAGCGGATCGAGCTTCGCTGTGCCTGCTCGTGTCTCCCCTGCTCCACCCAAGCTGCACGATCGCGCTCAGTCAGCTCGGCCCGGTACGTCTGGAACTCGCGCCACAGTGGCGATGCTGCCGCATGCCGTGGCGCGTACATTGCATCGCGGCCGGTCTGTGCACGGTACGTGTCGCGCATCAGCTGCGCGGCTTCGGTCCACGGCAGATTCAGTTCCTTCGTCAGGAAATCCGACACGTTCAGATTGCGGTTACCGCACTGGATCCGGTCGCCGCCGTCGCAGCCCTTGATGATGGCGTATTTGGCCGGGATCAGGCCATGCGAGTGCGCGAGCGTCGCCAGCAGCCGGCCAGCATCGAGTGTACGTTTGATCTCCTGAAATTCCTGACGTGGTGCATCACGCCGGATCGCGCGGCCTTCCACGATGTCACGCGCGAGCTGGTCGCGCACGGTGTCGGCTTCGCGGCCGGTCGCCGGATCCGGACGCGCCGACCGGTTCCGCGCTGGCGTACCGGAAAAATGCAACTGCTCAACGCTGGCCAGCGACTTGACGGCCGTCAGGCTCGCCGGCTGGTCAGCGTCCGCAAAGCGACCAGTGAACACAGTATTCGCACCGCGCCCCTTGAAACCGTACTGCTCGCGGGCAAAACGCGCGGCGCTGGCCGCTGTCAGCTGCTGACGCTCGTCCGGATCCGCGTGCTGCCACGCGTCGTACATCTGCGCGGCGCGTCCGCTCCAGTTCTCTGCCGCAGGCGCGTACCCGTGCTGCCCTATTCCTCGCTCGCCAGCGCCATGCCATCGCAATGCGTCATTTCCACCGGCTCCGATGTCTTCCAGGTCACGAGGTGCATCAGCCGGCAGTAGCACTTGACCTCGCGCGGCGTCGCCATCCACAACGATGCCGGACAGACTTCGCATACGGTCGAAGGATTCGGGCGCCGTCCGGGATCGATCTGGCTCAAGGTGAGACTGATGATCTGGCCGAAGTCGGCCGGTGTCGGCGCGGCGATCGTTGGGCGTTCGGCACTCACGCCCGGCGCCGCGCCGCCCTCGCCCGTACCCAGCGTCACCGGATCCTCGCTCCCGGTCGACGCCTCGCTCGATGTCGGGCTCGTCTGGTCGCTTGAATCGATAGCCGCGTCCCACATCTCCAGAAAGTTGCCTTTCTGTGGCACTTCCGGTGTCTCGCTCATGGTTCACCTCTCCTCGAAATCGTTGATAGAAGCGCTGCTCGCGAACCGCCAGCAACTGCCGGCGCTCATCGGAAGCCGCATCACGGTAGAACGGGTAGGCATTGAGATTCCCGCCGTTGAAATACTTCACTTCCCTGGCGCGCATCTCGTGCCATTCACGCAACGTGTCCTGCAGTGCTTCAGGTGTCGCACGCTCCGCGCCGGTTACTTCATATTCAGGCTCGATGGTCCGTTCGATCACAGCGCGCTTCTCGTCGGCCGGCAACTCGACGAACGCGCGCGAGAACACGTATTCCTTCAGGTTCACGCCCTTCGCTGCATCGGCTCGCTTCACGTTTTCGTATTCGGTCGCCCGCCCCGCATTGCGCGTGCGCGTCTCGCCGAATTCCTGCAGCAGCGTCCGGAAGTCGTCGTATTCGGTGATGTCCCGCGAAAGGACCGCTTCGAGAATCGCCGCCTTGAGCTCGCGATTGCCGCCCTCGAACACATCGCCCTTGTAGCGGCTGATCATCTCCGACGCGCTGGTGAACTCGACGCGCCGGTTGTCTTTCGGACTGGCCAGTCCGTACTTGTGGTTGATGTGCTCCTGGAACGCATCGATGAACTTCGCCTGGTGCTCAACCATCGCGAACGGATCGAGCTTCCGTCCACTGAGCAGATTGACCTTCGGAATCACGAAGTGAATATGCGGCTTCCGTTCGACCGGTTCGCCACTCTTCCGGTCGGTGTAGCTCTTGATTTTCGGGAGATGCGCCTCGGCATAGAAGCAGTATTCGTCGGGCTCATACGCCGCGAACGCGAACGCCTCGAAGTCGCGCACGATGGCGTCGAGCGTCGCCGGCTCGATGTCATCTTCCTTGAACGACAGGGTGATGGTCTTGTACCGCTCGGCATCGGTATCCATTGACTGGATGATGTCGTTCGTAATGTCGAGGTCGCCGGCTAGAATCACGCGTTCGTCCATCTCGTCGCGCGAGAACTCGCGGTCCTGCTTCTGCCCCTTCTCCAGGTATTCCTTGATGCCGTCGTGGTGGCCGCTAATCCTGATCAGCATGAGCCCGGCTCCGGAGAAACCGGTTTCCCGAGCCACTGCTCCACCATTGCAATGCGACACCCCAGCTCAAAATGGATACTGACCGTCAGGGCGTGACGTACGCGCTCAAGTGTCAGCCGGGCCGCCCCGCAATGACCACGAGTAAGCTCAGCCGTCGCAAGGTGCTGCAACGCTTCCAGTTCGACTACGGCCCAGATCGCCTTTTGCACGTCGCTCATTTCAGTCGACCCGGCCGAGCGTTGCTTTCAGATACCGGGAAATCATTTGCAGCTGGTCTACCAGCTGCTCGTAGGTCGCCTCGGACAGCTTGCCGCGCGCGTGCTCCGAGTTCGCCCGGTGCGCGATCTGGTTAAGGTTGTTGCTGGTTTTGTTGAAGACATACAGCAGGCGTTTGCGATCGCCGCTCGCCTTCGGCCGCGCGACGATCTGCGTGCGGTTGGCCAGCACCGCTTGCCGGAAAAATTCAGACTGGGTAAGGCCCGACGCCGCCACCTTCTCCAGATACGCCGCCCGATCCGCTGGTGGCAACCGGAAACTGATCGGCTGGCTCAACCCCCCTTCCACTTTTGGCTTCAGCTTCGGCATCGCCGGCAACCTCCCTCGTTTTTCACCACTTCATCAGGACGCGTCGCGGCCCCACCAACTTGCGGGCATCGCCCGCTGCTTTTCCCCGCAGCGTAGCTGCGGGGTTTCAAAGGGGCATCCCCTTTGGCACGGGTATTTTACGGAGCGCGTCGCGCTCTGTAAACATACCTCTCGTGCCTGCATTTCTATGCAGAAATGCACTTAGGCTACATATTAGCGACTTGCAGTATCCATAAAGACTCAACAAGACTTTATAAGTCTCTTTTAGAATTCACATATATCACAATTAGGATACACTCCGTATACAAAATGGCCACCAGATCATGACAACCTCCAACTTGTCCTCACGCATTCGCGCACTGGCCTCCGATCCTGTGCGCAGGTCTCAGACCGCGCGCCTGCGCGATGTCATTAACGATGTCGAGCACGCGATCAATGCCGGTGTCGCACTCGAACACATCCTCTCGGAACTGCACAACGACGGCTTTACCTTCACCATGTCCGGCTTCAAGCAGGCGCTGCGGCGCATCCGGGTAACCCGCCCACCGACATCGCCACCCCTCGCAGAACGAAACACCCCAGCCGCCACAGATTACGCAATCAATCCCGCACCCACCCCAACCGGCACCAGGGCATTCAAGACACGCCAGCAACTGGCCGCCGAAAACCCTGATCTTTCACCCCAGGCAGTCCGCGAACTGTTGGCAAAACAGTACAGCGACAACACGCCTGGATCGCTCGCACAGCAACTCGCCGCGCAGGCCGCCAGAAAGGGAAACGCAGGCACCTGACCGGATCGTCG
>NZ_JARESO010000113.1:0-9880 GCF_046030175.1 Paraburkholderia sp. RL17-373-BIF-A
AAGCTATCCAACGCAATCTGGGACCAAATTGGCTCACATCGGCCTACCGTGACGACATTGACCAGCGTTCATTAGATTGCGTCGAGCGCATCAAAACAGGCGCCTCCGTTGGTGGCCGTTCGTTTCAATGACAGCAGCGGTCAGCGGGCATAGCCCCCCGGGCGGCCGCAACAGGTCGACTACGGAAGTTTGTCGTTGGACCGGGATTGGCGCAGATGTAAAAAGGGGCCGTTGATGAACAGATGTCGCGTGGCGGAAATCAGCTCGATACCGGCGGTTCGACCACAGTTGGTGAGGATCTCGGTAGGAGCCTCTTTCGCATGCAAAGGGCGGTTGACGGACACAGGACCGCGAACTGCGTGCACAACCGCACGTCGCTGGGGACCTCATCACGGTTTACCCGCTCATAGCCGGCTCGCTCAAAAAAGCGCTCAGCAGTCGTAGTCAGCAGCCAGACTTCCTGTTGGCCGAGTGAGCGTGCGTTGTCTTCGAGCAGTTCGACCAGCTTCCTTGCGACGCCTGTCCCGCGCCATTCTTGCGTGAGGGCCAGCGATCGTAAAAGCACACTCGAACCAATCTGCTCAAGGCCACCGCTACCGACAACCGTTCCCCTTGCGTCTTCGGCAACGAGGAATCCTTCGATGAGCGTCGTCGAGACATCTTCAACAGGCAGATCGTTCTCGTTTAACAGGTTTTGGATCGTGCCGAGGTCGGCTTCGTTGGCGTTTCTTATCTGCATGGCTGTATGCTCATTCGAAACTGGCTTGGTGTTCGCCAAATTTTTTGCCAGAGGCGAAGCGTATGGCGAGAATGAACGCAGCAGCCGAAATCAGCGACACCAACAGAACGGTCCATTCGACAGGCACATAATTGCTGCCGACCGTCCAGATCGCCGCGGCTGAAATCGGTGCGATCCCCTTGGCAATGTTCGAGGGCATCGACAGCAGTCCGCTCACGGCTCCATAGCCTTCCGTCCACATCACATCCTGCACAATCGTCCCGCGCAGGATCGTCATCATGCCGTTTGCGCCACCGTAGACGACCGCGAACAGGATCAGCAACGCAGGCGACGTGCCTGCGCATATGAGAACAACAACCGACGCGGGAAACGCTGTTGTAATAACGATACCGACAATCGACGGACGAACATTGCGGCCGATCGTGAACCACAGCACGCGCGCAAGCACCTGAGCCGGACCGATCACAGCCATTGTCATCAGGATCATTGCTGGCGACACTCGCCGCTCCGTCATAAGCGGGACCAGGTGGAAGGTCAGCGCCGCAAACGTCGCATAGTAGGCCGTGAAACAGACCGCAAGGGC
Source organism: Paraburkholderia sp. RL17-373-BIF-A (assembly GCF_046030175.1). Classification (NCBI taxonomy): domain Bacteria; kingdom Pseudomonadati; phylum Pseudomonadota; class Betaproteobacteria; order Burkholderiales; family Burkholderiaceae; genus Paraburkholderia; species Paraburkholderia sp. RL17-373-BIF-A. The sequence continues at coordinate 1,323 of NZ_JARESO010000113.1, forward strand.
CCAGAATGTCGGCGTCCGTAAAGCGCGCCCGGTTGCCACTGCGTTGGTCGCCTTCAGCGCGGCCTTGTAGTCCCGATCGTCTTCGCGGGGCGCATCGCGACCGATTGCGAAAACATGTATGGGTAGACAGATTGCCAGACTGAATCCGGCAAGCGCGAGCAGCGCGTCTCGCCACTGGAGAAAGTCGACCAGAACCTGTGTCAGGGGGATAAAGACGGTACTGGCGAAGCCGGCCACCAACGTGACCAATGTAATCTTTGTGCGAAAGCTGCCTGGAAAGTCCCGTGTGATCACCGCGAAAACAGGATCGTAAAGCGTCGCGGCCATGGCGACGCCGAGGCCGATCCAGACGACGAACAGTGTCACGAGGCTATGTGCCTGCGACCACAGCGCCAGCATCGCTACGGCCAACACGGTTCCACTGACCATGACGCGCCGGCCGTGGCCGTGATCGATCCACTTTCCGACCGAATAAGCTGCCAATCCTGAAATCAGCAGGCCGACCGAGAGCGCTGCGTTCGTCGCCGTCCGGCTCCATCCCATCGCACCTTCCATCGGCACGACAAAAAGCGAAAACGCGTAATAGATCGAGCCCCAGGAAACGAGCTGCGCAACTGCGAGCGCCCATGCGACAGTGCCACGGCCACCGTCGCCGTCACTCCGTTTCGCTGTCGTCAGTGTCTGCATTGGCGGTCACCGCTTCCTGGTTCATGGCGGCGGCCGCCAGTGTCGTTGCAAGCTCCGGGTGCGCTTCTTTCCGTTCACTGTAACGATCTGTCAGGTAGTCCGAGCGGTCACGTACCAGCAGCGTGAACTTGTACAGTTCTTCCATCACGTCCACGACGCGATCGTAATATGGCGAGGGTTTCATCCGACCGTTTGCGTCGAACTCCTGCTAGGCCTTCGCCACCGAAGACTGATTCGGGATGGTCACCATACGCATCCACCGGCCGAGAATGCGCAGCGCGTTCACCGCGTTGAACGATTGCGATCCACCGCACACCTGCATTACCGCGAGCGTGCGACCTTGCGTAGGGCGAACGCCGCCGCTTTCCAGTGGTAGCCAGTCGATCTGGTTCTTGAATACTGCCGTCAGGGTTCCGTGACGTTCCGGGCTGCACCAGACATGCCCTTCCGACCACTCCGAGAGTTTCCGTAGTTCGACCACCTTCGGATGGTCGGCCGGCACGCTGTCAACAAGCGGCAGGCCGTGCGGATCGAAGACACGCGTTTCCGCGCCGAAATGGCGCAGGATGCGTTCGGCTTCGAGCGTGAGAAGTCGGCTGTACGACGTAGGACGCAACGAACCGTAGAGCAACAGGATTCGCGGCGCGTGCTGCGAAACTGCACGCGGTTCGAGCTTCTTCAGGTCAGGCGTGTCGAGATGCGGGGCGCTGACGTTAGGCGTGTCCTGCGTCATTAGAGAAGTCTCCTCCCTTCGCTATCGACAACCTGCTCTCCGTCCTCTTTCATGAATGATCCTTTCTGCCCAACAGGCAGGATGTCGAGCACGACCTCGGACGGCCGGCACAGACGGACGCCAAGCGGTGTCACGACTAGCGGGCGGTTAATCAGGATCGGATGTTCCATCATGGCATCAAGTAGTTGCGCATCAGTCAGGGACGTATCGCCCAGACCAAGCTCGGCGTAAGGCGTGCCCTTTTCACGCAACGTGGCGCGTACCGTCAGGCCAGCTCGAGCAATCAGATTCTTCAATGTTTCCCGATCAGGCGGAGTCCTCAGATACTCGACAATTTGCGGCTCGATCCCGGCATTGCGGATCATTGCCAGCGTGTTGCGCGACGTACCGCAGTCGGGGTTGTGATAAATCGTGACGCTCATATCTGCTGCCCCTCTGTGCTGTGTTTCGTTTCGTACCAGTGCTGCGAGCGGTTGACAATGCCGACGACGAAGAGCATCACCGGCACTTCGATCAGCACGCCAACCACTGTGGCCAGGGCTGCACCGGAATGGAACCCAAACAGACTGATTGCCGTTGCAACCGCCAGTTCAAAGAAATTGCTGGCACCGATCAAACTGGACGGCCCAGCGACGCAGTGCGCAACGCCGAGCCTGCGATTCAGCAGGTAAGCGAGGCCGGAATTGAAGAACACCTGTATCAGGATCGGCACCGCGAGCATCGCGATAACGAGCGGCTCCTTGACGATTGCCTGTCCCTGAAAAGCAAACAGAAGGACGAGTGTCGCGAGCAGCGCGCTGATCGAGTACGGGCCGAGATGTGCGACCGCCTGCCGGAAATGCGCTTCTCCTCTGGCCAGCAGGTGCCGGCGCAGCAATTGGGCAAGGATGACGGGAATGACGATGTATAACCCAACCGAAATGATTAACGTATCCCACGGCACCGTAATCGCGGACAGGCCGAGCAGGAGCGCTACAAGGGGCGCGAATGCCACGATCATGATGGAGTCATTCAGCGCCACCTGAGAGAGCGTGAAATACGGATCGCCTTTGCAGAGTTGTGACCACACGAACACCATGGCCGTGCAGGGGGCCGCGGCCAGCAGGATCAGGCCGGCAATATAGCTGTCGAGCTGGTCGGCGGGAAGCCATGACGCAAACACATGACGGATGAAGATCCAGCCCAGCAATGCCATCGAGAAGGGCTTGACGAGCCAGTTCACGAACAGCGTAACGCCGATGCCGCGCCACTGGCTCCTGACCTGGGTCATCGCGCCGAAATCGATCTTGATCAGCATCGGAATGATCATCACCCAGATCAGCACACCGACAGGAAGGTTGACGTGCGCCACTTCCATCCGGCCGATCGCCTGGAAGAGCTGTGGCAGGACCTGCCCGACCAGGATGCCCCCCACGATGCAGAGGGCAACCCAGACCGTCAGATACCGCTCGAAAAATCCGATCGCCGGCCGTGCCGTGCCGATCGCTGTATCAGTGCTGCTCATTTGATTCCTCTACAGGCTTGTCACCGATCGCGCGCATTTCGCGCTGAATCGCATTACGGGCCAGCACATGCAGAGGCAGATTCACGAACTGACTCACGCGGTTCATGATCTGCCGATAGACCTTGCTGAATACCTTGCGTTTCTCGTCGTCGCTACCCTCGAAAGCTGCCGGGTCCTCGAAACCCCAATGTGCCGTCAGCGGGTGGCCAGGCCAGATTGGACAGACTTCGCCCGCAGCCTGGTCGCAGACCGTGATGACGAAATCCATGTGCGGAGCGTCAGGCGTCGCAAACTCGTCCCAGCTCTTGCTGCGCAGTCCTGCTGTGTCATAACCCAGCGCTTCACAGCGATCAATGGCGAACGGGTTCACCGCCCCGGATGGATGACTGCCGGCGCTATACGCCTGAAATTTCCCCTTCCCAAGTGCGTTGAAAAGCGCTTCGGCCATGATGCTGCGCGCACTGTTGCCCGTGCAGAGAATGAGAATCGAGTAAGGTTTGTCGCTCACGGGCGGCTCCGGAAAGTCACGATCGGTTCAATTGCCCGGCGTGCAGCATGCTGCCGACGATTGCGGATGTGATTGTGTTTGCTCGCGCGAGTGACCGTAGACCGGCGCGGTTTCGAGTGTTCGAAACGTTTCCCAGGCGACGCCCTGCGGATCAATGGTCCACGCCTTGTCCGACCTGGCATAGCAGCAGGTCGTGCCGGTTTGCGCCGCAACTGGCAGTTGCGCCGTCGCGAATCGCGCATTCATCTCTGCCAACTCCGCGTCGGTTTCGACCTGAATCCCGACGTGGTCAATACCTGGTTTTGCACCACGCTGCGAAATCGCGAAATTCACCGCGGGGTCCGTCAGCTCCCATTTGCAGTAATCGGTCTTTAGAACGGTGGGCTCGGCGTTGCCGAACATCGCGCTGTAGAACCGGATACTGTCGCCCAGATTTTCGACAGCGACATGGATATGCATACGCTTCATGGTGTGTCTCCGCAGCAGTTGGGGAGATCGCTCGCGGCACAGGTTGCTCCCGCGCAGCAGTTCTCCGTCAGGAAACTGATCAGGCCCGTCATGGCATCGAAATTCGCCGTGTAGATAATGAAACGCCCCTGCTGTCGCGGCTTCACCAGGTCTGCGTGTGACAGATCCTTCAGATGAAACGACAGGCTTGAAGGGGAAAGCTCCAACTGCTGTGCAATTTCACCGGCGGCCATACCGTTTGGACCGGCCACAACCAGGGCACGGAAGATCGCGAGGCGCGATTCATGGGCGAGCGCGCTAAGGGCGCGTACAACGAGGTTTGAGTCCATGCCCGGAACAATAGATCATTCATTTTAACATTTCAAGTATTATTGAATTGACGGGTGGGGCGCTACGGGGCGACAACGTGCCGCCTCCGTTGCGCGGAGGTTCGGCAGGACAGGACACGGAATGTACGTCCGATAATTGGCGCTACAGAATCAGTTCCTTTCTACCCATCAAACATGGGGGCTTTCATGCGACTGCGCATCGCGACGCCTGACGATGCAGAGGCCATCTCAGCGATTTACGCCCCAGTAGTCACAGGCACCGCCATTTCTTTCGAACTTGAACCACCGACAGCGGACGAGATGCGTCGACGATTGATCGCGACGTTGCGACGGTTCCCGTGGCTAGTCAGTCTCGATGATGCGGATCTGGTGAATGGTTACGCCTATGCCGGCGCACATCGTGAGAGGCAAGCCTACCAATGGTCGGTCGATACGACAGTCTATGTCCGCGCTGCCAGTCGGGGGCGAGGTGTTGGTCGCGGACTGTACGAAGCCTTGCTGGCGGAGCTAACGGAGCTGGGCTACGCGCAGGCGTTCGCAGGCATCGCGCTACCCAACGCCGCGAGTATCGCGCTGCATGAAGCAGTTGGATTCAAGCATATTGGTGTCTATGAGAAGGTCGGATTCAAGCTCGGTGCATGGCGAGATGTCGGTTGGTGGCAAAAGACGCTGCGTTCTTATGCGAGTGAACCTGTCGCGCCGAGAGCTTTCGGCGCAACCGGCAACTTCTGAATGCTTCGATTGGATAACGGTGGGAGCCTGTCTGGCGTGATACTGGACGATCGTTCGGCGCTCGTGAGCATATGCGACGAATCTGGGAACGGCTTATATCCCTTGTCCTGACTACGGACGAGAATTTCGGTCCGATCGTGTGGAGCGCGGCGCGCGTTAGCGGCTTCATGGATTTTCCCAGCGGCAGCACGAGCGGCGTGTCCTCATGGCGGGAGGGCAGGGCGGACAGGCCGCGCTCGCGCCGGTAGCGTCCGAGTTCGACCATCATTTCCGCGGAGGCGGGCACGAGCCCTTCCTTGTCGCCCTTGCCGAGCACTTCGAGCCACCAGCGCTCGTGACCGTCGGCATCGCGCCGGCAGAAGAAACATCCCATCGTGTTGCCGCTGACCTCGGAGATGCGCAGGCCGCCGAGATAGAACAGCGTGAACAGCCACCGTGCACGGAGGTAGCGCTCCCGTTCGCGCGGCGTGTCCTTCGGCAAGCTATCGATATACAGCTTCACTTCCTGCCACAGCTCGCGGTCGAGATAGCGTGTGATGCGTGGCTTTGAGCGGCGCGCGCGCTGGCGCGACAGCGACAACGGGTTACCCGCCAGATAGCCGGCTTCGACCAGCCACGCGAACAGTGCGTTGATGATCACCATCGCCTGGTACTGGCTGCTCGGCCCGAGCGTTCTGTAGAACGGTCGCCAGCGCGGATCGTGGCGCGGATATTTGCGTCCATCGTCGGCGACCCAACGCGCGTGCGGCTGTGGGTCATTCAGGAATTGCCGGAATAGCTGCAGGTCCTCGTGCGTGAGTGACGACAGCGGTTTGCCCAGTTGCACGATTGCCCACAGCAGCAGCCGTTCAGCTTCCTTGCGGTAATTCTCGAAGGTCGTTTTCTTGTCGGCGACCCGCGCGAGCCACGCGCGCACTGCAGCCAGGTCGTCGCATGCGGCGATCTGCGAGTGGCCGCGCGCGCGGTTGGTGCCGTCGCGACCGTCGAGATCGGCCGGCAGTTCGAGCACATCGAGCGGGCGCGGTGCGATCAGGGCGGTTTTCATGGGCATCGGGACCGGTGCGGGCGGTGTTCGGGGAGTCGCGTGGCGATTGTCGCACTCCCGCTATTGAATTTCAACATTATAGGAGTAATGTCAAAATATGGACACGTGGGCATTAGATATATAGCGGTTTACGTAGTAATATTTATCACAATTCTTTGATTGTGATCTCATGAGCGACGTCCTGTCCCCCGATGCGGCGCTGGCCGCCGATATCGCGCGCCTGAAGGCCGAATTCCCCAAAACCCGCGAGCTGTACCGTGAGGTCTGCGCGCTGCTGTTCTTCTGCCATGGCATCACGCCGACCGCCAACCGGCTGTACCAGCTCGTGAAGCGGGGCAGCATGGGGACGCCGACTGCGGTGCTCGGCGAGTTCTGGACGGAACTACGCGAGAAGAGCCGCGTGCGCATCGCGCATCCCGACCTGCCCGCCGATCTCGGTGTGGCTGCCGGCGAACTGGTCGCGACCCTCTGGACGCGCGCCACCGCAGCGGCCGCAACGGCGCTCGACGCGCTGCGCGCCGAGGTCGAGGCGCAGCGGGCCGAATCGCAGCAGTTGGTGATCGCCGCCCGCGACGAACTGGCTCGTGTCGAGACTGCACTCGAACAGCGCACCGCGGCGCTACTGGCCGCGCAGGTCGAGGTCCGGGAACTGGACAGGGCGCGGGCGGAAGGGCATGCGCAGCGACAGGCGCTCGAGGGGGAACTGGCGCGCATCAGTGCGGCGCTGGCGGCGCGCGATCGCGAACTTCAGGCGGTGAGGGAAGGGTTTTCGCGTGACCTGGCGAAGCAGCGCGAATCGGCTGAACGCGCGGAGGAGCGGCTCCGCGCGTCCGAAAAGCGCGCGCTGCTCGAGATCGACCGCGAGCGCGGCGCCGCCGCAAAGCTGCAGAAGGAACTGGATGAGACGACGAGGCGGGCTGACCGGCGCGACGCGGACCATCGCCGCGCGGTCGAGGCGCTGCAGGCGCAACTAGGTGACGCCCGTCATCAGGCGGGCGTGCTGCAGGGGCGGCTCGATGCGGTTCAGGCCACCAACGCGACGCTGCAGGAACAACTGGCGGCGCGGCACGCGGCCGATGTTCGCGAAATGCGACCCGTTCGCCCGAAGGTCACCACGCGCTCAACCGCCGCCCGTCCAGCACGGGCACCGGGACCGCCACGCAAGGCGCCGGCCGCCTCCGTATCATCCGGCAAGACAGCGGCACGCCGCAAGCGGGGGTAGTCAGCATGGCAGGCAGCAGCCGCCCGCGGAAAGAGGGGATGGGACGAACCGGGCGGACCCGTCGCAAGGCACCGGCCTGCCCGCCGATCGGCGCGCTGATGCGCTACGGCGAGCGTACGGTGCGCGTAATTGCCGAGGCGAACGGCCAGCGCGTGATCATCGAGTCCGTCGACGAAGATGGCCGCACCTTCCGCAGCACGGTGAAGTGGGCTAATCTGGCCCATCCTGAAAGGCAACTTTTCTGAGCGCGATGACCATGCAGCAGACCGTGAAGCAACTGGATATCTTCGCCGACAGCCGCGACGTGATGTTGCGCAACGACGTGCTGGAGCAACTGCAGCGGCGCGACGCGGTGTCCGCTCGCACCGCACTGGAACAGCTGGCTACCGGATACCCGGACGATGGCGCGCTGCCCGCCATGAGCGTGCTGGTGCGCGAACTCGAACGCGCACCGACGGCGCCCTTTGCGGATCACGCGGCGCTCGCCATCGCCCGGCGTCACCTGGAGGACGAGGTGGTGCCCGCCGCCCGGCGGGTGCTGCCCGCGCAAACCGGTCACGCATGGCTCGCACCCTGCTGGCGAGCGCTTGCGGACCGGGCCGCGACCCTGGCTTTTCTCCGTGCCGATGCCGACAGCCATTCTGCACCGCTATGGCTGCTGGCGGGCGACTGGGCGGCCGCGAGTGAGGCGGCGCAGAGCATTGAATCGTGGTGGCGCATCCCGGCGCCCCTCGCGTGGATCACCGAGGCGCGCTACCGGGCGCAGGGGCTGGACGCCGCGTGGCCGCTGCTCGCGGAACTGGCGTGGCTGGCGCCGGCACGGTTTGCGGCATTGCTGCCCGTCCTGGGCGACGCGTCGCTCGACGCGCTACGCCGGCGCTTCGATGCGGAGTTTCCCGGCACGGGCGAGGTCGACGATGACGCGTGGTTCCCGGCGTGGCTGCTGGTGATCAAGCCGGCGCTGGCGGGCCGGCTGGCCGAGGCGCGCGTCCAGCGTGAGCAGGCGGCGTCCCGCGCGACGGCCCTACTGGGGGAGATCCTGCGCCGCGAGCATGAGGGCGACCAGCACGAACTGGTCAGCCTGCGCGAGGAACTGAGCCGCCTGCATGCGGGTCTGTTCGACGCGTATATGGCGACGCGCAGAGTGCTTCACCGGTGAGGCGGTCAACCCGACAATGCTTTGTGGCACGTCGCGGTGCTAGCGGCATTGCGTCGTTCACGGCGCCAGACACGCCGTGAGATTTCGCATAGGTGCTCCACGGAAACGCCGCGCCCGAACGGTTCTCCCCGCCTGTTCATAGGGCACGGCCCGGGACGAAGCAAGACGTGT
>NZ_JARESO010000114.1:0-9788 GCF_046030175.1 Paraburkholderia sp. RL17-373-BIF-A
TCGACGACAGACAATGTTTTGCGCATGGGCGGGGAGATCGGCGCAATACTAAAAATTGGGAACGATGGCAAAGTTAGTTGCGTAAATGCTTACTGGGGTAAGGGAGATGGGAGGATTCGTGATCTCAATGGCGAAATCCGGGATGGCATCGCAATGAAAGAACTGTTAGACGTTGACTTTAGGTAATCGAATGGGCGTAAAAACCGGAACCTCAGTTTTTTCGAATCTTTGCTCATTCAACAGGCTAGCGGCTACTTGCGGGCGGCGAAGGGGCGCTGTTCGGCCGGGTCTGCAGTAAATAGGGCTGGTTGCGCGAGATTTGGGAAAATGCTGACATTGAGTGATACGCAGCGGACTGACGGCCCGCCTCGATGACATCTGTCCGTCACGAGGGCGCGCGACGCCAACCGTGAGAGAAATGCATCTTGCTCCGGGCAGCTAACCGCTCGCGATGGTCTGCCTGCGGGCAGCACCCGGCCCACTTTCGGCCGGCTATCCGCAGGAGCAAGACCTCGACAATTCATCATGACCTCCGGCGTTCCACTCCGCAAGAAGTCCCAGCGAGCGCACCTTGTGCCCCTAGAGCCGCAGTACCACTTCGCTCGGCGCGTGCTGTACCGCCGGTTTCGCGGCGAGCTGTGTTAGGCCGACAGGATCAACCAAAAAACGATACAACATCTTATGGGCGAGCTGCCCCTCAAGTCGTGCATCCGACTGAAGAAGTACAAGTCGTTCCGAGGGAATGCCGGAAAAACAGCTCCGACCTCCTGAAGCGAAATCTTGACGCGTCGCATTGGAATAGGAAGTGGGTGACGGCCGTGACCGAGTTGAACGTCGGTGGCCAGAAGCTTTATCTTTCTCCGGTCCTTGATCTCTACAATGGCGAAATTGTTGTGTACGAGATGGCGCGATGCCCGCTATTCGACATGATCAACACGATGTTGAAGAAGGCCTTCGCGAAGCTTGGCCCGCGTGACAAGCCGGTCCTGCATTCGGATAGTAAGAATACAGGTACCAAATGTTTCCGTGCAGTCACCATTTCGAAAGAGGGGGCTTTCGGGAGATGTCTGGTGCCGTAGAGCGTTCCGGACGACCTGACCCACATTCCGATCGACTAAATGTCTTTCCCTGGACCCGTCGGCCCTCTGGAACTGCCGAACGGCGAGGTTTCACCTCGTCGATACGTGTGACTCAAGAAGGGCCTGACGCCCTCTCACCTTACTGTCTTGTCGAGCTACTCGATGCCAGTGAGATCGCCCATATCCTATCGGCAACCGGAGCGAGGCTGTATGAAAGAAGAACAGGCTACTGCTGGCCGCGCAGCATCGCAGGCGGCGTTGATACGCATAAGGATCTGCATTTCGCGCCTGTCGTTGACGAACATGATCGCCGTCGCGGCAGCGAATGTTTCCCAACCACGCGACACGGCTACGAGCAGATGTTGCTTTGGATGCGCCCATTCGGTGAGATTGTGCGGGTCGGTGTCGAGTGCACCGGAGCTATGGCGCGGGCTTACTGCGCTAGCCGCAGCAGGCCCATGTAACTGTGCTGGAGGTGACCGAACCGGATAAGAGCGACCGGCGCAAACGTGGCAAGGACGATACGCTGGACGCCTACAACGCGGCTCATGCTGCCTTCGCCGGCGTGCGCACGGTCACGCCCAAGACGCGCGATGGCATGAGTGAATCGCCGCGCGTTCTGAAAGACTGCCGGAAGACGGCCATTTCGGTGCGTCGCGTCGCTTTACAGCTGATCCATAGCACCATCATCAGCGCGCCCGATGAATTACGTGAATCAATACGGGCGATGACACGAACGGAGCTCATCCGAACATTGGCTGCGTGGATCCGTCCGACTATCGGAACCTGACCTCTGCTTGCCGAATTGCACTGAAGTCTCTTTAGAAGGGCGTCCAGGGTTGGCAATACCGGATGCCTGTCTATAACCGCCTGCTGAAGCAAAAGAAAGTGAGGCAGAGCATGGCGCGCAAAGGAAATTGCCTCGACAACGCCACGATGGACAGTTTCTTCGGAACGCTCTTCCACTTGAACAGGTTTCGCAATTATTGACGAACTGCAAACCGGCATCAAGGACTACATCCACGATCACAGCCATGGTCGGATTAAGCTAAGATGGCAAGGACTGAGGCCACTTCAATAAATGATTAAATACAAGTAGGACTGACGTCACCACGTCCAACATTCCGGGGTCGATTCATTTGATCGTGTCTACCTCTTCGGATCAAGATAAGGCAATGCTGATCAAGCCGTCTAAGCGCGACGGTCGCGATGGCGCATGTGTTAACTTTTCGAATCCCAATGAGGATGGTCGTCTACAATTGTGGCGCTCCTGAGCCTTGCTTCGCATCCCTGCAACACCCGAGCCACCTCGGCGAAGATTCTGGAGCGCATGTTGCACACTCGTTTTGTGCAGCACTGGTTCAACCTTGCCGCCCTTGTGTGCGAAGAGGCGCTGTAAGGCAGCCCCAGCATGCGCCGTTCGGCGGGCATTCAGCTGGGCAGCGAGACCGTTCCAGACCCGGCGACGCTGCTCAAGTTCCGGCACCGGCGGGCGGCCGTTGCCGCGCTTCGGGTAATACGGTTTGCCCCAGTTCGGGCCCACGGCACGAGCATGTTCATCTCATCCAGAAGGCCTCGCGTCTTCTGCTTTTACCGTTGCATGTCCACGCTACCGCGCATGACAGCCATGAATGGCGGACTTGATCAGCACTGCCTTAAATGCTTTGCAAGCATGTCTCGGCCAGCAGCCACGCCTGCGGCGAATCCGGAGCGAGTCCTCACCAGACGCGCTGAAAACTCTCCATTCTCACAGCCCAGCTGCGCTTCATAGTACTGCCCACACCACTTGAGGCTACGGCTGTTCCGCTCGCCAATCCTTCAGATGCCCGTCGTCACTTCTATCGATCAGCTGGCTTGAGGTCCGTCCTCTCCCGACATCTCCTGTTCCTGTGTGCCTGCCCGAGTACTCGAGCAAAACGGCCAACATCTCGCACCCGCGCCGGCTTCGGATATCCGCCAAGTCCGTCCAAAACGGGCCGAAAAAACGGCTACCGGTTGACCGCCCCACCTAACCGTCACTCCGTTGCGTCCGGCTTGCAATTCGAGCCCGTGTCTCGGCAACAATCCTGAATGTTCGCCAAGCATCGCCCTAGCCAGCGGCCTCCTAGCGAGGCATTCACAGCCTCCTTAATAGCCCATCGATCACCTGCTTCGCACTGCGCTTTGTTCGTATGTGTCGTCTTCTCCGGGAACGAACTTACCAGCCTCCACCGCCTCCGTTGGAGGGGGCAATTTCAACCATCTTGGCCACGGCCGTCCCCGGTTATCGATCGTCCAAAGTTCCATCCTCACCGGTGCCAATAAGCTGGCTGGAAACAGGTCCTCTCGCGCGAGGGGACATTGTCCCGCCCCGTCCGCATCGGTTGGCCGCGTCTCAAGCTTGCAACGGATCCGTCCAAAGCACGACGAGGGCGCAACTCGGGTTCGATCGCCCGGCTCGTTCATATTCGCTCCGATCTAATGGGCAAACGGGGGCTCCCAGTTCTCGGTGTACTTCGTAGGATTGCGATTTTCCGCAATCGCAAAATGCCTTGCGGATGATGCACCTCTGAGTCATATCGGACCAATCTCGCGTCTTGGCTCCCGCGAAAAAGTCGCCTGAACCGTTGAAGCACCATAGTCTCCGCGTCGGACGAAACTGGCTCGTTGCTTGCTCATATCTTCGCGTATCCGACCGGCCGACCTGCGACCAGATTGATGCCGACGGGGTATCCCTAAGACGCCGGTCAAGGACGGCGCAAGAGAAAAAAGAGGAGAAGCGGAAGATGCGGTCTTTCACTCACACGCAAACGGTTCACGGTGCACAGTTCGCCTTGCACGATCCGCCGAATATGAGTCGGTACGATCCCTTCTCGGCTCGCGTCCGGCCGCTCACTTGCGCAGCGTCGGGACACCATTTCCGACAGCGCCCTTAGTCAAGATTGAATCACTTTTACGTTAGGCATCCCGATTCAGGAGGTAGACTATGGAATCTATCATTAGCCACACTAAACCATTCATTCGCTACGAAGACGGATTGGCCGCCATCGAGTACGGCATAATTTCCAGGCTCAATCGCGATCGTCGATGTCGTCCGAGTCACCGCTGTCTGCACCAACCTCGCCGCGAAGGTGATTTCCATCGCCACCAAGCTCCAAATAGTCCAGACGGAGCAGTTGGCCTTCGGCGCGAGCGACGTGTCCGTCATCGCAAAAGATGAAGTGTACTGCCATCAGGATCGGCTTTCCACGGCATAGCGTCCAGTTGAACCGACCGAGAATCCATGACGCAGAGTCCGCGGCGTACCATTGCCGCGAAACAGACTCTAGTGAGCAAAGGTATCGGCTCAGCACACAAAATATCAAACGACGATTATCCGAGTAGAAAGGATCGCTTCGGTTGGGCCGCCCGCCCTTCCACGCCGGCGGCCGGCTACCTCGCGAAACGCCACAAAAAAATACGGGGACTCCGCATGAACATAGTTATTGCCGACACTCACCCGATGACTAGGGTCGGTGTAGAACACGTACTCGCGAAGGCGTTTCATTCCGCGAGTGTGAATGTCCTGCACGCAGGAAATGTGTCTGAACTCTATCAGACGCTCGAACGAACATCCTGCAATTTGCTGATCTGCGAATACGTTATGCCAGGATCGCCTTCGGACGGACTTGTCCTGATGGGTACAATCCGCCGGCGCAACCCTAGCTTGTCGATCGTGCTGTTCACCGCGATCGACAGCCTCGGACTAGTCAAATCTGCGGTCGTTCGTCTCGGTATTGATTGCCTCGTCAGTAAAAATGATGGGCCGCTCCATCTCGTCGAAGCGATTAATGCCGCCTGCGCAGGTCATCCATACGTCTCGCCCAGCTTTGCTGCATGTGACCGTGATGCCGCGCGTAGGACGGGAATATCGAACCCGGCTCGACTGACTCCACGAGAAGCGGAGGTCATTCGGCTTTTTGTCTCTGGACGCACAATCAATGAGATCGCAGCAATCCTGCATCGGAGCAAACAGACAGTCAGCGCACAGAAGCGTGCCGCACAGATGAAACTGGGTGCACCTCGGGATATGGATCTGTATCGGTTTATCGTTCAGCAAGAATTGACACTGCCTGTTGGTAAAACGTCATGAGACTTCTGAGTGCAAGCAGTTGGCAATTCTTACTGCCCCTTAAACGCGGGCAACGTCGCGAAGTGTGGCTTTTCGCTGTTTCTGGACTTCTGACCCGCTGCGCGCGCGAGCCGAAGGCGCCCGGCCAAGCAACGCGCGCACCGACCGCTGCCCAGCCTGAAGATCCGGAGCCAACCAAACCTACTGGCCGCAAGCCGGAGTTCGTTGTGTTCGCCAGCGACATGCAGCTGATCTCGCGGCCGCAAGGCGACGTCACGATCCAGACAGACGGCAGCAATAAGGAACTGAAGCCCGAACAATTCCGCGCACTGATGGCGCTCGTCGAGCGGCGCAAATGGTTTCTTGGTGATCTCTCGTCGGCTTGCGTCCCCCAGACGGCGAGCTTTGGAGGCGGCTTCCACAGCACCCGCCTTTTTAGGATTCGTATGGAGCAAAGCAGGCAAACGCCGACTCTCTGGAAACTGCTGGCAATCTGCAGGCAGACGGCATCTCGCTTCGTGAAGCTTTCGGTTGACCCGTGCGCATGTGCGCGCCGCTGGGCGTCGGCGAGCGACGCACAACAGGAAGGAGCTTGCGCCATGAAAACGATCTTCATCTTCAGCGACTCCCGGCCGACCGACGACTTCGGCGCGGTCACGGCTTTCGGCGAAGACGGTCTGTGCGTCGCGCGAATTAGGTTCGATGCCTTCAGCCAGCCGCACTGGCAGTTCGCCATAGGTGTCGAGCACTCGCTCCGCAAGGACGCACTGATTGTCATGACGACCACTCAGGAATCGTCCATTGCTGTCCTGCCGGTCGAATCGATCCGTCGATCGCCGACCAACCGGCGTAAGCGCTTCTCCGCGTCAGCGCATGCGGGGATGGCCGCGAGCGTACGCAAGCACGGCGTGATGCAGCCAGTATTGCTGCATCCGTGGCCAGAGGAGCCGGGTCTATTCGGGCTCGTGTGCAACGAGCACCGTTATCGCGCCGCCGAAGCCGCTCAGATTTCCGACTTTCCAGCGCTCGTGAAAGATCTGAGCGACGACGAAGTGCTGCATATCCAAATCATCGAGAACCTCGAGCGCAAAGACCTGCTCCCGTCGGAAAAAGCCGACGGCTACAAGGACCTCGCCGATCGTGACTACACACTCGAGCAGATCGCCGAGAAAGTCAGCCAAACACGCTCATATTTCGCGCCGCGCCTCAAGCTGTGCAGCTTGCACGCGTCGTCGCGTAAGCTGTTCTCCGACGATCTGCTCAACGCGAAGACGGCGCTAATCGTCGCCCGGCTTCCGATCGAACCGCAAGACCAGGCGGCGAAAGAGATTACGGCCAAGCGCTGGAAGGGCGAGCCGATGTTCGTCCGTGAAGTGTCGGAGCACGTTCAGCACCACTACGTGCTGCGTCTCGGCAAGATGCCAATCAAGATCTCGGACGCGGAACTCATGTACGGCGCCGGAGGATGCAGACCACGCCGGGAGCGCACCGACAATCAAACGGATCTCTTCGGCGATGTGAAGAGTCAGGATATTTGCACGGATCTAGGCCGTTACAAGAAGCGCGCAGAGGCCGAGGCGACTGGTCGCACTGTGATTGCCGGCAAGCAAGCAAATCAGGTCAAGCCGCATGAGTACGGTCAGATAACTAGCGGCTGGGTTGACCTCTATGAGCATGGCTACGACGATCGAAGGCCCTGCACCTATCTCCAGATTCCCGGCCCACAGGGCGTGAAGGCCGCGGCATTGCTTGAAGATCCGCACAGCAGAAAGCTCGTCGCCGTCATGCGGAAGCCCGACTTGAAGAAGCCTCTAGCCTACAGGAGAAGTCAGGCACGCAGCGCTGGTGCAGCGCGTTCGAGCCAGTCTGCCAAAAACGCGACGAAGAAGGCGGCTGATGCCCATCGTGAAGAGCTCTTCCGGCAAGGTCGCGCGAAACACGAAGGTACGGGGCTCGGCGACTTGGACCTGAAGATTGTCGCCGTAACGTTCTATCGCCGGCTTTGGGGCGAGAAGCCAGCGCGGATCACGAAGCTTTACGACTGGGGGCCGAAGGCGCTCAGTGAGG
Source organism: Paraburkholderia sp. RL17-373-BIF-A (assembly GCF_046030175.1). Lineage (NCBI taxonomy): Bacteria > Pseudomonadati > Pseudomonadota > Betaproteobacteria > Burkholderiales > Burkholderiaceae > Paraburkholderia > Paraburkholderia sp. RL17-373-BIF-A. The sequence goes on from NZ_JARESO010000114.1 coordinate 7,237, forward strand.
CTGATGCCGCCAAGAAGTCAGAGTTCGAAGAGGACGATCCCGAGGTGCTTGGCCGCCTCGTCATGGATATCGAGCTTATCGATGCATCGGTTGTGCCCGGATACGCAACTTCGTCGAAGTCCGAGCTACTAGAGGCGATCGCGCGCGTACGCGGCATCGCTCCAGCGATCGGGAAGGAACTGGAAGCAGCGGCCAAGCAAGCCGCCGCGAAAAAAGGGGCAGTTGGGGAGGCACCAGCAAAAAAATCCGCTCGCCGCCCGCCAGTGGCAAAGAAGGCTCCTGCAAAAAAGTTCCCCGCAAAGAGGGCTGCGGCCGCGCCGAGGTCCATCAACAAAGATGAGGCAAAAGCCGCGTGGTCCTTGCCGTCCGGCAGCCGTTCATGAACGAACAGCTGATCGCGCTTGCACGCGCCGCAGGCCTAACGGTCATTCTCAACGGCCGCATCGGCCGGGAGGAATACCACAGCGTCTCGGGCCCGATTAGCGCGTTGGAACGTTTCGCTGAGGCTTACCGCGCGGCCGCCGAGCACGGCGCCGAAGAGACGAAACACGACTGAATCTGCAGTACCGGGCGCGGCCGGAGCACCGCGCGACAAACCAACCTGAGGTAGATCATGAAGCGCATCAGCATTGCACTCGCAACAGCTCTCGCACTCGCGACGGCACCGACCGCGTTCGCCGGCAATGGTAACGGAAATTCCGGCAGCACCACCTATTCGACTAGCGGCGGCTTCGGCTCGTCGTCGAGCAGCTCTGGCGGCTCGCAGGCCGAAGCCGGCCAGAACGGCAACGGCTATTCCTCGCAGTGGAGCAACTCGGCTGGCGGTGGCTATGCCATCGGCGGCACAGCGATCGGATCCGGCGCCGTCGGCGGTTATGGTTTTAACGCTGGCGGCGGCCTGTCGGCATCTGGCAGCTATACGGCCAGCACGTCGAACGCATCCGCGGGCGGATACACAAGTGGTTCGGGTTATGGCTCGAGCAAGTCGGGTGTCGGCACTGATGCGAGCGGCTATGGCTACACCAACCTCGTCGGCAGCTATTCCTTTAGCCACTAAGCAAGAAGGCCTTCGATACCGGAAATATCGAAGGCCGGAACTACACACCTTGGGGGTGTAACGATGAACACGAAATTCACCGTCGCGTTGATTCTAGCACTGGGAGCCATAGACCATGCGCAGGCTCAATCTTCGGCAACGGCGACGCAATCCAGCGCGTCGACGTCCACTGCACAGGGCACGATCCAGTTCTCCCAGACTCCGGAACATACGAGCGAGACCGTTCGGAATGTTTCGGCACCCGTCCTCGGTGCTTACGCGTCTTCCTTCTCTCAGATGAATTGCGGGCAGACGACGCAGGCCGGCGTCGCATTCGCCGGCTTCTCGGCAGCAGCTGGTTCATCCAACAGTCTGCTCGACTGCATGCTCGAGGTCGCCGCGGCCGAGACCGTGCGTCAGTCGACGGTCACCGATGACCAGGCAGTCAAGGCGAACCTGCAGAAAGCAGCGGTGTTGATCCGCTGTCAGGTCAGCAAGGAAGTCTATGACGCGTACCGTGCCGCCGGCTTTGACTGCTCGCTCAAACCGTCGGAACTGCGGTCGCGCACCGACACCCAGCCGGCTAACTACAGAGTGGCAGGCAACTGATGAAAGGCAAACCGTGCCGCCGCGACGCGTTCCCCGACGCGGCGCGCGCATATGTCGGCTCGCGAGTGCCTACGCACAACGCGACGCACGAACTGTGCGTCCAGTTCATCGAAATGCACGCACAAGATCGGGGCGAGCGATCTGTCCGTAAGCGACTGGGGCTGACCATTTCCCCGTTCGCGCGCGCGTCGGGCATGATGGTGATGGCGTATAGGAGTCCGTGTAGATCAAGGGAGATCGTTTCCCCGATCGGCGATCGTGGGCCCGATCCATCAATTCTATCCAAATCTACCCGGTTGAGAGTGCGGGCGGGGTGAGGGGTTTCAGTTTGTCAGCCACATTCCAAGGCAGCAATTTGTCGATGCGAGAGGTCTTGTGACCAGCGTTGTGGGTCAGGACGTATTCGAGGCAGGCACACGGGTTGATCCCGTTGGGCTTGCAGGTCCCATCAAGCTATACATCGCGGCCGCCCGCACGCCCCCCCCGTCGGAGCCGACGAACAGATAATCCTTGCGTCCGAGCGCGACACAGCGCAATGGGTTTTCGACAAGCACGTCGCTGAGCTCGGCCCGACCGTCCTCACAGTAGAAAGTGAGGGCTGCCACGTGGTTGGCGAGTCGTTGACCGCCTTGTCGAGCGCTGACTTCGTCGACAGCGTCGTGAGTTTTTGGCCTGATCGTCGTTTCGAATTCCACGAGCAACGGCTTGCTCTTCTCCCGCCTCACGCGCAGACGCTCGTCTGGCACCTTGCTGCGGATGTCGGTGTCCATGCTTGCTGTAGAGCTCGCCGATCATCTCGAGCAGCTGCTGGCTATCCGCAGTCCGCGTGCGCGTGAACATCGTAGATGTACCTCCTCGCGTGATCCCAGCATGCCGCTTCGTGGATCTCGCCGCTTCCATACGGGTT
>NZ_JARESO010000115.1:0-9246 GCF_046030175.1 Paraburkholderia sp. RL17-373-BIF-A
CCCCCCCCCCCCGCCGCCGCTCCTCCGCCTGTGCCGGCCCCTTCCCGCCTTGATCTTCTCTATGCGCCGCTCATCGTTTCTTGTTCGCATCATCCTGATTGGCATCCTCCTGCACATTTACGTGGGCTTGCGTCTGATTCCCGACATGCCGATCGATACCACCGGCCGCTGGCTGTGCGCGTTGTGGCTCGTGCTGTCGATCTTTCTGATTCCGCTCGGCATGCTCGCGCGCACGATCAAACAACAACCGCTCGGCGACCGACTCGCATGGGTCGGCCTGCTGGCGATGGGGTTCTTCTCCTCGCTGCTGGTCCTGACTTTCGCGCGCGACCTCGTGCTCGCGTCGCTTCTGACCGTCGACGCAATCTGGCCGAACACCGTCGCCATCGCACACTGGCGAACCGGCTCAGCGGCGGCTGTGCCGTTGCTCGCCCTGCTCTCCACGCTCGTCGGCCTGTTCAACGCTCGCCGCCGCGCCAAAGTGGTGACGATCGAAGTGCCGATCGACGATTTGCCCGCCGCGCTCGACGGCTTCACGATCGTGCAGATCAGCGATATTCACGTCGGCCCGACCATCAAACGCCGCTATGTCGACGCAATCGTCGACGCGGTGAATCGCCTCAAGCCGGATCTGATCGCTGTCACCGGCGATATCGTCGATGGCAGCGTGCCGCAACTGACCAAACATACGCAGCCGCTGTCACGGTTGAGTGCGCGCCATGGCGCTTTTCTCGTTACCGGCAATCACGAGTATTACGCCGGCGCCAACGCCTGGATCGACGAATTCCGCCGCCTGGGACTGAACGTCCTGCTGAACGAGCACGTGATCGTGGATCACGACGGCGCACGCGCCGTGATTGCCGGCGTCACCGATTATTCAGCGGGCCATCACGACCCGGCGCACCGCAGCGATCCGGTCGCCGCACTGGCCGGCGCGCCTGGCGACGTGCTGATCAAGGTGCTGCTCGCCCACCAGCCGCGCTCAGCCGAAGCTGCAGCAGCAGCCGGTTTCACGCTGCAGCTATCCGGCCACACGCATGGCGGCCAGTTCTTCCCGTGGAATTTCTTCGTGCGCTTTCAGCAGCCGTTCACCGCCGGTCTCGCGCGGCTGAACGGACTCTGGGTGTACACGAGCCGCGGCACCGGCTACTGGGGACCGCCGAAGCGTCTGGGCGCACCTTCCGAAATCACGCGCTTGCGCCTCGTACCCGGCGAGCCCGATTAAGCTCCGACGAAGGCGCCCGTTACTGCGCGGGCGCCACGGCCACGCTGACTTGCGGCGCGAACGCCACCACCACTTGCATACCCGGCGTCACGCCGGTGATCTTCGCCGGATCGCGGCCCTGGATATGGAACACGGACCCATTCGGGCCTTTGAGCGCCATGATGCCGGAAGCATGGTCGATGGCCTCGACGTGAGCGGTCACGCTCTGAACCGTGTTCGACTGCGCGACGTGAGCCGCCGCCGCTTGACCGTCGACACCCTGCGTGATGCTGATCACGGCATTGCGCATCATGCGGATGTGAACTTTGCCCCCTTGCTTGATCTGCGCAAGATTGCGCGTGTCGGTGATGTTGAACGACGCTTCGCCACCTTGTGCGTCGAGCACAGTGACTGAATGGTTGGCCTGATCGACTGATTTCACGACGCCGTCCGCCTGCAGCGTGCTGCTGCCTTCAAACGGTGCCGGCAGACCTGCGGCCGACGATACGAGTGGAGCGGCAGCGATCAACGCGCCGGCGATGAAGCCAAGAGCTTTACCTTTCATATATTCCTTGATTCGGATGGGCGGCGGAAACAACGACGTCGTGCGGATCGCGGCGCCGTCTGAACGATGCGAGAGCAAAAAACGCGGAATTGAGCGCCAAGGCCGTGCGACGTGTTCCGAGTGATGCAGACAGTGTGTTTTCCGGGATGAACATCGTCAATATTCGGAGTCCGTATTTATGTGGGAATAGCTCCCCTATCAGCTCAGAAACTTCCCCAAAGAAAGCGTGCAACTGATTCGCCGCCGCGCCTGATCACGACTTGACTTAACTTTGCAGAGGCGCCTAAAATCCGCCCGTTCATCTACCCGGAATCACGATCTTGGACAGTAGCTGCAGTACCCGTCGAGCTTCGATTCGCCCGATCGCCTGATCGGCAAGATTTCCGCGTCAGCCTTAGCCTGTCGCCGTCTTGCCTTCGGGCTGGCGGTGCACGTCGTTGATACCCGCTTTCTACCAGCGAAATTGCCAGTGAAGTGGCAGTGAGGCGCCGCATGGCCTGATGCCGTGCCGACGTTGCTCACCTTCCAGCGCTGCGAGTCTTCGTTCGCGCTGCGTTGCGCCGTGCCTGAACGCGCCCGCGTCCCATCGACGCGGACGTGTCGCTGTCACGCGTACGGTTCACACTGTGCGATTTCGCGCCTCAGCCTTGCTTACCGATGACAATTGAATTCGTCTGGCGGCTTCTCGCCGCCTTCGCCTGTGGCGTCGCGATCGGCCTCGAACGGCAGATACGTCAGCGCAATGCAGGCCTGCGCACGATCACGCTGGTCGCGAGCGGCGCGTGCCTGTTCGTCACGCTCGGCGTACTGACCGGCAACGGCACGGCGGGCATCACCCAGATCGCCGCGTATGTGGTCTCCGGCGTCGGCTTTCTCGGCGGCGGGGTAATCATGCGCGACAAGGGTTCCATTCAGGGGATCAACACCGCGGCGACCTTGTGGTGCTCGGCCGCGGTGGGCGTTTTGTGCGGCGCGGGCCATTACGGCCCGGCGCTAGCCGGCACCCTGGTCGTGCTGTTGACCAATACCGTGCTGCGCGAAGTCAGCCGTACGATCAACGCGACGCCGGTATCGAACGCCGACCTCGTCCGCGAATACGTGTTGACAATCGTCTGCCGGGAAGCCGACGAGATTCACATTCGTACCGCCGTCTCCAACTCCATGTATTCGACGCCGCTGTCGTTTCAAAGCCTGACGAGCGAGGACGTCGAAAACGACCCAGGACGCATTCGCGTTACTGCAACGTTGAAGATGCATCCCAAGGATCAGTCGAAGCTCGAACAGATGGCCAGCCGCATCAGCATGGAAAAGAGCGTCTCCAGCGTCAGTTGGACGGCCAGAGAAGCGGAGCCGACGCCCGAGTAAGCGTAATGCGTAAGTCCCCCATCTGCGCGCGCATCGTCTACACTTGATCTGCAATAGATTCAGACAATGTTAATTCCGCGTCCTGAATATGGACTGTCCCATAACCATCGACTAAGCTCTGTCACCGTGAATTTTTCACACTCAACTAGGGAGTCTCGATTATGGAACACGGCATCATTGCATGGCTCATCATCGGCGCGATCGCTGGCTGGCTGGCAGGCGTGCTCGTCAAGGGCGGCGGCTTCGGCCTGATCGTCGACATCATCGTCGGGATTGTCGGCGCGTTCATCGGCGGCTGGCTCGCCGGTGTGCTGCATATTTCGCTGGGCGGCGGCTGGATCGGCTCGATCATCACGGCGGTGATCGGCGCGGTCATTCTATTGTTTCTTGTCCGGCTCGTCCGACGAGGCGCCTGAGCGTAGCATCTGATGTCTTACGGCGTCAGGGGCGAAGGCCACCTGACGCCGGCTTGAGCTGACTACCCGCGTTTAAAGCTTCGTCTCCACCGCCGGCAACATCGAGCCGGTATCACGCAGCCGCGTATGCCAGGCGAAAGCCTGATCCAACTGATGCGGCGTTTGCCCGCCTCCCTTCAATGCTTGCCCGTAGTAGTCGCGCAACAGATCGCGATACAGCGGATGCACGCAATTCTCGATGATCAGCGTGGCGCGTTCCCGCGGCGCGAGGCCGCGCAAATCGGCGAGCCCCTGCTCCGTCACGACCACGTCCACGTCGTGTTCGTTGTGATCGCAATGCGGCACCATCGGCACGATGCTCGAAATGCGGCCGCCCTTTGCCATCGACTTGGTCGCGAAGATCGCGCACGACGCGTTGCGCGCGAAGTCGCCCGAACCGCCGATGCCGTTCATCATGTGCGTGCCGCCCACGTGAGTCGAATTCACGTTGCCGTAGATGTCGAATTCGAGCGCGGTATTCAACGCGATCAGACCGAGCCGGCGAATCACTTCAGGATGGTTGCTGACTTCTTGCGGACGCAGCACGAGACGATCGCGATAGCGTTCGAGTTCGCCGAACACCTGCGCCTGGCGCGCGGCCGACAACGTGATCGACGCACCGGAGGCGAACGTCACCTTGCCGGCATCCAGCAGATCGAAGGTCGAATCCTGCAGCACTTCTGAATAAATTTCGAAGGCGTCGAAAGGCGAATCGACGAAACCAGCCAGCACGGCATTGGCAATCGTGCCGATGCCGGCTTGCAATGGCGGCAAGCGCTTCGGCATGCGTCCGCGCGATACTTCGTGCTGGAAAAACTCAATCAGATGACCTGCAATCGATTCAGTCTCGGCATCCGCCGGCAGCACCGTGGATGAACTGTCCGCCATATCGGTGATGACGATGGCCGCGATTTTTTCGAGCGGAATCTCGATGGCAGGCGCGCCGACCCGGTCTTGCGGGCGGACGATCGGCAACGGCTCGCGGTTCGGCCTGCGGCCCGGAATCCAGATGTCGTGAAGTCCTTCGAGCGCGAGCGGCTGAGCAAGATTGATTTCGACGATGACCTTGTCGGCGAGAATCGCGAAGCTCGCCGAATTGCCGACCGACGTGGTCGGCACGATGCCACCGATCTCGGTGATCGCGGTGGCTTCGATAATGGCGATGTCGAGTTTGCCGAGCTGGTTCGCGCGCAGCATCTCGACCGTTTCAGACAGATGCTGATCGACGAACATGACTTCGCCGCGATTGATGGCGTCGCGAAGCGTCTTGTCCACTTGAAACGGCAAGCGGCGAGCCAGCACGTGCGCCTCGGTGAGCGTGCGGTCCACATCGTGACCGAGCGATGCGCCGGTCATCAACGTAATGCGCAGCGGCTTGCCTTCCTGGCGCGCGCGCTCGGCAAGCGCAACAGGGACGGCTTTGGCATCGCCCGCGCGCGTGAAGCCGCTGGCGCCGACACACATGCCATCCTGAATCAAAAGCGCCGCCTCGGCGGCTGAAGTGATTTTTGCGCGCAACTCAGCGCAGCGAATCCGGTCTTGGTACATGAAACTGAGTCTCTCCATAGTCACCAGTCCAGTCTACTGGTGCGCACGTCTATGGTGTGCTTCGCTCAGCAGCCGGATTGTCGCACCCGCCGCAGCGTCACAAAGGGACGGTGTCGCGGCCAGGTGCTGCGTCGCGTCGAACGTTCGCGACAGGTCTTGCACGTATTTCAGATATGACGCGTGGCGCTGTTCAGCTGCCGAAGTAGATGTTGCAGAAGCTCACGGGCCCAACGCACTCTTCAGCTTTGATCGCCGGTGTGGTGATGCGGCTTTGGCTTTCGGCGTTCTTCGCACGCTGTGCATTCGCTTGGGCGACCTGTTGTTCCGGGGCGGCCGGCGCCGATTGTGCGTGAGCGACAACAGCGGACAAAGAGCAGGCAATCAAAGCAATCTTCAACACATTCATTTCGTTCTCCATGACTTACGGTGCTGCCCCGTAGGAAGCCCCGTTGGGGGACTGCGTGGCAGTGATGAAACTATATGGCTGCCTTTCCCGCGGATAAATGGGGCGGTCCGGAAGTGATCCTTCCATTCTGTAGAAGGATCGATGCACATAGTCGATCGTCGCGTGCATGGGTCAACGCGCATTGAACGGCGCGTCCTTGTCGAGCAACGCCGTGCGGATGAAGTGCAGGCAGCTCAGGATGAGCTGCAGGTCGTGACGCTTTTCGCGATCGGCATGAACCGTTTGCAGCACGTCCTGCGCAATCCACGTGGCCGCGCGCACGGACACCAGCGCGCGCTCCAGACCACGCGAGTCAGGTTGCTCGAAGAGCCGCGCGAGGTCATCGCGCATGTGCTCTATGGCGCTGGTCCAGCGTGGATGAAGTGCGTGCGCGTAGTCGGCGCGCGCCGCTTCGTTGCGTAGATCGATCACGGCGTGACCCACTTCGAGCGTCGCGAGCGTCCAGCGCAATGCATCGCGGCGGCGCCGGGAGCGTCGCGTCAACAGCATGCGCAACTGGGAAGTCAGATCGTGCGTACTCGACTGAAAGCGTTGATTGAGACCTGGCAGTTCGTCCTTGCACGCGGACACGACCTGTGCCCGCAGATCGCCCATGATTTTCCCGATGAGCCAAGGCATGTCGGTCGGGAAAACGACCGCGAAGACAAGCGCTGCCAAGAGCATCGACGCGGTGAGCGCAATGCCGTTGTTGATCAGCAGATCCGGTGCGTAAGTGACGACATTGTCAGGCCCGGCGAGCAAACAGAAGAACACTGAGAAACCGATCCCATATCCCGCCGCAAGCTTGCGCGTGGCGATGAATGCTCCGAGTGCGAGCACTGGCGCCAGCATCATGCACAGCAGCGGAAAGCCGTCGATGTTGGGATACACATAGCACGTGAACAGATAGCCGGTCATGGTCGCCAGCACGGCGCCGACGGCCATCTGCACGGCCATCTTCGACGGATTCGGCGCAGTCGACGTCAGCGCGCACGCCAGCGCCGCGCCGATCACCGCAAGGCCGCCGCTCGGCCAGTCCGTCGTGATCCAGAACCAGCCGGCGATTGCCATGACCGCCGCCGAGCGGATAAACGTCAACGCGACGACAAAGGTGTTGGTTTTGCTGACGTAGCGGCTGGTGGTCCGTGGCTGGCTGCCAGGCTTGCGCTGCGTCAGAGTCGCGTAGGTCTGCGAGTAACGGATCCATTCGTCGACGAACCGGTACAGCAATTCCGCCGCCGTATCGAAGTCCGCCAGCGATTCGGTGGGCGTGGCTTCCAGCGGCCGTCTCGTTTCACGCACACGCCGTGGCAAGCTCGCCTGAAAGTGTCGCAAACGGGCGGCCGTACGCGATGGGTCCCCTGTGACTTCGGGCGGTGGCGACATGAGGGCGGCCAGCTCGTGAAAATACGGTTTGATCGCCGCGACGACCGGTGCCGAGCCATTCATGCGCAGACGCTTGAGCAGTTGATGTAGTGCATGCAGTCGCGCGCAGGCATCCATGAACTCGCCGTTCAAACGGCCGAGATGCTGACTGCGCGAACGCATTGCCGGATCTTCGAAGGCGGCGAAAGTGCGCGTCGCCTCGAAACCGACGATCTCGTCGGCGAGATCCGCAAAGCGCCGCTCGAATTGGCCCCGCTTGATGCCGCGAGCCAACACATCGGCAGCGAACGCAGTAAAATTTCCGTACCGAATCTGTAGCGCACGCCGCAGTGCAAGGCTGGACCGCTGCGGCACGATCAACGCGCTCACCGCGCTCGAGGACACGATGCCGACCGCCACTTCCGCCGCGCGCGTGAGCGCCGCCAGAAACAGGTCGTGAGGCACCGTCACATTCGGGATGCCGATCAGCGCAGCGGTGTAACCCGCAAGCACAAAGCCGTACCATCTGAAATGCCGATACCGGACCGCTGCCGCAATGCAGGCGCTCACCCAGCCGATCATGCCGAGCATGTACAACTCGGGCTGCTGGACGAACAGCGCGCCGAGCACCAGCGCAGCGACCGTGCCCACCGCGGTCCCGAGAATCCGATAGAAACTCTTGGCGAGCACCATGCCGCTGAACGGCTGCATCAGCACGAACACCGTGGTCATCGCTATGCGCGGCTGAGGCAGATCCAGCAGCATCGCAATGCCGAGCGCCAACAGCCCCGCGGTGACCGTTTTGAACAGATGCAGCCAAACCAGACCGTCGCTGGTCGCCCAGTCCCGAACAGCCGGACTGAGCGTTTGCAACATGACGCCCCACTTCCGGCGGGAATCCGCCGTAGGTTCGATCGCATGTTCGCGTTTCATCTGGAAGCAAGGCGCCCCGGTTGGTCGCTGGAAAAAGCGCCGGTGAAGAAGACTGCTCGCACCGGCCACGCAAGGCGCCGATTGTAGGGGCATGCTGCGCGCGCATTAAGAGGACGGCCGCGGAACGTCCCTTCCAGAACGAACAACAATGCGCATCCGAGACAGGCGGACAATACGGCTTCAGCCGTGAAATAGAAGGATCGATGGATACGTTACAAAATATGCGAGTGTTCGTGCGCGTGGTCGAAGCCGGTAGTTTTACCGCCGCCGCGCAGTCGCTCAATTCGACGACCGGCGCGATGTCCCGTGCGGTCTCGGAACTCGAAGCTCATCTGCGGACGCGGTTGCTCAACCGTTCAACGCGACGGCTCGCGCTCACCACTGCAGGCGAGCGCTATCTGAAACGATGTCAACAGATACTTGCAGATGTCGACACAGCGGAAGAAGAAGCCAGCTGTGCGCACGAGCGCCCGAGCGGCGCGTTGCGGATGCACAGTTTTGCCAGCATCGGCCAGCATTACGTGCTGCCGGCCATCTCGCGCTATCGCGCGCTGTATCCGGAGGTGACGGTCGAGCTGACGCTGTCGCAGCGCATGCCTGATCTTTTCGAAGGCAGCGCAGACGTTGCGGTGATCGGTGCTTCCAGTTTGCCTAATTCGGAACTCGTATCGCTCCCGCTGGGGACGACCTTTAGCATTCTGTGCGCGTCGCCGGCGTATGTGCGCGCGCACGGCGCGCCGCAGCAGCCGGCCGATCTGGCGCACCATGAGTGTTTGATCCTGCACACGCCGGCGTTTCCGCCGCACGATTGGGTGCTCGATGGGCCGAATGGCAGCGAAATGATGGAAGTGAATGGGCCGGTGCACGTGAACATCGCCGAATCGATGATTGTCGCGATTCGCGAAGGGATGGGCATTGGCATGCTGCCGCTGTACGCGGCGATTTCCGGATTGCGTGATGGCACGTTAGTGCGCGTGTTGCCGGAGTATACGGCGCAGAAGATGAATATTTACGCGCTGTATCCGTCGCGTAAGTTCATCGACGCGAAGACGCGGACCTGGGTCGAGTTCCTGCGTACACATCTGCCGAAAGTCATTGCACGCGATGAGACCCTGCTTGCAGAAGTCGGCGAAGCGGGGATCGGCGATGGCGTGGTGCCTGCGGGCGCGAGCGGCGGTGGGGATGTCGCGACGCGGTAGGCGTCATAGTTGGAGTTGTTAGGGGCCGCTGGCTGCGGGTGGGTGCGGCGGCGGCGCTGTGCTCTCCTGTGCGGGTGTCTGCAAAGTGGAAAGGACCGTTTGCGGAGTGTGTTGCACACGATTGCTCAGTGCGGATCGCAAACCGGAGTCTTTGTTCGCCCCATTTT
>NZ_JARESO010000116.1:0-9213 GCF_046030175.1 Paraburkholderia sp. RL17-373-BIF-A
GAACATCCCGGATATGTGTAGCGTTGCCAAGCACGAGTTCGAACGAGCCTTGGAGAACGTGCCACGCTGGCCTCTATGGCAACGTGAGAACAGCCATGGCCGGCCAACCGGTCCAACAGCGCGAGCAATCCTTTCGTTGTACTGCGAACGCTCTGCACTTCATAGTGCTCTGGCGCAGACACACAACGGACGCAGGCGACGATGATGTCCTTATGTATGTCCGGCACAGCGCGGATAGAGTGCCTGCATGCTACCCTCCTGCAAGATACGGAATGGCAGCGGCGGCAACCCTCGTTATCGGATCCTGGTAAGCGTGCTCCGGCAGGGCTACATGCGCCCCCAGTCATAATTCGGGGTGCTCGCAAGGTTGCGGGTCCAACTCTGAAACGGGCTCAGTGCACCAGATAAGGTGCCGACCTCAACTACCGCTGCCTCGTCATCGTATTCCTTCCCGGATCCGCCTGCAGCAGTCATGCGCTTCATCCTTCGGAGTCGGGCAAAAAACCAATGAATCACTCTCAAGAGTTGTGGGGCCTTCACAAGGCCCGGGGGCAGTCGCGGCGATGAGCATGTGGCGGGCTTGCCGACTTATGGACACGGGCGAGTCCGGCACTGCGGCGACGTAGTCACGAAACGACTGGTGTGCCGTGCGCCGACGCCAAGCCGGTCTATCGGTCATGCGAGACCATCGGTTGGTGCTTCGGCGCCTTGGTCAACGTCGCGATAATGGTCTGCATGATGGGCGCATTGCCGTTGACCAGACTAATGTCCGCTGATACTCGGACGGCCCTGAGTTCCGCTGTGACGGCGGCTCGCTGTTGCGCATGACATTTGCGCTGGCCCCCCTGGACTGGCACGCTATTGGTTGGGCAGCGATTACTGGCGGCCATGGCGGCGACGTCGTGCGCGATGTGATGCCCACCGCGGTCGCGCAACGCTTCGGCACGACGCAGGCAGGGCGCACCGAGCGAATGGCTGTCGGACGACGGCTCCGCCTACAACGACCATCGCACGCGCCGTTTGCTCGCGAGCAGGGCCCCAAGCCGCTGACTGCACCCGTTCATTCGCCGCAGAGCAACGGCATGGTCGAGTCGTTAGTGAAGACGAACAAGCACGACTACATTGCCTTCACGCACAAGTCTGACACCAACGGCGCTCTTGCCCCTGGCCGGTTCGAACACTACAACAAACGCCACCCGCGTAAGGCAATGAAGTATCGTTCCACCGGAGTTGCGCCGAACCGCTGCATCGTCAACTCAATGGGGTCTGAGTGTCCCAAGCTGCGCGAGTGGGCTCCACCGAGCAATATCGAGGCTCCATATCTCTTCACTGGGCGGCTTCTTCGGCGTTGAACACCTCGTTCTCTTCGCTTACTTCGGGTTCAAACCTTCGCCTGCATCGCATAAATCGGATTTGGCCAACTGTAGTCGGCGCCCGCGAGTCCGTCGCGTTCGCATAATACAACCGGATTCGAAGGAATACCAATAGGGATCGTCCAACCGACGCCTCGTACATTCACGATGACCGCCGATGAGAATTTCTTCCGAATGCCGTAAATCAGTACATCAACCGCATTGCTCTCAACATCCCTCCCACATCCGTACAGTCGGTCCTCCAGCGTCGGCCGTGAAACGATCGTCCCCGGTCTCTCTAGAAGGGCAACGACCAAATCAAACTCGCGCGCGGACAACGTATGCACTTGACCGTTGTATCTTAATTGACGAGTGATGAGGTTAAGCTTCAGTTTTTCATCGCCAATTTCTGACGACGCGTAGCCCGCCTTGCGACGAAGGATTGCGCGGACTCTCGCGAGTAGTTCGCGAACGTCAAAAGGTCTAGTAAGGACGTCGTCCGCGCCAAGATCTAGGCTTGAGACGCGGGGTTCAATACTGACCTGATCTGTAAGAATGATGATAGGCGTTTCGATATTCGAGGCTCTGAACTTGCGCAGTATATCGACGCCCGATGCGTTCGGAAAGCTGGTGTCAAGTAATATCGCGCTGTAGATCGAACGGTTAGCCATTGCGATCGCCATTCCGTGGCGTACCCAGTTAACTGTGCATGCCTCACTATGCAAGGCCCGCACCAGATCTCGTCCTGAATCGAGGTCATTGTCAATCAGCAGTACCTTCATCGCTTTCTCCCCTAACACTGCCACAACCTTTGACCAGTCCAAAGGCTTTACGACTCGGCAGGGCCTACCGACAGACCGGCGACAGGACGCGATCTATGCCCTCGCCCGTCGCGGCCACAAGTACTCGCGGTCACGGCGTCCCCGCAGGTCAAAAAGGACGCAATCCGACAGCACTAACGTAGCTCGTCTTCCCCCTAGACGCCTATACCTATCGGAATGACCATCAACGATGTAGCGCTCACCTTGCAAACAGCCGCTTGACCGAACAGCATCAGTCCCAAGATCCCGTGGACCGCGCAAGCAAGCTCTTGCGGTGACGAGACTCGTCGTTGATCGCACCGCGCTATGCCGCTGGTGTCCTGGGCGCGCCCCAATGCTTCTGCACGCTTATCGCGTTCGCGCGGGTCATCGCCCTCAGTTCTAGCCTACCTAAGGCATAGAGCTTCTCGCACACTATCTCTCTTGATGACAATTTTTACGCGTTCCTCACTGAGCCTGCAATCAGACCTGTCCGAATGTTGCTATCCCCGAAAATTCTGTGGAGCAACTCAGACTTCACTGATCGTTACAAGAACTTGAGCCGACCCCACGCTGTTGGACACCCCTCTTGAGGTTTCCGGTGAAATACAGGGAGAAGAGGATGGCGGCGACGAGCACTGCGTCGGCCGTGGATGGTCGACGCTGATGCGCTTGCCCAACTTCAGATAGAACTGCACTGCTCGAATGCGGTCTTCGTATGAGTACACGGACTGTCTCCTAGTAGTCCAGGATTTTGTCCGTACCGCCCAGAGTGAAGTAAGCAACGCTAACGTCAACGTGTCTAACATTCCGGGGTCGGTCCACGCTGTTGTGGAAAGAGTCGGCCACTCGTGTCTGTCGCGGTTGATATTTGCATCTTCTACGCGAGGCAGGCGACGGCAGAGATCGAATGCTTGCCCGGAACGCACAGTAAGTGCGCGTCTTCTCGGCGCAGTCTGAGCTGACAGGAGGAGTGCGAGCGCCAAATGCTCTCAATGATTCAGACGTGTCTTATTGCCGTATGTAGAAGACCGGCGTAAAACAGTTATCGAGAGGCGGTGCACCTCAGGATCCGAGCCAAGGGGCTCCGAATGAACGCCCCCGACTGTGCGGCAAGCGAATAGTGCCCCAAACCTTACTGGGCTTCATGGAGTTTCGCAACCGTGGTCAATGAACTCAAGATCTTGTTCCGTGGATAATGGCGGAATGATCGTCGCCGGGGGCGTGGTTCTTCTACTAACGTAATTTCTTTAGTCGTCGAAAATGAATGATCACATCTACAACGTCCAGACGCCATGGCTACCAGACACGATTCATGACGATCCGGATGGCCAGTCAGTGCGCGAACGCCTTTACATTTATCGCGGCTTCGAGATCGAGCTGCGCTGGCATCGCATGAAAGCGATCGGATCGTCGTCAGCGTCCTTCTGCAGCGGTCGGCTCGTTTGTGTCGTCCGAGTAAGTAAGATCGAATCATCCGACTGCCCCAGCGTATTTACGGTATCAAATGACCGCGGCGTTCCATTTGTGGACGAACTCGACGCCATTGTTACAGGCTGCTGCGTCGCCGAACAGTACGTCGACATACATAACGCATGGAGCCTTTTCGTTCGCTACCGGCTCGCGACATCTAATCAAGTTAGGGTTTGTGGTCCACGTAGTGCTAAGACGCGGCCCCAGCGACATGCCCGGTAGGAGTCAAGGCTATAAGCTGCTAGCGGTTGCAATTCATTGCGCCAACAGCGTGACCGAAGCTCGCTCCTTTTGTCGGCGAACCCATAAATCTAGGCACGTTAGTCATGTGTGTCGCACGTGAGCGGAAATCAACGATCAAAGAATCAATTGAGTGCACCGCCGCCAGTGTCCCCCGACGATGCCGGCGCTAAACGAGGTGTTGGGCGGTCGCGCGCTGAGCCCGCCCTAAGGATGGTCGGTAGCGCGACCGCATGGCTATTCCTTGGCAAGGGCGTTGGACTGCAGCGGTTATCGCCGAGTACTACCTTAGCGGGACAACTTGACCGGACCGATAACCCCGTGTGAGATGCGCGAAGTTAGGGCTTGGTTGCCTTGCAGGCAGATATCCATCTACAGACGGTCGATGCGGCGAAATAGGGTTTGGGAAAATGTCTTTCGCTCGGACGCAGCACGGGCAGCGAGCGGATTCGAGGCGCAACTGTCTGAGGCAACAAGATATGGCGGGTATTGGCAATACCTAACAAGGTTCCCTGTATTTGGCCAATGTCTCGCGGCTGGCAAACAATTGGTCAGTATGAAGTGCTCGAGTCGTCCAGAACTTTGATATCGACGCCTCTGTTTTTTCTAGTCCCTGAATAGGGCGAACAATAGGAATCGGCTATGCGTTGGAGAGCGTCATTTCCGTTTCATCTTCGGCTGGTGGCAAGCGTCGTCATAGCGTTTTTTTGGTTGATAGGTGCTGGTGTCGTGGTTCTCTATGACGTTAGCGAGAATCGCGAACTAGTCATGAAGAGCCTAGAGAAGGATGTCGCTGTGCATGCGATACGACAACGCATGGAACTTCACGATGTTGAACGAGACGTCAAGGCTTTATTGAGAAACTGGCAGGCACTTCCGGACGCCGGTGGCGTCGATCAAGTAGCGCGCTATTTCGCGACGGATCCACGCCACATTGATAGTCAGAAACGCATTAGTCGATCCAAGCTATTCGTCGAGAAGTATGGGAGTCACGCGACCGGTGAATTTGTCGACATCATTGTGCTACTCGACGGTGGGTATGCGAGGGTGGAACCTCGAAGCGACGCTGAGTGTTGCGGGCGGGAGAATATTGATTTGGATCTGGAGAACGTCACAAAACTACGTCATCTGCCGGCACACGATGGGTTGATATGGGGTGTCCCATACAGCATGGATAATGGAGAATGGCACCTTTCGATAGGTGGCGACGATCCCGCGACCGGTGTGATCGTGGGAGTTACGGCGAGACTCTCGCCGAGGTTCATTGAAATGCCTCTAGACGGCGCAAGCAAGGATGCTTTCGTCTGGGTAGATGCAACGGGGCGGCCACTAACTCCGGTCCCCGCCGTCCTGCAAGACAGTCTCACGGATATCTCTTCCAGATGCAGTGGTTTGGAACGACTTGCTGATGGAGAAGTACTGGTGAGCTGTAGCCACCTCGAGGCTACGGGGTGGCGCATGATATATGTACTTCCGACGCCCTCGCTAACCGACGTTGCATTGGTTCGAAGGCCGTTGATCCATCTGCTAATCGCAGCCGTAATGTTGTTGACGTGGATCGGACTACTTTTCTCTCTGCCGCGTAGTTTTGCACGACGCTTGACGAGCCGTTTCAAGCGATGCGATGGACCAGAGACAGGTGTGCATGAAAGCTTGCCCGAAAAGAGGACTGGCGAAGCTGCGTACTTGACAGATGGTCGGGAGAATTTGATACCTGAACCCCGTGATCGGGATGACATGCGCTGCACCGAGGCTTTAGGAGACCCAATCCAATCGCAAGAGCTTGGGCGCAATGCAGACCTCTGCAGCAAACTCAAGGACGAGCAATTGACTTGCATGATCCACGAGATACGTACTCCTCTCAATGGCCTAGTCGGAGCATTGACGCTGCTCAGCAAGAGTAGTACCAGAAGCGTAGACGAGGACAATTTGATCAACACGGCAATTGATTGCTCCGATCACGTGCTAGAAATTATCAACAATCTGTTGGACTTCTCCCGCATCGAATCTGGCCAGATGGTCGTGACTCCAAGAACACAGGACCCTCTCATTTTTATCGACCAGTCGATGCACACAGTGCAAGTTCTAGCACAACAGAAGCGCTTGCAGTTGCGTGCACATGTCACCGCTAGCTTCCCATCGGTGCTGACGACTGACGGTCTGAGGTTGCGCCAAATTCTCATCAACCTGCTTGGCAATGCCGTAAAGTTCACGAGCCAAGGCGAGGTGACGCTGCGGGCATGGTCAGCGGATGGCAAGGTGTATTTCAACGTCCGCGACACCGGGCCGGGCATTCCTAATGAATGGCGCGACGACGTGTTTGTTGCATTCAAGCGACTCAATACCGAGGAAGTCGGTAGTGGGCTTGGGCTTCCGATAGCACATAGTCTGGCGCGACTACTGGGGGGCGACCTCTACTGCGTCGCTGTCGATGGCGGTGCTTGCTTCCAACTCGAGCTTCCTTGCGAGAACGCCCTTCCGCAAACAATGGTAAGCCGCGGAGTGATATCTGCACCGACATTTTTGCATCGCCAACTGCATGCATGGGGTTATCAACCTATCGCTGGTGACAACGACGCACTGAACGCACCCGAGCTAGCTTACCTCCCTGCCAAATTGCGTCAACGATTGATGCCGGACCTTACGCCCGAGGCAACCGGAGTCGATAGAGAAGTTCCTATATCAGCGTGGGCGTTGAAGGTGCTTATAGTCGACGACGTTGACATCAATCGCAACGTCCTCGGTCAAATGCTGAGACTACAAGGGCATCAAGTATGGGAAGCCGCGGGTGGGGAAGGAGCGTTGATTTTGGGCGGAACGCATGTATTTGATCTGGTGCTGATGGACTTGCGCATGCCAACGCTGTCAGGCATCGAGATCGTATCGCTGTGGCGTGACGAGACAAGTGGCATGTTAGATCCAGATTGTCCCATTGTCGCTCTTACGGCGAAAGCACAAGCGGGGGAGCGTGAACGAATGGTGGCGGCTGGTTTCAACGAGTTCTTGACCAAGCCAGTCACGTTGGTCATCTTGGCACGTGCGCTCGATCTTGCGGCCGATCTGCAGTTGTCCAGGGGCATGGAGCTGGCACCTAATCCGCAGTGCCGACAACCGATGCTGCCCAAGGACGACTCACGATCTGTACGCCTCATTAGTGAACTTCGAGTGTACTTCAAGCGCTTGAAAGAGGCTCTCTCGGCGCAGGATGAGAAGCAATTCCTTTTCTTGCTTCATACGCTTAAAGGACTCACCGGGCAAGCGGGATTGCGGCCGTTGTATGACTCCGTTCGATACTTAGAAGAGTACACTGAACACAACGACTCGCTCCCGCCCCACGTGCGTGAAACAATCGCTCAATTGATCGAAAGCGAAATCGAGATTCTGAACCGCTCTTGTCTTCCGACCAACTCCAATCTTGAAGATGTTTCAGGAGATCCGGGACATGGCAATGCACACTAGTTATCTTCTACGTGATGTGGTTGGAGCGGAATCTCTTGGTGATGCCGGTCGTTAGTCGATCTGCGTGACGTGGCCCCGACCGACGAGAGCACTCAAGAATAAGGCGTGATGTAGACAGGCTTCCATTACCGCTATAAATATTCCTCGCAATCGATGTTTTACCACCGAGCATGCATATGCAGACTTACCTGCTGCAGCCTCTGCACCGTATGTCGGCGATTCCTTGCGTACGCATGGTCGCTCGACTCAAAAATGCCTCAGAATCTTTGGGGCGGTTCAAGGAGCGCTTGGCATGTTTGTCCCTCCGCCCGTGCGCATTTTGATCGTCGAAGACCACTTATTGGTCGTCGAAGGCATATGTCATCTACTTTCACAGCAACCCCGGTATGAGGTCGTGGGTTCTGTCTCGAATGGACTGCACGTTCGAGAGGCGTGCCAGCGATTGAACCCGAGCCTGGTATTGTTGGACCTTAGCTTACCGGGCATGGACGGCGTTGATGTTATTCAACAATTGGTCCGTCGATGGAAGACTTTGCGTATTGTAGTGCTCACCGCCGCCACGGAGATGCACCGAAGTCGCGCGGCTATCGCGGCGGGGGCCGTGGCATATGTGCTTAAGCAAAGCTCCCAGCAGGTGTTGCTTGCGGCACTGCAGCACGCAGCAATTGGCAAGCGTTATATTGACCCATCGCTCTGTCTGGAGACGCCAGACACAAGTCACCGGTCGCAGGGTGAGACGGCACTCACATTGAGGGAGCGACAAGTATTGAAGTTGGTCGCAGAAGGCCGGCGTAATCGCGAGATCGCCGAGCTGTTGTCAATCAGTCTCAAAACGGTCGAGACCCACCGTCTTAATCTAATGCGCAAACTTGACGCTCACAACGCAGCGGAACTGAGCAACTGGGCGCGCAGCCTAGGCGTCGTAGAATGTTAGAATGCCTGACTGTGTCGACAGTCAATCCCACAGTCCCCGACATGCGCGGCCTTGCCGACTAACCGATGGCGGGAGAGCGAGATCGCCCGACCTAGCCAGACCTCTTCGGAGCAGAGCGTGCTTTCCGATGGGGGCATCTGATTCGGCAGCGTTGGCCTCAACTTACGCTCCTGCGGAATGTGCGCGATCGGCAGCTTCGAGTGTGAAGTCAATGGACATCGCTTCTACTGTCGGTCCAATAGTTCCTATCGCGTGAGTCGCTCGAGCCTTGCCTTGCAAAGCGGATAACACCACGTGGGAACTTCTCGTCGTTCTGCGGAGATCTTTGTGTACCTCCGTCTTTGAACCGCCCCGGGTTTTGTGAAGGCCCCAACTCTTGAGAGTGATTCATTGGGTTTTTGCCCGACTCCGAAGGATGAAGCGCATGACTGCTGCAGGCGGATCCGGGAAGGAATACGATGACGAGGCAGCGGTGGTTGAGGTCGGCACCTTATCTGGTGCACTGAGCCCGTTTCAGAGTTGGACCCGCAACCTTGCGACACCCGGCGCTGAGCCAGTCCTTCGTCCAGCTTCCGGTTGCCGGAACGGCCACGTCTGCGCGAGGCCAGTCCCGCCGCACCGGATTCCTGATAGCGGATCACCAGGCGCTCAACCTGACGCACGGTCAAGCCCAGACGTTCGGCCGCGCGACCAGGCTTGAGGCCCATGTCGACAATGGCCTGGATGACCTTCAAACGGTCGAGTTCGCGCATGTTCAATGTCACCAGTGTGGCTGGACACATGGCCGACTCCGAAATCTCGCAACGGACCGACCAGCATGCCAGCGTTCAAAAACACGACATTTCTATCTGGCTAGAACACGACATTTACATGAAGCCGCTACATCGAAAATGTTGATAAATTATGTTATGTAAAATTAAAGTTATGTCAAATTGAGCTTTCTACTTCGCTATAC
>NZ_JARESO010000117.1:0-8817 GCF_046030175.1 Paraburkholderia sp. RL17-373-BIF-A
GTGCGACACTCAGTTCATCATGGAATCCTGTATTCGAGGTCGGGGCAAATTACGCGATTACAAAACACTGGTCAGTCGGAACCTCTCTCGGCTACGTTCCGGTGAAGACCCACCTTACGTTATACGGGCAGACCGCGACGGGAACGCAGATCGTTTCCAAATCGACGCTCCGGCTCAATCCACTTAACGTCTTCCTGAACGTCGCCTATACGTTCTAGCGTGCACAGGTCGTCAATGCGTCAATCGAGAGGTTTGAACGCTCATTAAAGACATGGACGTTATTTTTCGCCATCCGGACCTGGCTGCGATCCGCGACCTCACGGTCGATTACACATATTGCGACACACGCCGCTGCAAAGGGGCCGGGCGATGCCGGGTCTCTGACCCACAGCAGCCGACATGACCACGCTCGTCCGGGCTGCTCGGGCGAGCGGGGAAGCGGTCAGTCATGTCGTCATGTCACCGCTTGCGCAGCAAAGCTTCTCTTTGGATTGAATAATGAAACGACAGGTCCTCAAGACCATTCTTTTTGCCTTGCCCAAGGTCCTTGACCTAACGGCACGCCGCTTTCCCGCCTATCGTGATCGCCTGAAGGAGCGCAATCTCGTGGCCTGGATCGGACTCATGGATGAAAGCATCGGTCGCGTCATCACGTTCACGAACGGGCGCGTTCGGTCGCGCGCCGGCAGGCATCGGCGGCCCGACGTGCGCATGGTCTTCAAGGATGTGGCCACCGCCCTGAAGTTCCTTTCCCCCAATCCGGACCAGGGCGAAATCATCCACGCGGCCAAGAACTTCAAGGTGGTCACTGAGGGCGCGGACGAACTCCTGGTGTGGCTGTTGCAAACCCTGAGCATGATGCAGACCATCAGCCTGCCGATGGGCAGGCCCATGCGCGACGGCACCCGCCGCTACACCACCTGTACCAACGGCGGCCCTCTGTTCGTCTACGTGAAGGACGGCCGCGTCGTTCGGGTCACCCCCATCGATCTGGACAGCACGGATGCGCCAAGCTGGGTGATTGAGGCGCGCGGACGCCGCTTCAGCCCGCCACGGCGCGCATTGGTCGCGCCCCACGCCCTGACGCTCAAGTCGCTCGTTTACTCCGACAAGCGCATCCTTCATCCGATGAAGAGGGTCGATTTCGACCCTGACGGTGAACGCAATCCCCAGAACCGGGGTAAGTCTGGCTATGTGCGCATCAGTTGGGACGAGGCCCTGGACATTCTCACCAAAGAAATCAATCGGCAGAAGCGCGTTCACGGCCCTGGTTCCATTACCTTCCCCTTATCGTCCCATCACCAGTGGGGCAATGTGGGCTACTACCTCAGCGCGTTGACGCGCTTTGCCAACCTGATCGGCTTCACCCGGGTCGCCGCAAATCCGGACAGTTGGGAAGGCTGGTACTGGGGCGCCATGCATCATTTCGGCAACTCGATGCGCATCGGCGTGCCATCCGGCTATGGCGGCGTCGAGGATTGCCTCAAGGAAGCCGACATGATCGTCTTCTGGTCCTGCGACCCCGAAAGCACCAACGGCGCCTATGCGGGATTCGAGGGGACGCCGCGGCGCCTGTGGGCCAAGGAGCTCGGCATCGAGTTCGTTCATATCGACCCGCATTGCAATCCGACCGCCCAATTGCTGGGCGGGCGCTGGATTCCGGTCCGACCGCAAACCGACGCTGCTCTCGCCAGCGCCATCATGTATGTGTGGGCCGTGGAGGACCTGTACGACAAGGATTACGTCGCCACCCGCACGACCGGGTTCGACGAGTGGAGGGCCTATCTTCTCGGCGATACCGATGGCGTTCCCAAGACTCCTGAGTGGCAGGAGAGCGAGACCGGCGTGCCCGCCAAGGACGTCCGTGCGCTTGCGCGCCTATGGGGAAACAGGAAGGTCCATCTGGCCGTCGGGATGACCGGCGCGGGATTCGGTGGCGCGGCCCGCGGCGCGACCGGAGCGCAATGGGCGCGCTGCATGATCATGATGATGGCGATGCAGGGCTGGGGGAAGCCGGGGGTCAATTTCGGCTGTCTTGAAGTGGGTGCGCCCCATGACCTCCATTTCTACTTCCCCGGCTATGCGGACGGCGGTATTTCCGGCGACCTGGCGTGGACCGCCAATGCGGTCAACAACTACCAGCGCATGCCGCACATCCTGACCATGAATCCCGTCAAGCAAATGGTCCCGCGGCAGCAACTGCCCGACGCCATCATCAACGGCCATGCCACGGGCTACCTCTGGGACGGCATGTCGCAGGAAGCCCAGTTTGCGCCGTTCAGCTACCCCATGCCCGGGTATTCGCCGATCCACATGATCTATCGTTACGGCGGATCCGCCTTCAGCACGGTGACGAATTCCGGACGCTGGGCCGACGCCTACCGGCACCCCAGCATCGAGTTCGTGGTCAACCAGTCGATCTGGATGGAGGGCGAGGCCCAGTTTGCCGACATCATCCTGCCTGCGTGCACTGCGCTGGAGCGCTGGGACATCGGCGAATGGTCGAATTCCGGCGGCTATGCGCACCATGGGCATGGCACGGTCAATCATCGCGTGATGACGCTGCAGCACAAGTGCATCGAACCTTTGGGTGAGTCCCGCTCCGACTACGACATCTTCACCGCCATCCTGACGCGGCTGGGCCTGGGCGGGGTGTTCACCGAGGGATGCAGCGAGCTTGACTGGGTCAAGCGGGTCTTCGACTCGTCGGATCTGCCCGATCACATTTCGTGGCGTGAGTTCTGCCGCAAGGGCTATTTCGTCGTGCCCGCGGAAAAGCCCGAGTTGCGTCATCCCGTGGATATGCGCTGGTTCGCGGAGGGCCGGCGAAAGGACCTGCAGGAACCGCATCCGCTGCCGTCACAGTTCGCCGAAAAATTCGGCATGGGCCTGCAGACGCCGAGCGGCAAGCTGGAGTTCGTGCCTGAGTTGCTGAAGCGCCACACTGCGGACAATCCCGAGCGGCCGCCGCTCAATCGATATATCCCCTCCTGGGAGGGGCTGCGCTCGGACCTGGCTCAGCGCTACCCGCTGCAGTTGATTGCCACTCACAGCCGTTACAGCTTCCATACCCATTGCGACGGCAAGAACTCCTCGGTCAACAGCATCGAGGACCATCGCGCGCTGATCGGCGGGCACCGCTTCTGGCTGCTGAGACTTAGCCGGGCAGACGCGGCCATTCGAGGCATTGCCCATCGCGACCTCGTCAAGGTTTACAACGACCGCGGCGCAGTGATCTGTGCGGCCGACGTCTCGCCGCTGGTCAACGCGGGAGTTGTCAAGTCGTACGAGGCAAGCGCCGAATTCAAACTGATTGAAATCGATGGCGAGCGCGTCGAAATCGGCGGTTGCATGAATATGCTGACCCCCGACCGGCCTCAAACCGCCGGCACGAGCAGCATGAGCCCTAACTCCTGTCTGGTGCAGGTCGAAAAATGGAGAAGTGCCGAGGCGTTCATGCTCGGTCGCGCAGCGTGAGGAACAGAGAATGAGCAAGTGGAATCTGGTTATCAAAGTCGGGCGTTGCGAGAACTGCCAGAACTGCGTCATTGCCGCGCGGGACGAGCACGTCGGCAACGACTTCCCCGGTTATGCCGCGCCCGCCGCGGCCAACGCCGACAGCCCCGTGCGCATCCTGCGCCGTGTTCAGGGCGACTCCCATATGGTCGAGACTACGTATCTGCCGGTCATGTGCAACCACTGCGACGAAGCGCCGTGTATGCGTGTGGGCGGTAGCGCCATTCGCAAGCGTGCCGACGGCATCGTCATTATCGACCCGGACAAGGCGCGGGGCCGGAAAGACATCGTGAAGTCGTGCCCGTACAAGGCGATCGTCTGGAATGAAGAGCTGCAACTGCCGCAGATCTGGATCTTCGATGCCCATCTGCTCGACCAGGGGTGGCCCGAGCCGCGTTGCCAGCAGTCATGCCCCACCGATGTCTTCGAGACGGTCAGGCTGGATGACGCAGAGATGGCCGAGAAGGCCCGGCGCGAGGGGCTCAAGGGACTGCGGCCCAACCTGGGCACGAAGCCTCGCGTCTGGTACAGCGGCCTCGAGCGTTGGGAAACCTGCTTCATCGGCGGAAGCGTCAGCGCCCGGATGGGAGACGTGATCGAGTGCGTCACGGATGCGGCGGTGGCCTTGTACGTCGGCAACGAGAAGCTGGCCGAAACCGTCTCGGACGGCTTCGGCGATTTCCGGTTCGGCGGCCTGGCCAGGGGCAGCGGCATCTACCGGGTCGAAATCCGTCATGCCCTCGGCAACGCCTGGCGCAAATGCGAATTGGGTGAAAGCGTTTATCTGGGGGAAGTCAGCCTCGCCCGGTCGACCAACGGCGCGGAGGTCGCGCGATCATGAGCACCGCAACGAAGCTGCTTTGCCTGAGACCGGCGGACCTCATCCAGCTGGAGACACAAAAGACCGCGATGCCCCGACCGGGAAAAGGCGAGGTGCTGGTCCGGGTCGAGGCAACATCGGTCAATCCCATCGACGTCAAGCGCGCCAAAGGGTACGGCCGGCGTCTCCTGAGCCTCAAGGGGGCAGGAAAGTTTCCTCTGGTCCTCGGCAACGATTTTGCCGGAGAGATCGTTTCCGTGGGCGCCGGTATCAGCCCGTGGCGACCGGGCGACAGGATCATGGGGTTGGTGCCTACCGGCAAGAAGGGCGGTGCGCATGCCACGCACCTGACGGTGGACGCTCGCCTGGTACGGCCGGCGGCCGGCGGGCTTGCTTCCAAGGCACTGGCGGCTTTTCCATATACTTTTACCACGCTCTGGCTGGCCCTACGCGGCGCGGGAATCAGTGAAGGCAATGCAAAGGACCGGAACGTGCTGGTGCACGGTGCATCTGGGGGGCTCGGCCAGTTGGCGCTTCAGGTCCTTGGGGCCTGGGGAGCTTCAGTCACCGCCATCTGCAGCACGGCAAATATTGACCTCTGCCGGAATCTCGGCGCGACGGCCGTATGGGACAGAACCTGCTGCCGGCTGGAGGAACTGCCCGATCATTTCGACGCCGCCTTGAATTTCGGCGCCTGGGAGGATGAGGCAAACCTTCTCGGCCGCCTCCGGCAAGGAGCCTTGGGATACGTCACGACCGTTCATCCCCTCCTGGGGAACATCGACCGCCGCGGTCTTCTGTCGGGAGCCTGGCGTTCACGCCAAGACTGGCGGTTTATGCAATCGCTGGCCAACGCAAAGGGCGCACGCTACCGCTGGATCATCTTCCAACCGGACGAAGGCGCTCTCGACATGCTGTACCAATTCCTCACGAGGGGCGCGCTGACGTTGCCCGTGGGCGTCTCGGTACCTTTTCCCAATGCAGACCTGGCGTTCGAGCACACTGCCCGGCACATGAAAGGGCGCGCGATCTTGCTTCCCACGGGGGCCCTGTCAAGTTGACGAGCGTGGACCACCTGCGTGGCTCAAGCGTAGTTATCCTTATCAGATAGCTTTCTCGACTGCGGAAGAAACAGTCCAACCATGCCATATGGCGAAGCGTTCTTTAAGTATGGCACGATGACATGCCCGCGTTCATCCGATGTCTGGGCAGCGCGAAGTGCTACGGATCGGGCAGAAGCATGAGAGAAACGCCTGCGTGCGACGTGCATCGCGAAAGTCGCACATCTGGCGGTCGCGCCTGTGGGTCGGCTAGGATCTGTTCTCGGCGCGATTGTTCACGCGTGCCGCCGCTTTGACGAAAACGTGCTTCACATGAGCGAGCTCGGGAATATCAGCCTTCGCCGCCCGATTACTGCGCAGCTGGTCGGTAACGATTTTGCGCGGCACCGAATTTGAACGAAGCACCCGCCGGAAAGGGCGCTTTTTGCCGCGGCCTTGTCGCGCCGCTTTTGCACCAGCACGTCGAGTTCGGCGCCATGCTCGTCGACCGCACGTCACGACAGATACGGCTCATCCCGCAGCGTCGCGAACATCTCGTCCAGATGCCCGGTGCTGCCCGGCTTGAGTCGCGCCGACAGCAGCAGTCCCCACAACCTGCGCCCTCAGCCCCTCGTGGAACCCGACGTTCGAGATCGGATTCGACCTCGCGCTCAGCAAGCATCTTGGAATCAAGGCCAGCGTGACTTTTATCCCGACGTCGACCCCGATCACGACCGAGGCATTGAATGCCACGGGTATGCGCGGCATGACGAAGCTGCACATCCATACGAATCCGCTCATCACGCATTTGGACCTCGTTATACATTCTAAAGATGGCTGCGGTTACGCTCCAAGGGAGCGTTGGCTGGACCGCAGATGAAGAAAGGGGCGTGCCACATCGAGATGGCAGGACGGCGCGAGGCTTGCGCCGTGCTCCGCACGGGCTGCGCAGGCAGGACCCTGGTCGCCTGCATGCGGGACGGTTCGATATTACATGGCGACACGCAGCGTGCAGCATCAGTGAGTGTTTTCGTTTGCCGCACCAGGCTGCCGACGTCCGCTTCGACTCCCGCCCGTTTCGGTGCCTGTCACTTGTGCGTCCGGGATGGGCGCTTCCGCGTCCCGTCGTTCCGCTGTTCGGTATGACGGTTCACCTTTTGCCTTCCCCTCAGTGTAAACTTTATCGGTCATATTGACATAAATCTCAATAGTGAGTTTAATGTCATTGTTGAGAGTAGCCGATGTCACTCTGGAAGGCGGTGTCATGGACTCAGCCACGTGGCTGGCGCGCAGTCGGGAAGTTGCCGGGAACATCATGCATGTACCGCAGAAGCGTGCACGGGGCGTGTGAGAAACGATTGTGCAGAGCCCTCGATACTGGGGTCAATCGCAGCTCTGAGGTCAAGCCGTTCGTGGCGTCACTCACTAACTGGAGTGACTTGGCATGAGGCCGTTGAACTCGCGCAGCTCCGTTTCCGGGACACGCGCCTTGCGCCGCGCTGTGCGGACTTCGCTCGACTTATCTCGGAGCGCTGGTCGACGCGACCTCCAGCCGGCGCGCGAGGTGAGTTCGTGTGCGTCGTCGAGCAACGGCATTTTCACGCCCTCGATTACCCTGGCAGAAAGCCAGAGCTGGATCAAATTCAGCAGGTTGATAGAGCTCGCCGAGGCAACATGATGAACACAACACTCCTGTCAGCAATGGCGGCACCGTTCGGGGCATCGATCGCCGCCCTGACATCCGTTGTCACGCAACGAACGCAGGCTAAGGCAAAAGTGGCTTGCGCGCGACCGCGTGCGCCGGCAAGACCTCTATAAGGAGTTCATCGAGGATGCGTTGCGTTGCTATGTCCACGCGCTTCAGCACGATGAGCCGGACTTTGCTGCTCTCGCCAGTCTGTTCGCGAAGATAAGCCGTATGTGCGTCCAATCCTCGACAGAGGTTGCGAACGAAGCCGATCAGGTTGGACGAAAGATTGTGGCCACCGATCACGCCCCGGAAAAGACGTTCCTTCAACTGCGCGAAATGCTCGCCGACGGTTCGATCGACATCCTCGGTCGCTTCAGCAACCCGGAGTTTACGCGAACCGCCGAGGTTGGGGCCAGACATTGTCAAATCCCTTGTCGAGAGAATCATTGCGAAATCCGTCGTCTGACACGCACGCGCATGTGATTGCGCCGCAGATGGCGATCTGACCGGTACGTAATGCCATGAAACGGGAACGCCTGACACATGCTCAGCGCAGGGAGCAGACGAGAGAGAGCCTGCTTGAGGCTGCGCGGAAGACGTTCGTCAAAAAGGGGGTGGCCGCTACAAGTGTGATGGACATCGCCGAGACGGCCGGTTACACGCGCGGTGCGTTCTACTCGAACTTCGACAGTAAGCCGGAGCTGCTGCTTGAGTTGCTGCGCCGGGATCACGATAGCGCGCAGGTCAATCTGCGGGCGATCATGGAAGAGGGCGGCACGCCCGCCGAAATGACGGCGCGCGCCATCGCACACTACAGCCGGTATTTTCGTGATCGAGACTTCTTTCTGCTTTGGGTCGAAGCCAAACTACTCGCGTATCGGGACGCCGGGTTTCAGGAGCGCTTTAACGCGTTCCGGCACGAAAAGCTCGACCAGATGAGCGCGTACATCCGCACGGTTTCGGAGCGCGCCGTTGCCCCTGCAGGCGGACGCGCTCGCGCTCGGCTTGGTGAGCCTACGCGATGGTGTGCAGTTCTCCAGAGTATGCGATCCGCAGACGGCGAGCGATGAGGTGATGCAGACAGTCCTTGCCGGATTTTTTTCGTGCGTATTCTGGCGGCGCCCGGAAAAAATACAGGACGCAGATCATCGCGCGGACGTGCCCGGCCGCAGACGTCGGATGCCCACCGCGGGCGCCGACAATATCCGTGGCCAGCGTCCAGCACGATGAAACTGAAGGCCATTGCCTGGGCAACGTGCTGTACCTCGCTCAGCCTGTCGGTCGTCAGAACTCGGTGCCCCGACAGAACCCTTCCGTCTCGTACGGTTGCCGCAGGTAGTTGTGTATGTCAAGCTGTCAAAGGAGATAATCATGTTTTACGACCACACGAATTCTCAAAATATTGATCACCGAAGTGGTACGAGTGATCGGCGCGACGCGGGTGCGGCGGCGAACGATATCATCGATGTGATCAATCCTGCTCCGGCAAGGAACTGGTCATGGGCGCACCACAGTGACTCATATGACTGGATGGACTGGCACAGTCCATTTCCTGCGATAGCCCCGTCGGTTACCGTGCCCTGATTTCGGATACAACAGGATCGTCCTATCAGCAAAGCGGTGGAACATACCAAAATCCTAGCCACTATCTGCGGATGGCGAAATCGCGCTTCAGCTGCGCATTTCCGAAGGTCTTGACTGCAGTAACCTACCGAGAAGCGGCAACCAACGGCTATGAAATGCTAAGGATT
>NZ_JARESO010000118.1:0-8625 GCF_046030175.1 Paraburkholderia sp. RL17-373-BIF-A
AACGGGTGTGATTTGATGTTCTCGACGGCCAGGTAAAGTTCGTATTCGTGACGCTTGGGGGTTGCCGCAATACTCACTGCCCCGATCGGTGAGCACGCGTGTGAGCGCGATGCCGTAGCTGTCGAAGAACGGTACGACGCGATCATTGAGCAGAGCAGCCGCCGCAGCGGCGTCTTGCGATCGTAGAGGCTGGCAAACGCCACTTTCGAGTAGGAATCGACAAATCTGCTGTTAGACGCGGCCCAGGCCCTTGGGCGTGCAGACATGGAAGGTGTCCTGTGCGCCGAAGTAGCCGGGCATCCCAGTTCGAAGTCGCCATGCGTTTCCTTTTCCAGTTTGGCACGTTGAAGCGCGGTGAGCTGCGATTCGGTCGGCACCAGTCCTTCCTGGGCGGATCAGGCGCTCGCGCATGGTCTCGAGATCGTGACGCAGCCAGACGCCGCGCACACCCTGCGGTGAGACGCTCAGGGCGTGGCGCTTGAGGACTTCGTTGGCAATACGGATCTGGCCGTGGGCAGGCAGTTCCAGAGCCAGTTCGACCGCCGCCGCCTCGACCTGTGGATCCCACGCGGTTCTTTGGCAACGGACGTACTGTCCCTTGAAGCGGTGAAAGCTGTCGCGGGAAGGTCCCATTACGCTGCAGCCCTAGCTCTGACATTGCCGGTTGCTGCGCCAGTTCGAGCATGCCGACCTTGGCGCGGACGACTTTCTGTTCCTGAGTCATGGTGGACTACTGCTTGCGGTTCGCCGCGCGCGTTACCGCCTCGGGCTACGCTCTATGCACGAACGCGCATCGGCACGAGAAACCGACCACTGTCTACTTTTAGACTAGTCCATTGCAGATCATGCCACCAATGTAATCGCAGGTAGCGTCGCGAAGTAGGCCTCATCCAGCGCGCAGTCTTGCAGACTCGAATTAGGTCGTCTCTGGTTGTACAGACTAATGTAATCGCCAATCGAGCGCCGGGCGTGTGGATAGCGTCAAGCAGGAAGTCCGGTCGTGCTGCCTCACGGAATGATGTTACTCCCGGGTAATTGTCGCTGCCTGATTGTTTCGCGGTGAAGGCTGGCGCTGCGTAGCGGAACCAGCCTTCACCGCATCCGCATCACCAAGTATCCTCGTGACCAGTTCTCTCGCACGGTTCGAGCGCCATGCCTTCACACGGCGCTGCAGGGTCCGCAGCTGGGCACTGGAATACATCGCCGGAGCCATCGCGATGAGGCGTTCATGCAGCTTCTTTGCCGTAATCCCGGGCTCGCTCTCAAGCCATTGCTGTATTCTCGAACGGATCTTCACGGCTGCGCCAGGT
This sequence comes from Paraburkholderia sp. RL17-373-BIF-A, assembly GCF_046030175.1. NCBI lineage: Bacteria > Pseudomonadati > Pseudomonadota > Betaproteobacteria > Burkholderiales > Burkholderiaceae > Paraburkholderia > Paraburkholderia sp. RL17-373-BIF-A. The sequence continues at coordinate 1,311 of NZ_JARESO010000118.1, forward strand.
GTGTGCGACGTGCGCCTTTCGGCGATGCGTCGCTCGAACCTCTCCTTCGTGCCATGCTGTTCCAAGACTCGCCAGGAAGTTAGCGAGGGGGATCTGATCGGCCGTTTGTGTTTCCATCGGCGCCGTACCCGATGCGCTGCATTGTGCGACGTGCTGCTGTGCTTCGCGCATGCGGCGTAATAAGTCCAATGGAGCTAGCGCCCGAAACCGCGTACGCAACCTGCGCCTCGTTGACTCGGGCATCGACGCCGACCGCGAGACCCGCTCAAGGGGAGTCAGAGGCGCTTCGTAGCGCTTGGTCACCCGTGCACCGTGGCGTGTTTTCGATTTCGGCTTGAATGACGGCTGGAAGAAGTTGATGTACAGCCGCGACACCTCTTGGAGGGAAGCGAGGGTTTCGGTAGCATCAGGTCCACGCAACTGGCCATACCCCACGAGGCGGCGCACGACTGAGCCATTCTTCTGCTCAACCTAGGCCTGGTGATTCTTCCTGTAGGGTCGCGAGCGGGTCGGTTCGATACCCGTCGCTTTGCAGAAATCGAATATGGCCTCGTTCATGAATGCGCTATCGTTATCGCAATCGATACCGCGCAGCGGAGACGGCAAGGCACGGCTAACGCGCTTGATGTGCGCAAGAACGAATGCACCGCTGCGATACGGCATGGCCAGGCACTCGGTCCATCCGGTCGCGATGTCTGTCACCACGAAGCTGTGCACGAAGTCGCCGTCAATCTTGGTGCCAACGCAATGCTCGACGAAATCCACCTCGAGATGGCCGGGTAGAGGATCTCTCCAGTCGGCGAACGTGCGGATCGGCACCGCGCGGCGAATTGCGTTGCCGACCCCACCAGCGCGCCGGCGCTGACCGGCGAAGGCCCGTTCGCGGACGTCACGCAGCAGCCGGTCAATGGTCGTGGCGCTGATCTGATTTACGCGTTGGCGCAGTTGCTTCGATAGGGTCAGGTGACCATGCCGGATCATCGAGTCGATCAGCGTAGGGATGAGCGCGTTCAGGCGCTTGCCGCAGATCCGGTCGGCGGCTTCCCATAGCGTGATCAGGGATCCCGCACCTCATCGTCCTAACGCCGTTGCGGGCCGGGCCTCGCCCTCGGAGGTTGAGGCTCCCGGCACAGAACGCGGATGGCGTGCTTGCGGTGATAGCCGGTTACCTGAACAAACTCGTCCAGTATCTCGCGCTTCTCATTCCGGTCCGAACGGCGGTGCCGCTCACCGACTGCCTCGGTCAATTCCCGTCGTGTTGAAACTACATGAGGCAACAGCCGCCGCTCGGTAGCAAAAATCTTGAGTCAATGCGCCGACCGGCCAAGATGAAACCGGACTTCCTGCTTCACGCTATCTACGTCTCTCCGGATTGCCCGAGGCCCTCTCGTCTGTCGAAGTCAGGCAACTGCTCAAGGGGTTCGATCGTAGCAGTGCTACTGGCATGCGCGATTACGCCATGACGCGCTGTCTTCTAGATCTTGGCTTGCGGCGCGCAGAAGTGGCAGGGTCTAAGTCTCGATGATATCGACTGGCGAGGTGGAACATTGACGATACACGGCAAGGGCAAACGGATCGACATCGTCCCGCTTCCAAGACTGACCGGTAACGCGATCTCCGAGTACCCGCAGCGTGGGCGTCAAATACTGCGCGACGCGAGGTATTTGTTCTCCATCGATCACCGCCACAGCCAACCAGGATATTGTCCGTAACGCACTTCGTTATGCCGCTGCGCGTTGCGGTTTGCGGAAACGCGCAGCGGCACCCACATTTTCCGGCACACCATGGCTTGCCGGATGGCGCAAGGCGGCGTTCATTCAAATGAGATCGGCGATCTGTTGCTTCATCGTTGTCGCGATACCACGAAGATTTATGCGAAGGTCACCCTTCAAGCCCTTCGTCGCGTGGCGCTTCGATGGCCAGGGAAGCGATCATGAGCGTACACACATCTTTCTCCACCTGGATCCACGATTACCTCAACGTCGGTCGTCGAGCCGGATTTGATTTTCGCGCGCTTTGCCGAACGGATCGGCCAAAACGGTAGGCTGACGATAAAATTCGCCGCTCAGTGGGCCAGCAACTCCGGCACCGGACGGCGGTCAACGGCGGCCCGCAGAATCGAGGTGCTTCGCCGCTTTGCCGCGTACTGCCGGCAATTCGATCCGGCAACCGAGTTCCCGCCGCGATATCTGTTCGGACGTGCCCATCATCGACTGGCACCGCATATTTTCACCGATGATGAAGTCCTGGATTTGCTGGCAGCTTCGACGGTCTCTATCCACCCCGTGGTCTGCGCAGTGCGAGCTGCAGGACAATTTTCGGACTGATCGCAGCGACCGGACTGCGCATCTCGGAAGCGACGGGGCCGACTCGTTCGAATGTAGATCTCGAGAAGCGGGTGTTACATATCCGGAGTGCTCAGTTTGGCAAGTCACGGTGGGTGCCGATACACCCTACGACTGCAGCAGCGATGCGCCGAAATGCCCGCAAACGCGACCGCGAGTCTTGAATGCGACATTCGTTAGTTTGCCATCGATTGCAGGATTGGTACGCGCAAGGGGTGGACGTCGACCGCAACATTCTTGCGCTGTCGACGTACCTTGGGCATGCCAAAGTCATCGACACGTACTGGTACGAAACAGCCTCGCCCGAGCTCCTGGCAATCGCAGCCCAACGCTTTGTGCGCCATCGCAGAGGTTCATCATGAACATATCAGCAGCGCAGTCCTTTCCGGTCCTGTTGCAGAAATTCTTCACGGAACGTTTGCTTCAGCAACGACACGCGAGCCCATGCGCTGAGGCGGCCTATCGTGACAGTTTCCGACTGCTGCTGGCCTTCGCGCATCAACGCTTACACAAGCTGCCCAGCGATCTCACCATCGAGGAACTTGAACGCCCCGTTCATCCTCGAGTTCCTTAAATACCTGGACCAGGACCGACACAATTCAATTCGTAGCCGGAATGCCAGGTTTGCCGCCACGCTTCGTTCGCAGAGCCGTCGGCCCTGTCCTTGGCACGATCCGTACTTGCGATTCCCATGAAGCGATTCGAGCAACCGCTCGTCGGATTTTTGTCTGGCGAGCACATTGAGGCTCTTCTTGCCGCTCCCGATGTCAGCACCTGAAAGCGGCAACGCGACCACGTCATGCTGCCTACATTACAACACCGGGGCCCGCGTTTCTGAGCTGATCGGTATGCGTGTGTCCGACCTCATGCTCGGGCCCACTACATGGGTGCTCATTTCGCAAGGAGCGTTCGGTCCCGCTATGGCCCGACACCGCGAGAGAACTCAAGCGTTGGCTTCGGCAATATCCCTGAACGTCTGAGGAGCCGTTACTTCCCGGGCGACCCGGCGCCTCGCTTACGCGCATCGGCTTCACCGAGCGGCGTAAGCTTGCAGTTCAGGGCCGGGCACTGAAGGCATTCCGATCACCGTCGAGCAAGCCACTTCGATATCGGCGCAAGGATGACCTTCTTCGCTTGCTGCAAGCGCTGTAGTTATGGATGGTTCGCTATCGGTCACGTCGCCGAGAGCACATTGCGATGATGCCGTCTCCCCGCAAAATGCGAGGGCGCGGCATCATTGCCACCTATGCAGCATGCCTAATTCATCCAAGCCTCCCATGACTAAGACCTGTGGATAGCTGTGGTTACAGAAGCCCTTCTATAAAAGGAAAAAACTGGCTCTTCAGCGGCATGGTGGCGGGTGCGAAGGCGAGCCTGAACCTGTCTTCGCTGATCGAAACCTGCAAGGCGAATGACGTCGACGTGTACCGGTATCTCGTCGATCTATTCACGACGCTGCCTTACGCGAAGACCGCCGATAATCATGAAGCCCTGCTGCCGTGGAGGCTCGGCAAGCCCGCTCAAAGATCAGTTCCCTGACTACTAAGCGACCTCGCGTTACGGCGCAAGGTGTGGGTTCGCTGACCGCTTACGATTTTCGATGCGTGCGGAGAAAACCTAAAGAATCAACGCTCGGGTTAGGGTAAAACTACAGCAGTTCCATCTGGGGCCCCCGCCTATGAGTTCCTCTTCTAGTATCGCTATCAGCAGCTATCGTTCGCCCCTCGTATCCGAGCAGCGCGCGATCACCATCGCCGATGTCCTCGGAGCGGTGAATTTTTCGAGCGTCGATTCCGTAAAGTACGCCCATCGGTCCATCACCCGCATGAGCTTCTTGGACCGGTTTTGCGACTGGGCCTTCCATGCCGGGAACAAAGCCGAAGCGCTGGATGCTCTCGCCACCTTGGCCCTCTATAAGCAGGCTGAGAAAAGTGCTGTAGATACTTCCTTGATTCCCGGGGATCAAGGCGATGCGCGAGACCAACTGGCTAAGTTGCTCCCGTACACCGGACAGCAGGCGCTGTTAGACCGTGCCGAAACCGGAAACGATGCAAACGACGAGCTTTCAGAGTATCTGACCCACGACGATCTGTCTTATCTGGTAGATCAGATACAGGCCGAGCGGAAGCATGCAGATGAGTGCGTCGGCGCCTCCTACGAGCGGACCGCAGAGGCCTATGCCCGGGCTGGTCAGCTCGGGTGGGCCGCAAAGGCGTATGAGCTGGCCGCAGAGGCCTACGCTCGGGCTGGACAGCCCGAGCTGGCCGCAAAGGCGTATGACCTGGCCGCAGAGGCATACGAACTGGCTGGCCAGCCCGAGCTGGCCGCAAACGCCTATGGACGGGTCGCGAAGGAGTACGAACTGGCTGGCCAGCCCGAGCAGGCCGCAAAAGCCTATGAACAGGCCGCAAAGGCGTATGAGCTGGCCGCAGAGGTCTACGAACAGAGGAGCCAGCAGGAGCAGGCCACAAACGCGTATGGACTGGCCGCAAAGGCCTACGAACTGGCTGGCCAGCCCGAACAGGCCGCAAAGACCTATGGGCAGGCCGCAAAGGCCTACGAACTGGCTGGCCAGCCCGAACAGGCCGCAAAGACCTATGGACAAGCCGCAACGTCCTATGAACTGGCTGGCCAGCCCTGGGAGGCCGCAAAGGCCCATGAGAACGCCGCAAAAGCCTACGAACTGGCTGGCCAGCCCTGGCAGGTCGGACATGCCTACCGGAAGGCCGCAGTGGCCTACGGGAAGGCTGGCCAGCGCGAGAAGGCTGCAGAGGTCTACCTTCAGGCCGCATTAGCCTATGAGCGGACCGCCGAGTTCTGGAGGAAGGCTCAAAGTCTGCCATCAATGGAGACCGCCGCCGCCTACAAGTGCGCCGCAACGGCCTACAGAGAGGCTGGCAAGCCTGAAGAGGCCGCAAAGGCCGAAAGCCTTGCCGCAGAGGCTTACAGGCGTGCCGCAGATGCCGCCAGGCTGGCTGGCAGGCATTTCGAAGCCACAGGGGTCTATCGGTATGCCGCACAGGCCTATGAACTGGCTGGCCAGCCCGAGAAGGCCGCGGAGGTTTACAAGCTTCTCGCAGAGACCTACAGGGAGGCCACATATGACTACAGGAAGACTGGCTCGCTGAACTCAGCGGACGCCTACAAGCTTGCCGCAAAGGCTTACATGAAGGCTGGCAAGCCCGACTTGGCCGCAGAGGCCTACGGGAAGGCCGAAGAAGCCTACAGGCAAGCTGGCGAGCCCGAACTGGCCGCAGAAGTGTGCACGCTCCGCTTGGGCTGTAAATGAGCGTAAGCGCGAGATTTCCCCCACCTAGCTTTTGAGTCCAGCAAGATCCACGATTGCGTCCGCAACTCACAACTTGCGGACGCAATTTATGACCCAGGATGACCTTTCATTTTTGCCCCTGCGGGTGACCCGCGTTGGCGTGGGTGGCAAGCGCAGCTTCGATCCTCAAGGCAAGCGGCGGCTGGTCGAGGCCTGCGAGCAGCCCGGTGCGTCATTGTCCGGTCTGGCGTTGAAGGCCGGGGTGAACGCCAATCAACTGCGTAAATGGGTTCGGCTGCATCGGCAGGCGCAAACGCGCATGAGCAACGACGGCATGGCCGCTTCACCGTCGGCGTTCGTGCCGGGCGTCGCCATTGCCGATACGGCGCCGGCGCCTGCGTCGATGCATTCTGTGCGCGTGCAACCAGAACAGCGGTCATCGCATCTGTCTTCGCGCTCACCAGCGTCAGCATGGCTGTCGGCCCAGTTGCCCAATGGCGTGAAGCTTGAGCTCGAATGCTCGGAACGCGACGCCGCGCTCGTGAGCGCCATGATCGCGGCACTGGGACGGCGCTGATGTTTCGCTTCGAAGCTGATTTGAAAGTGTTCCTGCACCGCGAGCCGATCGACTTCCGGGCAGGCATCAACAGCCTGGTGACGCTGGTCGAGCAATCCATGCAACTGGACCCGTTTGCGCGTGCCGTGTACGCCTTCCACAACCGCAGAGGCAACCGGATCAAGCTGCTACTTTACGAGCGCAACGGTTTCTGGCTGATGTTGCGGCGTCTGGAAGAAGATCACTTCATCTGGCCGCGCCGGCAACAGGCGGTGATCGAACTGACGACCGAGCAGCTACGCTGGCTGCTCGAGGGTATCGACATCGAGGCAATGCGCCGTCATCCGGCGCGGCGGTACCGTCACGCCAGCTAATGACCGGCCTGCCGGCCAGCAACGCGCGCGAGTGACTGTTACAAATCTCCGTAAACCTGTAGCGCGCGGCATTCGACTATCCTGGGAGCATGAATGAAGACGACTTCTCCCGATTGCCGCCCGCCGCCCTGGCCTATATCCGTGAACTGGAGTCACGCAACCGGCAGCTGGGCGAACGTATTGCCCAACTAGAGGAGCAGTTCCGCCTGGCGCAGAGCCAACGCTTCGCCCCGAGCAGTGAGAAGCTACGCGATCGTGTGTTCGACGAGGCTGAGCAGATCGCTGCGACCGAAGCACATGACGCGGACGTCGCTGCCGACACCTTCACACTGCCCGATACTGGCCTGCCCGATGCGCCGCAACCGCCACGGCGCAGTCCTGGGCGCAAACCGCTACCGGCCCATCTTCCACGTCAGCGCATCGAATACGACCTGCCTGATGACCAGAAGATATGTCCGTGCTGCGCACACGAGCTTCACCGTATGGGTGAAGAGATCAGCGAACAGCTGCATATCGAGGCGAAGGCCTCGGTGCTGCAGCATGTACGTTTCAAGTACGCGTGCCGGCACTGCGAGCGCCACGCCGAACGCACGCCGGTGATCGCCTCACCGATGCCGGCGCAGCCATTGCCGGGCAGCAACGCGAGTGCGGCGATGATCGCCACCGTGACTGCCGGCAAGTATGTCGACGGAACACCGCTATACCGGATGGCCAACGCATTGGGGCGCGCCGACATTGAAGTTGGACGCGGCACACTGGCCAACTGGATCAT
>NZ_JARESO010000119.1:0-8398 GCF_046030175.1 Paraburkholderia sp. RL17-373-BIF-A
AAGGGCGACAACAAACTCCGCTGCATGGCTGACCAAGATCCGGTCAAATTGCTATCATAAGCCTTGAGGTTATGATGTTCGCTCCGTTTATGCTGTACCAGAATAAAGAATTCAGGCGTTGAATGCCTCCCTGAACTGCCGCGCGCGTTTGACATCGTCAGTATGCAGATAGATCGACGTGGTCCCGATTGAGGCGTGACGCAGGTTATCCCGCACGGCACTTAGCTCGACACCCTTTTCGATTGCGTGGGTCGCGTGTGTATGCCTCATCCAGTGCGGCGAGGCCCGATGCAGCTTTTCAGCCAGCACCGGATGGTCGTTCTCGATAATCTGCGCGACGAGCCGGAAAAACCGGCGCATGACTTCCCACAGACGCAAGGGCTTGATGCCGGCATCGGCGTCGTCCAGGCTGCCAATCAGGGACGTGGTCGGATTCCAGTGAGCGCGGCTGACAGGCAGTCCCCGCTCCTGCAGATACCGCTCCAGCGCTGCGCGCGCTAGCGGCGTCAGGGTAACCCGGGCTGGCTTGCCGCCCTTGCCGACCACGTGCAGCCAGTGATCGCCGGCAGCGTCGACTTGGATGCTGCGCAGTGTGGCATCAGCCAGTTCGCTGATCCGCAGTCCCGTTGCGTAGCCGAAATCCAGCATGAACCGCAACCGTTGCGCAGCGGGCGCCTGCCAGCCGTATGACCACTCGAGCCCGTTGGCGATGGTGCGTGTCAGTATCCATTCTCCTTCGGTGAAAGCGTGCGAGGTTTCCAGGGCCATGGCGCGCTTGCTGCCGCGTACCTTGATGCCGGAGAATGGGTTGGCCACGACGTAGCGCTGCTCGACCAGCCAGCGGAACATGGCGCTGAGCACGGCAAGCGCATGGGCAATCGAACGGGCCGAGAGGTTATCGACGAACGGACGCCAGTCCGGCGACGTGCGCGGCCGAGGTGGTCCGACCCAGCGTTCTCGCGGCGTGGGTCGGCGCAGAAACGCCCGGTAGTCGGTGGCATCTCTCGTGGTCAAGGAAGACAATGCTTTGCCGCGCGCCACGATAGCCCAAAGGATCAGGCGCTCAGCTTCCTTGCGGTAGGCGCGCTGCGTGGCTGGAGATTCATGCAGCGCAAGCCACGCCTGGATGGCATCGTAATCGTTGTCAACGCCCAGGATGCAGGTCGACGCCGGTGCACGGAAGGCGCCGGCAGATCCGTCAACCTCGTGAGGTAGACGTAGTTGTTCCCACGGCGTCACAACTGACTGCTGATCCGCGACGATCAGGGCGCGTGCCCGCTCGGTGAGCGCCGGGTGTGCTGCAAAGAAGGCCTCGATCCTCCCGGCGCTGGCAGGACCGAGACCCGGAATGACGCTCCACCACTGCCGGCGACGCGGAATGCGTACCGTGAGATCGGCCAGGGTCCGGATGCCAGTCGCGTACAGGGTGCGCACGGCGCGATCAGGTAACCAGCATGAAATGTCGTCGCCGATCTGCGGAGCCGGCACGGGCAACGTGCGCAGCAACTCGACCGCCTGAGTGGCCGCTCTCGCGTGGCGCGTACGTATGCTGGCCGGGCATTCGAACAACGTGGCCAGATCCGGGCGCTGCCGGTTGCGGGCGTAAAGCGTGAGTTGCCGGCGAACCTGGCTGATGACGCTACGGGCGGACTGACCATGGCTGAGCTGATGGCGAAGGTACCGGCCGGCGGCGTCACGCGAGGATGCGCCCTCATACCAGGTGCGCAGTGCAGCGAGAGCGGCGGTATCGGGGAAGCCGCCGGGCGTGGGCAGGTGTCGGGGCATTTTTCAGTAAATGGAGTTTTGTACCGGGATGGTGCTACAGAGATAATAAGATTTATCTCTGGAGTAGTCGTGAAAACCAGACCTTCCAGCATCTGGTACGACGCGTCTCCGTGCTAAACAGCCTGCAGGAACCGTTTCACAAAGTCGGACTGCGGGGAGAGGCCGGAAGTCTGCGAGCGAATCATCTCCCTGACAGACTCAGCATCGACGCCAGCGTGCACAGCTGCCTGCAACGTTACGCGGCTTGCGTCAAGTACATCCATCTCCGTGATCTCGTAGCCGTGGCCCCGCGAGATCCAGCGCAACGCGGCGAGTCCTGCCGCCATCGCGAATTCCGGCTGCTTTTGCCCAAAGTCCCTGGCAGCGCGCGTGAGCGTCCGTGGATCGGTCGGACTGGCATTGGCCAGTTCGATGGCGAGATCGAACAAGCCTGCATCCTTGGCCGCGGCGAACCACTTGCCTGACTCACCAGGTGATGCGGCAATCAGATCGCGCAGAATGGTCTCCTGCGTGATGTGCGGATACTTTTTTGCGATGGCCCGGAATGTGGCCAGGTAAGTGGCACCCTGGTTGGCTTCGCGCGCATGGCGCCGGTATGCCTCGTCAGCAAGACCTGACGACAGCAGAATCGCTTCGCAAGCCCGCGCGATCTGTCCATCCGGGCTGTTGAGACCTCGCGTTGCTTCCGCATAGGCAAGCGCTTCAGCCTTCTTGCCCATTGCAACCAGTGCCTTGACGCCCCAGCACCGGTAATGCCACAACCTGTACGGAGCCTGATCTATCAGCGCGACCAGTTGCGCATACCTTCCCGCCGCATGCAACGACGCCAGGCAGATCGGAGTTCCCGCGAAGTATCCGCCGGGGCCTTCGGCCCAGACGCGCTCAACCAGCGACAGGAAGCGGTCGGCCCACGTATTGGCGATCTCCTTCGTCACGCACAGTTTGTCCCATTCGTCCGCTAGGGCCTCGATATAGGGGACGCCCTGATCCTGAATCGCCTCCCATAGCCGCTCGAGCCAGCGTTGACGCGTGGTTGCATCGACCGGCGCGCCTGCGATGAGTGGTACAAGCACCTCGATCGCCCGGTTCACGGCGGTGCCGAGCGCACCGGACGAGCTGTCGACGTGTTCGAGCGCAGGCGAGACTTTCTCCAGAAACTTTACTGCGCCTTCAGCGGCGAGCACCGGATCGCTGCGCGCCATTAGCCTGATCTCAGCGAGAGCCTCCTTGATGCGCTGGATCGGTGCGTCCGAGCGCCAGCCGAAAGCATTTCGACGAAAGCGTTGGGCGAATTGCCATTTGTACGCGGCGAGCTTCATAGTGGATCGTCAGTCTGGGATCGCAAATCCTGCAGGGGGCGCAGGGCGAGAATCATCCGGTCGAGTACCGTCATCCAGTCTTCCAGTTCCTCGAGAACGCAATCGGTTTGCTCCACCAGCGTGAGGTCATCCGTTGAGTACGACAGGCTCGCGCCATTGATGACGGTATGCGCCATGCCGTGCAGGCGCAACAGATCGTCGCGCAGTCCATCGGGGCCGCAGCGAACCCGGATCGTGTCGAAGAGGTCGACTGCCTGCTGGATGGCGAGCGTGTCGTAGCGCTGCTGCAGCGATTGCAACGCGTCGGCATCGACGGCGCCATAGGGAGTCTCAGTGTCAGGCATGGTGTTTTGGTTTCCTAAGGGATCGGACCGGTCCGGCGAACAGGCTCTCGCGTATCCAGCCCTCGACGTGCCCGAAATCCAGTTCATACTTGCCAAAGCGCTTCAGGTTGCTCGTGAGATAGGGGCTCAGGAATCTGATGTCGTCAGGATTGACCTCAATGCCATCCTTCACCATCGAGCGCAACGCCTGCATCATGTCCACCGTGTTTTGCAGGATTGCGGCCGACGCCATCAGGTCGTTATAGCGCAGGCGCTTCTGTTGCTCGTCTGGGTCGTTGACCGGCAACACGTCTCCACCAAATGAAAACCACTTGGCAAAGCCATTGTAGGACTCGACCTTGTTGGTCGTGGCAGTGATCTCCTGACGCAGTTCACTGCTGCCGAGCCACTCGAGCAGGAATACAGTGCGCACCACTTTGCCAAGCTCTTCTGCCGCCAATGACAGGCGATTTCGTGGACTGGCCGCACCGAAACGGCGCAGCAGCAAGGGCGACGAAATCGCTCCCGACTGGATCGACAGGGTGAGTTGCATCAGATCTTTCCAGTGCCGCTCGATGAGCTCCCAGTCAACCGGTTCCGTGAACAAGCCGTCGATGTGCTGGTATTGGGTCGCGGCGTCCACACGGTACAGCTTGAGGTCCTGCCAGTTGCGAATCCGCGGCATGAGCTTGATTCCCAGCAGGTAGGTGAAGGCGAACACCGCAGCCGATTGTCCCTGGGTATCGGCGTGCACCGTATCAGCCTGGACGCTCAGGTCGGCCTTGAGCAGACCTTCGATGACGTAGATTGCCTCCCAGATGCCTGGCGGAATGAAATGCCTGAAGACCGCGATGTAGTTGTCGGCGACGTGCCGGTAAGCGACCGCCCCCATTTTCCGGTAGCGGAAGTGATAGCCAGCCAGCAGGTTATTGTCGTAAAAATCGTACTGCGTGCCGTCTGCGGCCACTGTCTTTCCATCGCCCCAGTGTTTGGGCAGATCCAGCCGCAAGTAAAGCTCGATCAGTTCGCGCTGTGCGGTCTCCAGTCGTTCCAGGCTCAGGTGTCGGTGGTTGACGAACGACATCATATGCGGCGTGATCTTGTCCCCCATGTGGCGCGCTGCCTGGGTCGGGCCCAGATTGCACCCCATCGCGAAAATCGTGAGCAGATACCGCTCGGCAGCATTGCGGATCTTCGGATCGTTGCCGCTGAGCGGGCCGAAATACCGGGTGAAATTTGTCCAGTGCTCGATATTGGTCAGCACGTCCAGCAGATTGCGCACTGGCATGCGTTTGACCATCGCCTTGTGCAGCGCCACCGCGCTTTCCGGAATGATCGTGGCGGTAGTGCGACGCACGACAACCTCGCCGGCCTTGTTGATGATCACATGTTCCGACTTCTCAGGAAAACGCTCGTCCAGTTGGCGAGCCGCATCAGAGAGCCATTTTCGTAGATGGGCCACGAAGCCAGCGCCGTTGTCCAGCATGCCAAACTTCTCGCAGTAGCCCGGCAGACGCTTTTCGCATTCATTCCACGGTAACAGGTAATCGCGGTAATCAGCAAAGGCGTCCGAGCCGGCTACGCACAGATCTCCGCTGCGTAGCTCCTTCGCCATGCAGGACAGCACGCATAGTTCGAGATAGCGCCGGTTTGTTGGCGCGCCCTTCTCACGCGGGCGGCAAACCAGCTTGCGCCAGCGATCCGAGGCAAAGCTGAGGTCAATCTCGACATTGAGCCATTCCCGATGAAGCGACTCACTCTCGAAGACGGCTTCCAGTGCGCTCAGCAAGGTTTGCGATTGCGTGGTCGAACCCCACGCCAGTGCACGCGCCAGGCGTAGCAGTACTGACCGATGTGCCTTGAAATGCCGCCAAAGTAGTGGCAGATAGTTCCTGCCGCTGTACGCCCGGACCTCAGCACAGCTTTCGCGCAAGGATTCCAGGCTGCCAGACGGCGCCAGATACTGGCGAACCCGCGCACCCAGTTCGGCATCGTCCTGGTTCTCGTCGACAATATTGACGACGCTATCGAGCGTATCAACAAGGCTTTCCATCTGCTCGCGCTGACGTGCCTGGATCTGATCAAGCTCTTCCCTGGCCCGCTTGTGGATTGCGCCCATACGGCGAATGAACATCTCGGCCAGGTCGTCGCGGGCACGCACGCGCATTTGATGCAGCAGTGCGACGACAAGGGTATATCGCCGCTCGGGCAAAGTCTCCTTCAGATTCGCTGCATCCAGACTCATCGCCTGCGTCGATAGGGAACGCAGCTTTGCGGCGGGAATCCCCTCGAGTACGTGGGTATAGTCGCCAAAACCCTCGAGCCAGGCAAGATGTTCGATCAGCAGGCTGATGTGCTTGCGCGACGGCCGTAACGCGTATCGCTTGATGGCGTTGTACGCCGTCTGGCGCTGGTTGAATTCACGCTTGAGCAACCGGTCCATCTGGGTCCTGTCCTCGTCAGTGAGGCGACGCGAGGCACGCCGGAACAGCGCCGTTTGAGTTCGGGCGTGAACCTGTTCGACGATAGCATCGAGCGTCGAGAACGCAGGCAGTTCGACATGCTGCTGGATCAGGCTATCGATGGTCGCATTGATGATATCCACCGGCTGGTCCATCGTCTCGGCGGCCTCGTGTGCCGCACGCACCGCGATTTCATTGGCATCGGTGCCGTAATAGGACTGGATGCCGAGAAACTCCCGGATCGCTACGGAGTGACGAAACAACGCGGGCGATCTGGACCTGTCGTAGCTAAACTCGGCCTCCGCCCCGATGTCCGCGCTCGACCGGATGTGCTCGATGACGGCGGCGGGGATAACGTCGACGAAGGGGAAATAGTGCATCTGCTGAAAGACCTTCAGCAGAACCAGCAGCCCCAATCTCGAAGATTGCCCCCGCGCGTTGCGACGCACCCACTCCAGCTCTTCAACGTCCGGCGTATAGAAGGCTTACAACTCCGCAGCCGAAAAGACCTTGGGGAAGCGCGGATACGCGGTGCGTTCGATGGTGGCCATACCGGATTTTCAAATTCGAATGGGCCGGCCAGTGTAGCGCAAAAAAAACTTAGCAAAACCATCGCACCGTCGCCGATTTATGCAATAAATTTGCAATTTTAAAAATGCGATGCCATACAGATATCCCGATCTCACCGCCTGCTTGCGAAGCTCAGCCCATCAGGTGTTTGCATTCCTCTGCCGCCGCCATCACACCATACAGACATCCCAGCGCGGCGAACTCCGCACTCGTGAGCACGTCCCAGCAGCCCGCTATAATTCGCGGATTCAGAACCAGAGCGAAGGAGGCAGAAAAATGGGTAAAGCCAGCCAGCGAAAAACATCGTCGCGTGCCCGCAAGCTGGGCACGCGTGACCTGGAAGCATTGCAACGGGGAGCGGTTCAGTCTGGGGTCTCTGACGCTATTGTTCTTGATCGCAATGACCTGCCGCCGGAACAGAAAATCTCCTGGCCCCTGGCACAGATGCTTCAGGAGGAGGTATCTGATGATCCGACTCTGGAGGAATATCAGAGCGCGCTGACGGCGATTGTGTCAGCATGGAATATCAGCCTCCTGCCCGAGGACGAGCGTAGCGAAGCGTTGCGCGAGCAAATCAGATTCGACAAAAGTGTCCCACCCGAAATACGACATGAGATCACACAGGGCATCGAGCGTCTGATCGGCGAAAAACTGGCCCGGTTTCCCGATGACCGCCGCAGTATCGTTTCGTGGGAGGCGAGGCTCGAAGGCGACATGCTCCGCGTCGTCGCGGCGGCGACTGACGGTCCCCGGCATGACACGCTGGAAGATGTCATGCGGGCTTTGCTGCGAACGATGACCGGGTGAGAGGTCACGCGTTCAGACCTTTTGCGGCGAGATTCACTTCAGGGTAAAACACGAAACGTGAAGTACCTTTGCCAGCAAGGCTCCGCCATTTCTCGTGTTAGCCTGGAACGCACTTGGCGAACCACGTCCGGCAGTTCGGGCAAGCATTCACTGCCTGATTCTTTATGCCTCAATAGAATAAGCAGAGGCGTTTTCATAACCATTGGGCTTATGATAGCAATCTGACCGAATCTTGTCAGCCCCCTTGAGTGCGCCGCGCCCTTGAATATAAAGCGCTTGATAAATGGCTTCGTGGGAAACGCGCATCGATTTATCATCCGGGAAATCTACCTGTAACCGATTGGCAATTTGTTCAGGCGACCAGCCATTGACCTAGGTTCGATCGCCGCGATGGGGCTTATTTCGACCCTTGAACGGTGCCTGCCTCGGCCCAGCAATTGCACGGCCATCAGCGTCATGAACTTTGCCTTCCAGACGCTCCTGTACATATTGACGCAGTCGTTCATTAGTCGCCAGCTTCGCTGGCTTCGGCCGCTGAGCGAATCGATCCGCCTTCCACTGCGCGACAGAGGCTCGATATTCGAGATACCCACTGCGCGTTGCAGCATTGCGCGTGAGTTCTCGCGAAACGGTTGATGGACTGCGTTCGATACGCCGAGCGATTTCGCGCACTCCGAGGCCTTGGACAGAGAGCAATGCTATCTCTTCTCGCTCAGGGAACGACAAGTATCGACCAGCGATAGGTTGGGACATGAATAGTGGCATGCCGCCACGATAGCGGAACCAGCGCGAGCCCACTGCTTGAGATGCGCCTACCGCCTCCGCTGCCTTCTCGCTTCTAATGCCAGTCGCGATCTGTCTCCAAAAGCGACGCTCGACCTCGTTTCCAAGTGATGGCGCGCCCGGCGAATACATCGCTGCTCGACCGGTCAACCGATACACCTGCTTTGCACTTCGCACCATGCAATACCTCCTCGATTAAAGGTGTTGCGAAGACCGGTTGAATCCGCCTTGACTGCCTCTGTCCGAGTGGTGCAGCACACCTGGCGCGGGCTGGCGACGGAACCATGCCATCGTCAGCGCGTCGGTTACGAGGTCCGCCGTCATGCGCGGCTTGACGGACCAGCCCACG
>NZ_JARESO010000120.1:0-8132 GCF_046030175.1 Paraburkholderia sp. RL17-373-BIF-A
CCATCACCTCCGCTTGCTGGCTGCGCGGCGAGAAAGGCGTTGCGCATCCGGCGACCTCTCCGGAGCACTGTGAGCGCGACCTTCGCTGTTCGCGATGAACTCTTTCAGGGCCGCCACCATGTCTTCACGCTCAGCGTTGCTGATGTAGTTCATTCGGCCGCGGTCGCCGTTGAACGGGAACACGAAAATGGCGAAGCCATAGCTCTTGAAAATGTTGGCCATCACCGAGGCGACGTCGTTCATGAACTTGCGGTGCTGCAGGTCGATTTCTCGATGGTCACTCATGTTTTCTTCACTTAACCGAGATATCAGGGACGATGACCGAGGACTTGAAAATCACCTTGTAGTGATATGTGCTCACGTCCGCCCCATCGATCTGCTCGACGAAATAGGTCACGTTGTCGGACAGTCGAGGAATGCTTTTTGAAGCTGGCAGGGCCGGTTTTGCACGTCATGGAAACTTCGCGAGTTTTATCGGCATTGCCGATGGAACACAAATCTTCGATGCTCAGCATGTAGTCGCCGACCGCGCGGTGAGCGCATGGTCGCGGGTGACCAGCAAACCCGCACCATGCACCTGCTGTTCGCGTCCACGCTTCGTCTCGGCGCCCGGCTTCGGCGACGAGACGCGCGTTGTCCAGGTTCAACTGCGTGATCTCGTTCTTCCAGACGATGGCTCCAGTATCGCTGTTCATCGTCACTCCTTTGCAGACCCGCTTTACGATCCGGTGATGCGTCGCCAAGCCGCCGCATCCAGTAACATGTCGCGATAATGCTCGACCGGAAAGCTCAACGTTCCGCGGAAATTGACATGCGCGAAGTGCGCCGGCCCCAGCCGCCGCAACCAGTCGTCGTCAATCCCCTGTCCTTTGCGTTGCCAGTCATCAAGCGTGGTCTGCATGCGCTGCGTATTCCACGCAATCACCAGGTTGGTCAACAACGTCAGCGAGCCGGATATTGCAATCATTTCGTCGCGGCGCCGTCCGCGCTCAGGCGCGATCTAGCCGGTGTAGATCGCACGCTGCAGCTGATGAACCGATTCGCCGCGGTTAAGCAACGTATGCATTTCGCGCCGAAACTCCACGTTGCTGAAGTAATCGCACAGGAATAGCGTGCGCAGAAGCCTGCCAAGGTGGTCCGCCGCCCGGTACACGGGGTCACCCTGCGCCGCGCTACCGAACCGCTGCAAAGCGACATTTGCGCTCACGCGTCCCGAGTGAATCGCCGCGACGAGGCGCAGCAGTTCCTCCCAGCCATCACGAATCGCCTTGATGGATATCTCGTAGGCAAGGACCGATGCCAACCCGTCCGGAGCGGCCACTCGTCGCGGCAAACACAGTTTCCGTTCCGAGAGCTTGCGCAGCCGCGGGCAGAGATCGAAACCGAGCACCGGCTATGCTTATCCACTCTGTCTGGCGCATGGTGCTTCGCCTCGGATTCCCGTTCGCTCGCGCCTGGTGGTACCTACGACGGCCTCGCCATGAGGGCGCGCGAGTACCAATCTACGTCGGGCGGGCACTGTTGCTTGTGAAGTTATCGTACCGGGCCGAATGGAATTTTCCCGGCGGTAGTGTCCGGGCCGGTGAGACGCCTGATGCAGCGGCGCGGCGGGAAATGGAGGAGGAGATTGGTCTGTCGTCGCACACGTTACTCCCCGCGGGCAGTGCCTGCGGCATTTGGGACGGGCGAAGAGACCGGGTGCATTTCTATGAACTGCACCTCGATTGCATCCGGAGCTGCGACTTGATAATCGTGAGATTATCGCCGCACATCTGGCATCGCCGGAGGAATTGCACGGCATCGCGCTGACAGGGGCGCTGGCTGCGTATCTCGGTGTTAGTTGGCCCTTTTCCTTTCGGGACATCTCGACGGATTCTGGTGTCGGGAAAGCAGCCGGTCGGTCCCCGCCCTCCCTAGCCGAGCTGTTCGAACTGGAGCCTGTGGCGACGCGGCCCGTGGCCGTCAATATCGCTTGAGCGACAGCACGTCGAACGTATGACGGATCGTTTCCACCGATTTCTCGTAGTCCGATAGCGCGAGGCACGCAATCAGCACATCGATGATCGCCAGTTGTGCGAGACGGCTCGTCATGGCTTCCGTGCGAAATCTGGTCTCGCGCGCCATGGTGAACAGCACGATATCGGCAAAGGCCTGAATCGGCGAACGCCCGAAGTTCGTGAGGCAGATGGTGCGTGCGCCAGCTTCCTTGGCAAGGCGCGTTGCCATCACCGTTTCGTGCGTGCTGCCCGAGTGGGAGATGGTGAGCGTCGCCACGCTGGGGTCGCAAAGCGACGCGCTGATGACCTGGATGTGCGGGTCGATCACCGCGCGTACGTCCAGCCCGATACGCAGCATGCGGTAGTGCGCATCTTCGGCGATCGACGCCGCGCTGCCTACCCCGTAGATTTCAATGCGGCGGGCGTTACGGATCACCTCGACCGCCCGCTCGAGCTCGTCCACGTCAAGCGTAGACTGCGTTTCATGCAGGGTCTGCACGTTCGAGCTGAAGATCTTCGAAATTACCGCCGCCGTGTTGTCGCTGGGCTCGAGATCTTCATGGATCAACTGCACCGGGCGCACGATTTCCTGCGCCAACACGATCTTGAGCTGCTGAAAGCCGGTGGCGCCGATCGCCTTGCAGAGGCCCACTACGCTGCCTTCGCTCGCACCCACACACTCGGCGACCTCGCTGACCGACATGTGCACCACTTCCTGCGCGTGCTGGCGGACGAAGTCTGCGATGCGCTGGCTGGTGGCGCCGAAGGTCGGATAAAGCTGCTCGATGCGCGACAGGATCGCCGACACCGAACTCGGCTGGGCCGGCGCCCCGGCCGCGGCCTTGGCACTCGCCGCGCCCTTCTTTGCGGGTTTCATCAAAGCTCCTGTGAAAGAATCCGTCGAGCCGCTGGCACACCGCGCGAGGCGCGGCTCGGGCCGCCCAGTGCGCGATCGCAACCGTGCCCAACAAGGTAGCCGCAAGGATAGCGTGACTGCCGGGCGTGATGAAAGCGGTAAGTATCAAAAGGCGAGGCAAAATCGATTAACCCGTCGCAGTGTTAACGACCAGTCGAATGATGTTTGCGATGTCCACGACCAGCCGACCGGCGGAAGCCGGATGCCGCCTCCGCCGGCCGGAGCCCGTCTAGCTCAAGTGAAGCGCCATAGCCGGATCGCTAACAGTCGGCTTGCCCGTTTCGATACGACCCGAGAAGCGGCGCACGAAGTTGTCGCCCGTTACCGTGAGGTCGTACCAGTTGCCGCTGCCCGAGAGATCCCAGTGCAGCATGCCGACATCGCCGGCAGAAACATTCATCTGCCAGGGGCCATCGGTGCGGTAGGCGTTGGACTGCACCGTCACCGTGCCGGGCGCGGTACCGGTGTTGTGCAACTTCACGTAGACCTGACCGGCGTCCGTGTCGTAGCAGACCTGCACTTCCGGCATGAAGGTCCCGGTACTGGCGGCCACTGCGTTGCCCGCGAAGGTACGGAGGAAGCCGTTCGGGCCGTAGACCCAGAGTTCATATTTGCCGAGGTCGGTCTTTAGCGTGTCGTCCCAGTAGTCCTCAAGCGTCTTGCCGGCTTCGACCGTGTATCGGCGCGGGATGCGGTCCAGGTGATTCTTGTCGTACACATGGAACACTGCTCCTTGCTTACCTGTATTGCTGAACATCAGCTTGACGAGACCGGGACCTTCGATCCGTGCGCTGGTATGCAGTTCATAGGGCAGCGCGCGCGAAAAGCGCGTGCCCGGCTCCTGGAACAGCGGCTGCGGCGTGGCCGGCGGCGCTGCGATGGGCAGGGAGGCCTGGGCGGCAAGCACGGCCTGGTAGTTGCTCGTATCCGGCAGTTTGGGAACGACCGGATCGTTCGGCGAAACAAAGTCGAAACACGAGGTCAGGTCGCCGCAGACGGCGCGGTGCCACGGACTGACCGCGTCGACAGTGATATCGAAGCGCTTCTCGAGAAACAGGCTCATCGACGTGTGGTCGAAAACCTGCGAGTTGACCCAGCCGCCCTTGCTCCACGGCGAGATGACGTACATCGGCACGCGCGCGCTGAGACCCCACGGCCGCACGTTGCCGCTGATGGTGTCCTTGGCGTTCAGGTACTTTCTCGCCGGATCGGAGAAGTACTCGCCGTCCAGCGGTAACGTGGCCTTGCCTGCCAGTGTGCCGTCCAGGTTGTACGACGGTGGCGCTGGCGGCGCCACATGGTCGAACAGGCCGTCGTTCTCGTCGTAGGTCAGGAAGAATGCGGTCTGGGCCCAGACGTCTGGATTGGCGGTGACCGCGTCGAGCACTTCGGCCGTGAAGTTCGCACCGATCGCTGGATTGCTGTTGCCGGAGTGTTCCGAGTTGGCTGCCGTGCACAAGATCCACGACACTTCGGGCAACGTGTTACTCATCACATCGTTTTTCAGGTCCGCAATCGAGTAGTCCGTCATGCCCTTCACGTACAGCGGATCGCCGGGCTTGGCGGTGCGGAAGTCTTGGAAAGCCAGGCCGCCGTGCATGGCGCCGGTCCAGTTGTCGTTGGTGTCCTGGTAGATTTTCCAGCTCACGCCGGCGTTCTCGAGCACCGACGGCAGGGAAAGCCAGGTGAGTGCGTTGTCCGCATACGTATAGCCCGGCGTCGGCATGGTGCCGGTGATCCAGCAACGATCGTTGTTGGGTTCCGAGGTTCGGTCGTCGCTGTTGATGCCCATTTTCGCCAGCTTCGGGTCGAAGCCCGAGCCGGAGAAGAAAACCACGCGGTTCGGGTCCGTGCCGCTCGTGGTCGAGCAGAAGTGGTTATCACAGATCGTGAACGCTTCGGCCAGCGCGAAATGGAACGGAATGTCGTTGCGGGCAAGATAGCCCATCGTGTACGGCGTCTTGTAAACCGGCCAATGGCCTGACTTGCCCTGATTCCAGGCCGCCTGCATGTCGGAGAAGCTGTGCGGCGTGCTGGGCGATTGCAGTGCCTTAACTTTGGTCATATCCATGTGATACGGCGGAATCTCGTTGCCGCTTGCGTCCTGCTGGTACCACACGTCCTTGCCGCTCTCGAGTGGAATCGGCAAGCGGTCGCCGTAGCCGCGTACGCCCTTCAGCGTGCCGAAGTAATGATCGAAGCCACGGTTTTCCAGCATCAGGATGACGATGTGCTTGATGTCCTTGATGGTGCCGGTGTCTACCGCAGCTTGAACGGAAAGTGCGCGGGCGATACTGGGCGGCAGCATGCCCAGCGCGAGGGCGGCGCCTGCCGACTTGGCGGCACCGGTAAGGAAACTGCGTCGATCGAGTTTTTTCATGGTCTTGGCTACGTAGGGGTTGAGCGCGGGGCGGTGCTTCGCGGCGTCAGGGCGCGCAACTCAGCTTGGTGCTGGGCGGAGCGGAGGACGGCTGAGCGCCGGAAGCGGCGTTGGCGGCGCCTGGCGTGTTTGTCGAAGACCCGCCGCAGGCGGTTAGCGACAGGCTCAGAACGATGCAGGCCGCTACGGCACGGCCATACAACAGGAATTGGGTCATTGGCGGGATCTCATGGGCTGATAGACAATTAGTACAACTGATTGCAGGGACAGTTGACCGATCTGCGCGATGATCTGGTCTAGTCCGAACACGGCGCTAAAGCCTTGGCAGTAGCGGGTACCGGCACAGAGAATAAAAATTGCATGTGTCAGCAGAATGAAGATATTTCATTTTCTATCAATAATCTGTCTGAATAAACTTCATTCCGTCTCTGTCATTTCGGGCTCTGCTACGACCCGCTGGCCGCGGGGCTAATCTCCCAGGCGCTCCACCTACTGCCGTGATTCTCACATCTGGAAAACCGGCCAAACGGCTCGACCAGCGTCTGCACGCGGTAGCTCGTGGTCTTCATCGTCAGGGTCGCCGGGTCCATCCGTTGCCCGTCGACGTATCTGTGGCAAGTGATCGGCAAGATGTTCGAGACGCGCGAGATCGGGCTTTGGGCGACGTTGCTGGCGATCCTGAGCGCCCGCAACTACACGCTGCACCGGCCGTCGTATGTGGCCGCGCGGGCGCTCGTCAGCATGATGCGCGCGATGCCCGAACTCATCAGCGCACTGTTCCTGGTACTCGCCTACGGCTTCGGCCCGACCCCCGGTGTGCTTGCGCTCGCGTTGCACTCGGCCGGCTTTCTCGGCAAATTCTATGCGGAAGACATCGAGAATGCGGACGGCAAGCCGCAGGACGCGTTGCGGGCGATCGGCGCGGGGCCCGCTGAAGGTGCTGCGCTTCGCGGTGCTGCCTCAGGTGCTGCCGCAGTACGTCGCCTACACGCTGTATGTGCTCGATTGCAATGTGCGGATGCCGACCGTGGTCGGCCTGGTCGGCGCGGGCGGCATCGGGCAGGAACTCAAGGGCCGCTTCGACATGTTCCAGTACGATCGGGTCGGTACGATCCTGCTGATGATTTTTATCACCGTGTTCGTTCTGGATCAAGTTGCTGCATGCCTGCGTCGGGCATAGACCTGATGGTTTTGTCGCAGTAAGGCTCGCGGAGGAAGTGACCGATATGCAAAGTACTGCTTATTTTGCCAGTTCGTAGAATTGAAAGGCGGCGGACGGATGGGTTCCGTGAGCCCATTTCATCTATCCTTTGGCGATCAAGTGCATGACTTCGTTGCGGCCAGCAGGATCCGGACTCAGCGAAAGTCTTGAATCCCAGCATGGGTCGCATGCGACGCTTGATCGCCCGATGGTCCAGCTCAACCAGTTGTTGAGATATCTGAATTGGCGGATCCTGACGGGTGTTGCACGTTCGGCATCGATGGCTTCGAGCGCGGCGAAATCGGCATCACTCCTGTTGATGGTCCCGTCTCGAGACGCCATTCTGCGCGATCGATCTCTCGAAGTATCGCCGGGCTGCCGCCTTGTCCCGATGGGCGCGCAGCAGGAGGTCGATAATGTGACCCTCCTCGCCGGAATGAAGCCGTCCCACGACGCCAGGAAAGCGATCCCATTCGAGAGTAGCAAAAGCGCGCCTCTCGAATGGGGATCAATGGCTGAGGTGCGTATCGAGAAATTGAGTGATTTCTGCGAATGCCGCTTTGTCCTCGGGCACACGATCATCCATCTGGTACTGAGCGTGCGACATTCCGTCGAAAACTTCGAGTTGTGCATCGACGCCGGACTGCTGAAGCTTCTGGTGTACACGGACCGTGTTGCTGAGCAGCAAGTCGCGTGTTCCTGTGGTCAGGATCGCTGGCGGAAAGCCATGCATATCTCCGTAGACGGGTGAGAGCAGCGGGTCCTTCAGATCATGACCGTGCGCGTAGACAACTGCCGCGGCGTGACAGAACCCATTGGGTGACACCAGGACGTTGTCCACCTTTTCATTCGTGTAGAACGAGTCACCAGTCTTCGTCAGGTCGGACATCGGCGTACCAGGTGCGATCGCACCCGGCATTTTCAGCCCTTCCTGCCTCGCGCGCAGCATCAGTTCGAGCACGAGCGCGCCACCGGCCGAGGTCCCGAAAACGCCCACATTCTTTGGGTCGTTCCTCTGGAGCACCGACTTATACACACTCTCGACGTCGTCGAGCGCTGCGGGGAAATAAGCCTCGGGCGGCATGCGGTAGTCGACCGAAATGACCTTGTAGTGTCCAAGACCCGCCATGATGATGGCCTCTCCCGTACCCGACTCTCCAGGGTAAAGCTCGTAGCAGCCGCCATGGATATGAATCAGCACCTTGTCGCGATGTTCGGGCGGAATATGGTTGGGCGTCACGATGTGCACCCTCACGCCGTTGATCGTCGATGCCTGCACCGTCACGTCCAGACGCTCGCGCATGGCCGGGAGCGTTTGCATGACCTTCGCGGCCTGTGCGTCGGCAGCCGTTCTCCATTGCTCGCCCGTCGTCCACAAGACATTCCAGGCGGGGTTCAGCGGCGCCCCGATGAGCCTTTGCAATTGGGGGCTGACTTCCGTCGGCACCGGAATGGTCCGCGCGGGCACCTGGCGAGGCGCAAGCGTGCCGTCGTCGGCAAGCGCCGCGCCGGAAACTGAGGCGAAGGCGGCGCACGCGAGCAGGAATTTAGTGAACTTCATTGCAGAACCCTCTCCGGTTCGGGATTAAACGGCCACCTGATACACCTTGCGGCTCACGTCGAGCGTCACGTCGCCGC
>NZ_JARESO010000121.1:0-7785 GCF_046030175.1 Paraburkholderia sp. RL17-373-BIF-A
TGAAATATCGAAGTCCCCCGCCTGCTTCGCCATGCTGCCTTCGGCGTAGGCCGTGGCGCCCCGGAAGACCTCTCGACTAAACCTGGGAATGTTCTGCCCGTTCGCGCGCTGCCGGAACGCTTCATGCGTGCCGCCCGTTAGCCGCACACCGGACGGGTCTCTCCCCAGAAAAGCTCTTGCAAATGTTTGCGCAGTCACAACTGACATAGTGATCCTATGGATTGCTCAACCGTCTCAGACCTTTTCGCTTCGTCCCCACCCGACATGACAAGCTCACCGGCAGCGATCTCGTGTCCGCATCGGTCGGTTCGGGGTCATGCCCCGCCCTGATTGGATGAGCAGGAGTCTCACATCGCTCGACACATCCAGGAAAAAGGCATCCACACGTCTCATGACAGGTCCGCCAC
Source organism: Paraburkholderia sp. RL17-373-BIF-A (assembly GCF_046030175.1). NCBI lineage: Bacteria > Pseudomonadati > Pseudomonadota > Betaproteobacteria > Burkholderiales > Burkholderiaceae > Paraburkholderia > Paraburkholderia sp. RL17-373-BIF-A. The sequence continues at coordinate 408 of NZ_JARESO010000121.1, forward strand.
GGACTTTCCGGCGAGCACCGGCACCCTGTCGATACGGGTTGGCCAAGGGAGGCGGGAAGGGAGTGGCATCCTGACATGGACTGATAGCATTGAGACTATAAGATTCCGATGCGGGTCGATCTGTCGAAATTCACCAAAACAATCGAAAATTGTATCGATGGGTCGCCAGCAGTTCCTCGTAGCTAATAATGTGTCTGCGAGTCACTTCCGGACTCATTGCTGGTCGGACAGGCGCAAGTTGATTAGCCATTGACATCAACACAAGCGCGGGCTCTTCCGGCTCGCTACGAGTGAACAAGCGAAGAGTCCGGCCACTGCGAGGCTTGCAAAGATGACCGTCGAACGGGCACCCGTCCGTGCGCAATCGCACTTACGCCGGAGCGACGCCTATGGTGAAAGACCGGCAAGACGGGCAAAGCGTCAGATACTCGAGCGCCGAGAAACGAAACTTCGCCCACATGACCGCACTTCATCGCCTCGGGGCAGGAAACGTCCGACAAGTCGCGGCCACAGGAGCACTGGGTTGTCGTTTACCCTGTCGAACCATCGCGCGGCAAGCGTCAGTTTGTACTGCGAAAAGTAGCAACCGCCTCTAATGACGATGGCGCCCGGCATGCACGCAGGCAACAGCGCAACGTTGAACGCCCATGGACGAAAACTCGTGGATCCCACATATTGATTCTCCATGGGAAGACGCATTAATATGTGCCTCCGGGCTCGAATTGGGCATCGGGCTGGCGTGAGTCATGCATAGAAGCGTTATATCGCGAAACGCGGTCGTCTGGGAACATTGGGTTTTCAAGCAATTCACACCTATCAATAGGAGAAAAGATGCTGAGTCCTCATGAGTTTGCAGCTTTAATGCTAGTTAATGACGCGCCCGGGCCATTCGGATTGGATCCGGAAAATCTGGACGTTTTGCTCAAACACCGACTCGTCGCACTGCAAACACTTCCGTCGGGCCAGCAACGTCTCCATTTAACGAGTGGCGGCGTTTCTGTGCTCAGAGCCGTCACGCGGGTCGGCTCATGAGATCTGCTCGCGGATCATTGTCCGTCGGATAGAGTCCAGCGCCGCCTTAGCGGACAAGCAGTGTAAAGTCTGCTATTACAAGCGGCGAGCCGACATATCAATTAGTACAACTACTATCATCATGCAGTATGTGCCCCCGGATCTCAGTGCATGCGCGTTTGCGCCACGCGGTTGACACGACCACAGTTCGTCTATTTCGGTCCCGGCGATCGGAAAGGCCTCGGGTCCAACAGGAGCTTCTCAATGAGTCTAGTAATCCTGAAATAGATCACTGCGGCCCAGAAGGCAAGCCTACACAGTTAATATCATGCGCGGGAGGAGCGAAAAATTGATGCAGCTGAATCTCAAGACAATCCAGTCAACGCTGGCCGGAACTGAACGGAGTGCGCTGAACGCATTTTCCGTCAGTGGTCCACAGGAATGGCTCGCGCCACTTGCCATACTCATTGCGGCTACACAGCAGAGACGGCGGCGTTCTACAGCCGTCAGGTGTCCCAGATTAAGTCCACCACTGAGTGCAAATTCACGCACGTCGCACAGACGCTCCAGCAGGCGAACAGGCTACGCCTGCAATCGTTGATCAAGGACGCTGCCAGAAGCGCTCGGGCGCGTTCGGAGGCGATGATCGCCGGATGGAGGCGGACGATTCGTGCCACACGTACGCTGATCGAGACGCTGAAAAAAGGCCGTCAGCGCACGCGGCTGGCCGCTGGTTTCAGCTCTGATCTGTCACGACTGCTCCGTCGGATAGTGCCGGGTAACCATCGGTAGCCACTAGGCAATAGACGTAAGAGGGCGCCTGGTGCCGCGTCAGTCAGTGCCGCGAGACAACGAGGGCAGTTCATATAGCGGCGCATCGAACACTCCGTCGGACGAGCATCACTGGCCCATGTAGGCGGGAGTACTTCCCTTATAGGAGATAGAAAAGATGACAAAACAGATCGCACTGGTCACAGGCGGGATGGGCGGGCTCGGTGAAGCAATTGCCATCGGGCTGCACGACGCCGGCTATGCCGTCGTGGTCACGCGTTCGCCGAAAAATAGCGGTGCAGACCAATGGCTGGCCCGCATGGAGGCTGACGGGCGATATTTTCGCGCATATGCTGCGGATGTCGCTGACTATGACTCATGTCAACTTTGCGCGCAGCAGATCAAGAATGAAGTCGGCCCGGTCGACATCCTCGTCAATAATGCAGGCATCACCCACGATGCGACCTTCCGCAACCTGCACAAGGTCAATTGGGATGTGGTCGTCCGCACAAACTTGGACTCAGTGTTCAACATGACGAGACCGTGGTGCGACGGCATGGTTGAGCGAGGTTGGGGGCGCATCATTAACGTTTCGTCGATAATTGGCAGCAAGGGCGGCTTCGGTCAAACGAACTATGCGGCCGCCAAGGCCGGCGTGCACGGTTTTACGAAGTCACTTGCGCTCGAGGTAGCGAAGAGGGGCGTCACCGTGAATACGATCTCGCCCGGTTACATCGCTACGAAGATGGTCACGGCCGTGCCGCAGGACGTTCTGGACACGAAGATCATTCCGCACATCCCAGTCGGCCGCCTTGGACTACCAAATGAAGTTGCTGCGCTTGTGGTGTACCTGTGCTCGCGTGAAGCGGCTTTCATCACGGGAGCCAACATTGCAATCAATGGCGGCCAGCACCTGCAGTGAGAGACGGTTTCACCAAGGCCCTAGGGGGTAGACTTTCTCAGCAAGCCGCCGATCTGGAATTGTCGGACCACCTCGGGCTGAGGAAATGTGCAAGCCGCTTCGACGATGAACTGCGAAAGGTGATCGAGCTGTTACTGCGCCACCAAAGCGGCGGCGCAAGAAGAGACCGGGCCGCCTGCCGGTTGCGCATTGCCTCGCGCTGACCGACATCCTGTTGAGGACTCAAGACTCTACTGCGCTGGCGCGATCTCCTCGTCGAGAGATGCAGCTCGGACGTGAAGTGATTAGCAATTGGAACTGCGTCTCGAAAATCTGCAGGCCGACGATGGCGCGGCGATGGTGGACGCACCAAGACGGGCCCGCTCTGAGGCCGGTATGTCGAAGGGACGCAAGCCACGTCCGGAACATCTGCATCGCGAAGACGTTGTACATCAGCCTGAGGACACACGCTGTCCGCAATGCGGTCACGCGCTTGGCATCCTCGGCGAGGACGTTTCCGAGCAACTTGACTAGGTACCGGGGCACTGGCGAGCGATTCGTTGTCGCGCGCAGTTGTGAATTGATACAGCAACGCAGTTAGGAATTGATATACCTCCTTGTAGCGTTGCTCCTTTTGGGCGGCCGGTGATCAACTCGAGGAGTACATAAAAATCGAGATTCTGCGTTGTTACGGAAACGCCCCCCGGGACATCGAGGACGGCTAAATGGGCGGGTTAAGCAGGCTGCACGAGTATCTGCAAAGCCTTCGACTCGAGTCAGTGGTCGGATTTGAGACAGCCCTAGACATTAGATGCAGATGGACAGGATCGAGTTTCGCAGACCGAGGACGGTGAGCGCGATGCTCCGCGGTCAATACAGAGGAGTACGCTTGCCCGCACGAGCGCAACGGGGCAAGTTCACAACATCGAAACGTCGTCCATTATACTTTCGTGGCCGATTCCCGGTATGACAACTGCTCCACCGCACACGGCGAGCCACCCGTCGGGGTAATCTTGCTTGCATGCGGCTGAGTAAGCGGCGGTCGACAACATCATTTGATTCACCGAACGATGCGTAACGACCGTGCTCCTGTCCACGGATAAGCAACTTCTCCGGCGTCCCCGTGGCTATCAAAAAAGTTGCCAATACACCGAGTCCGATCGCGGCTATTCCGACGACTACAACTTCCATCATTGCTACCTCCGTGAAATTGCGACGACGCATTCCCGCGCGCGCCGGCTCTGTTTGAGTTCCATCGTCGATAGCCCGTCCACACATGTGGCGTGCCATGAAGGTGAAGGCCTGAAGTGCCAACGCTAACGGCGACGGTCTCGCATAGAGTCGCGTCGTCATTTCCAGAAGCGGATGCGCGTCCGGACCGCAAATGTCGAGTTCTCGAGTCTCGTTCCTCAAAGTCCGGCACAGCCTTGTTGCTCTCATGATGCAGTCAGCCCGCACAGCCGCCTTGTCTAGCGCCGTGCTCGCCAACCTTGCAACGTCGAGCGCTTGGAGGCCGCTTTGCTGCATCGCGTTGGCGTCAAATTTGAGGCCCGGCAATCTTCCGCTTAGGATCACTAAATTGTTGACGGGCGGTTCACCGCCGCAGGAACTCGAGACACACCCGTCGGTCGCCGCCAAGTGATGCGGTGATTCGTCGTAGCGATCTCATCGTCCGCGGGGCGGCCTATTGACCCGAGGAGCTTGCTGTGACTCTTCTGACGACCCCTCGTACCCGGACATACCGAATCATGTAGCAGGCCGGGGCGTCCGGACTCCCCCTAGAAGCTTCGGCCCGCAATTCTCCACGCAACCGGTACGCACACGCGGCTTGCCGACTGGACCAAAGTCGGATCAGACATACGACACATGTGAAGGTCCCTCGTTACCGCGAGCAGTCGTATCAGACGCCTGCCCCTCCACCATGCAAGCTGGCGTGTACCCGACTCCATGCGATGGTCGTCGGCATTCAACCAGTCCCGGCGAAAGCGAATCGCTGATAGATTGAGCAGAAATCCGAGCGAAAGAACTTGCACCTCGCAAAGCCGTGGATCGATCGCCGCGATACAACAATCGACGGAAATGTGCTGCAGGGTAATTGACTGTCGTCGCTCCTTGCACGGCCTATGTCTCGGGCCGCTGGCTCGATGAAGCGCACGAACAGACGACGCAACCTGCCCCCTCTCGAGGACAGACCATCTTGCAATGGTCTCAGCGGGCTAAGTGTTCCGGCCCTTGCTCCATAACTTTCTGAGCAAGTTGACCTTGTCAGTTCTCACCGTGTTCCAGTCGTCTAAAAGGATTCCGCCGGTATCTCCACTGTTAGGGTTCCAAGACCAATAAAAGCCGCCATCTATCCCTCTTTCGACAAGATACTCTATCAATGCATTCTGCCACGCCACATCAAGCGAATTACCTTGTCCATATTTCCCTCCAAATTCACCTAGCAATAGGCCGTATGACTGAGAAAAGCGACCAAAGTGTGTGTCCCAAATCGCCGGCATATTCTTGGGAAAATTTGGGTCCCTAAAATAATACTGCTCGTGTACATCTGGACCGTAAGTATGCGGAGCCAGCAGCAATTGACTCTTCGGGATTCTCAGCGGTGCGCAAGCAATTGGCTCAAGATTCCCCCCCCAAAAATGCGGTATATTGCCGCTGCAGGTTGAACTGTCCGCGATTCCCTCTACAGCGATCAACCATTTTGGCGCGATTTCCAAGACGGCAGAAGCTGAGAGCTCAGCGGCCTTATCGAAATCGGTCGAACTGTTTCCGGTTCCCCACGTTGCAGAGCCGTGAGGCTCATTCTTGATGTCCAGACCTAGGACTCTGGGAACTGCAACATAACGTTTCGCAACGAATTTCAAGTCTTCGATCCATTGCGATTGACTATAGCTGTTTGTGTACCAAAGTTCCGAGATGTCGCGACAATCGGGCGTATGATGGTCAAATAATACGTACATGCCCCGACGGCTGAATTCAGCAACCATTTTATCTAAAATCTCGACCGATTTTAACCCTCGCAGGTCTGTGTTCTTGTCATAGTCTATGCTTTCGGGAGCGACTCCGTGTAAGGTCGCGGGACAAAAGGGAAGTCGTACGGCATTGAAACCCAAGCTTTGCATCTGGTCAATCATATCCATCCAATTGCGCGCCCATAGTCCGTGTACGACATGGGTGGATGTCTCGAAGCCAAACCAATTGACGCCTCGAAGTTGAACGACGTTTCCTGCGTCGTCAGTGACCTTTCCATCCACCACTGCATAGCCAAACGCCGACGGAACGGCCGTAAGAAGCAATGCCATGGTTGCAAAGAGGCATTTTAGTGTCTTGATACAAATCACGGCGTTGCTCCGTAAGTGAGGAGGGTGTCATGGTCTAGCGCTTGCGATTAGGCAATGAAGCACCCAATGCACGATCAATATTTCGAGCTTGAGTGCAAGTGTTATTGTGTCAGGGAATGCTATTGCTCGACCATACAGCTAATACCTGAGTTTATGCGGCGTAATCGGCTAGAGCCAAACATCCTTCCAATGTCTTTTGCCGTGTCCGCGTTTCGAGCCGCAGGTATAGCGACGCGAGCCCCGTTTCCATCCATCGCGCACGGCCCGTCTTGTCGTGTCCTGTCCTGTTGTGGCGGTTGCTACAGGCGGTTTGCGAAAGAGGCCGAGGGTCCGTTACCTTTTTCAGAGAACTATGAGCCTTGGTCACCTGAACAACGCGTATCGATGGATGGGACACACCGGTCGTTGCAGACGTGCCTAGGCATTGATCCAATCTTCCTTTCGCCGTCAGGGGCCACGACGCAAAATGCCCGGTAGCCGCCCCGTTTCGGAACGCGTTGCACTGAACTGACCTCCTGTTTGTGTTCAAGACCGGATAAGCTGTCGCGATCTGTCGATCAAGTGGCGACTCGATTTAAGTCCGACCTACCGGCGTCGCTTACGCGACTGGCGAAGACCGGCGTGTGGGGTCGGCTGCACGAGCGTCTGCTCGCGAAGCTACGGGCAGCTCGTCACGTAGCAATGTGTCGATCGCGCCGTCGCGCAGACTTCACCGGCCCCGTAGACGCAAGCAGGACCGCGCTGCCCCCTAGCGTTGTCTCCGGGCTGTTCAATGGGCGGTTTGGCCGCAAGAGGCATGACATGGCGGTAACCACCCTCAATCCTGGCCGTGGTCTGTAGACGTCCGATCAGCGCTGTAGCCTGGATCCTAAGCACGAGTATGTATAGTTATGCTGACAGATCGGATCGCCGCCAGCGAACGAGGGCACGGACGATGCGACGCTCAGCAGAAGCGACTCCTCCAGCGTGGTTGATCGGGTATTCCGCGGGTACGTGGTGTAGATACCGCTTTCGGGCCAAGATCGTTCAGGCGCCCGGCCGACCAGGCCATCCATAAGCGCTGCGCGCGCGCCGGCGAAGTCGACACACATGAATAGATAACTGCGCCTTCCGACAGCGACACCGCGCAGCATCCGTTCCGCGATCAGGTTGTCGGTTTCCGCGCGGTCGTCGCCGCAGTGGTAGACGAGGAAGGGTCAGCGTTCAAAGCGTACAGAATCGCCCTGGTCGTATCGGGTTCAGGGAAAGCGCGGCGAACCAGCTTCGAACCAGCATTTCATGCTTTGAGCAGCCGCACGGCCGGTGCTAGGCGCACGCGTCGGCGTTCGTCCGAAGGTCCACCGCGTATCTGCTC
>NZ_JARESO010000122.1:0-7769 GCF_046030175.1 Paraburkholderia sp. RL17-373-BIF-A
CGCTTTGTCCGCATGTCGGTGCCTGGCGCATTCCACGTCGCCGGAAGATCGTGCGCAAGCGTCATCAGCTGTGCCTGGTCGATCGCGGGTCGGCTTGCAACTTCGCGGTCCAGAAGCGCTGCGCGCTCCTCAAGGTGGGCGACACGCTCAAGGGCCGCGTTCCAGCGCGCTTCAAGCTCGCGTGCGACCAACCGCTTCGTCGGATCGACAACCTCATACCGGCGTGCGGCGAGAGATGCATCGTAGCGCGCTTCCTCGAGCTCGCAGGCCAACGCGCGACGCACATCGTCATCTGCGCGCGATGTTTGCTGTGCAGCGCGAATGGCCGCTTCCACCGCGTGCTCCGAAATCACTTCGATAATTGCGGCCGCCACTGCTTTGTCGACACGCACCCCACCGATTCCGATACAGAGAATCGCTCCGACATGTGCCTCGTCGCCGCGGCAATAATAGCGATGCGCTTGACCGGCTCTCATGCCGTAGTTGACTCGCATCATTCGACCGCATCGGCCACATCGCGCCAGGCCAGTCAGCAAGGCCCGCTCGCCACGAGCAGATCGGCGGGAGGCCCGCTTCTTCATGTGTGTGTTCTCGGCAATCATCCTTTGATGCTCCTCGAACTGATCCCACATGATATACCCGGGGTGATGGTCCCGCAACAGGACGCTCCAGTCCTTCATCGGTTTGGAGTGGCCTTCAGTCTTGCGAGCCCGTCCGTCGACGACGGCAGTGCGTTGGGTCGTCCTTCCAAACACATACGCCCCAGCATAAACTGGATGTTCCAGGATCTGGACAACCGTGTGATATGCAGGCCGGCTCCATTCGATCGGGATGCCGACGGGGCCGTGCCGCGTTACGGGCAGCTTGACGTCCGATTGTATGGCCCATAGCAGCACCTGACGGGCACTGCCGAGTTCGCGAAACTTACGGAAGAGCACCCGGATGGCCTCGGCAACCCGTTCGTCCGGATCCATCTCGATTTGTCCAAGCTCGTTCCAGCAGTAGCCAGGAGGTAGCGCGAAGCGCAATTCCCCACGCCGGGCCTTCGAATCACGGGCGGCAATGCCGCGCTGCCGCAGCAGACTGAGTTCGTACTCCGACATCGTTCCTTTGAGTCCAAGCAGGAGTCGATCGTTGACCAGTCTGGGGTCATAAATACCGTCCTGATCAACCACGACCGTGCCGACCAGTGCGCAAAGATCAATGAGATGGTGCCAATCGCGGCCGTTGCGCGCAAGTCGTGAAGCCTCGAGACAGAACACGGCGCCGACGGATCCTGCGCACGCTGACGCGACCAGCTTCTGGAATCCAGGCCGCTCGACACTGCCGGACCCTGAACGTCCAAGATCATCGTCGATGGTTGTTACTGAAGCAAAGCCCATGGCTCGCGCAGATTCGGCGAGCGCGTACTCACGATTCTGGCTCTCCGTGTGCTCCACCACCTGGCTCATGGTTGACTGCCGGACATAAACGACTGCACCGCGGCAGAGATGTTCAGCGGAAATCTTCTGGCTCATCGCGATCTCCTGGGTCGTTTGTGTTCACCGGTCTGCCCGGCGCTTCCAGCAGAAGTGCTGCGAGCGCTTCGATCACTTCCTCCCGTCGATTCCCCACGATGGCTACGTTGAAGGTTGGATCTCGGTGCAGTTCCAGCGGAAGTTGTACGCCGGGTTCTCTTTGCGGTCGTCTCATCGGAATGGCCCTCCGTTGACAGAGGTTTCGATGATCCTCCTGCGGCGGAGTGACGCCTTCGATCAGACAGGATGCTGCACAGGAGGACGAGCGCTTCTGCGCTCACTTGCGGCTTGCCGAGCGACATTGCCGAGCATATCGACGCTTCGAGCATCCACGCTGGCAATTCGCGTGAGATCTGTTGCGGGACGTCGAGGTGGACCATCTGATTTCCGCGGCGCCCCGTACGACGGACCAACCGGTATTCCTGGCCATAGGCGGGGTGCCAGCGGTATGCGATCACAACGATTTGAGATCGGTATGTTGAATGTCGTGTAGCTTGGCGACCTGCTCAAAGTGCTGTGGTGGAGCGGCGACGGTATGTGCCTGCTGATGAAGCGGCTCGAGAAGGGGCGCTTCGTATGGCCTCAAGCCGACGGCGGCGTTATTTGCCTGAGCCCGGCACAACTATCGATGCTGCTCGAAGGCATCGACTGGCGGCACCCGACGAGAACGGCACGACCGACCTCGGCGTTGTAAACGTCGTTGCCTGCGCGCAAACTATCGTCCCGAGCATCTTCAAACGACACGGATTACACCGCCCGCGCCGATACGCTGCCACGGCAAACCCACCACCAGACCGGCCAGCTGTTCCTGCGTGAACGCGTGTTGCTTTGGCTCGCTACCAGCGCGCGGCCAGACGAACTGCCCCTCATTGGGTCGCCGCGCGGCAAGCCAGATGCCGATCCCGTCTTGAACCAGCACCTTCAGGCAGTTGGCCCGCCGGCTGGCGAACAGGTAAGCATGGTGCGGATGCGCGGCGCCAAACACGGTGATCACCCGACCCAGCGCCGTATCAAAGCCGGCCCGCATGTCCAGCGGCTCAACTGCCAACCACACCTGGTCAATGCGGATCATGCAAGCCACTCGCACAGCCAGGCAGCGCATTGCGCTGCCTCTGAGCTTGGGCAGCTAACCGTTGTCGACTGGTCCGCGCGACGAACCTCGACGCGAATCTCCGCTGTACGCCTGCTTCGCGTCTCAACAGGCAATGGTACGAATTCCGGTGCCGTCGCCGCTGTCAATGTCGCTGCCACGTCGCGACGCGCCACCAGCACACAATCGTTCGTTTCGGCCTGCTCGACCCACCGTCGAAGCAGATTCGCGTTCAGCTTGTGGTGCAATGCGATGGCCGCGAGCGATACCCCGGCCCTTGGCAAGCTGCCACTACCTGAGCCTTGAACTCGACGGCTGTAGCGCCGGCGTCGTCGACGGCTAGGCGTCGCTCCTTCTCCAATAGTGTTCACGTGTCCACCTATTTTGAACTTACCCCGCAAAGTTAGACCCTTTTGCAGGGAGTCTTGTGGGCAAGTATTCGGAAGAGACGAAGCTCGCGGTCGTCGAGGATTATTGTTCGGGAACGGCGGGGGCTCTAGCATGTCGAAGAACGCGCGATATAGGGCGATGACGCCGATATGGTCTGGTTCAAAAATACTGAAACCGTTACTGGTTAGTGCGACGATGGTGGCTTTCAGATGCGGCGCCCATGTCTCCTCCAGAGGGAGCGAGACGCGCCCGGCTAGCCCCGTTCCATTGCGAGTCGAATGCGTCGCTCAATGTCAGCGGATCCAGATCTATGCCCGTCAGAGTGAGGTCAGGGTGCTGCTCATAGTCGAGCACAACAGCAATTCATCCATCAAGCCGCAAGGAACCGATGCCAGATTAAGGCCCGGTCTGAGCAAGGCTTGCAACTGCCGCTGGAAATTCCAAAACGTACCGGGGTTGCAAGTACAACGTGCAATTTCTCAAAATTCGGTACTCGAAATCCGAAATCGGTCTTGCTGATACCGTTCCTAGGCGGTGGGTCACCAGCGGATGTGTCGCGTACACATTCAGGCCACGATTCTCAATTCGGAACCGGCCGAGTTCCAAGGCGGATAATTTGCTAATGCAGCGAATTTGTTGCTCAACCATGGCGCCAGGAAGGTCGCTCGCCAGACGCAGACGTGACGTAATGGACGGTAGCAACTCGCCATAGTTATCAGGGGAGCCGGCGCCATGAGAAGTCAGTTTATCATGACGAGTGGCTCCGGCCACGAGGTCATTTGCGTCATCCGTTTGTAGCTTCGGCAAATGGGCATTCGGCCTCTTCTTTTTGTGCTCTTGGTCGGCGATATGTCTATTCGGGCAACCGTCCATCAACCAGCGTGTGAGAGAGAGCGTCATTATCGCAAACCTTATCAACCTGTGGAGTCGTTCCGCAAGCTGGGTTACGTCAGAAATCTATAGGTTTGCGGCCACAGCAGGGGAATTCGGATCCTTCCGAATAAAGCCATCGATCCGTCGGGAGCTTATCCAAGCTCCTCGCCCAGTGCCAGATGTGCCTGTTAGCATTATTGTCCTTACGAATAAATATGAAAATCGGTGTAGATCGGCGGCAATGTCAACCTTGGCCGAACTGACGCTCGTTCGTGAACTGCCGGAAGTTTCGCGAAGTTGCTTGGTTTTCCCTTGGCGCGCTATGCGCGCTGGGATAGCGAGCGCAGTAGCACGCTCACGTGCATGCGTGGCCTAATCGGCGCGGTCATGCGCGGTCACCTGGGTGTGCGATGGCGGGTGAAGGCGGTCGGAGAGCGGCGCACCGGTTCAGCGAGCGCGGGATCTAATAGAAAATCGCAGAATTCATTCCGGAGTTGGGAGCGCTGGTATTGAGGTCATTTCGTTTGTGATCCAGTTTACGGGTCGAGCGCCTGCATGCGAGCCGTTTCGCCGCAGGTTGCAAGTATTGCTTCCTGGTTGCGCGAGCGACGATTTGCAAACATCCCTGCTTGTTTGCGAATATGAATTGGTTCAAACACTGTCACCATAGGGTCGTTTGCGTATTGCTCGCGATTCATATTGCTAAACTGCTATGCGCCTCATTTGTTGACGAATTAAAATATAGGATGTGTCATGTCTTCGATCACAAGCAACACCATATCAAGAACTTTCGCACGGGCGGAACAGGAGGGTTATGCATACAAAAACCTCGCCGAGCGTGGGGCTCAATTCGGCAATCCGGGGGGGGGCAAAGGACCTGATCCTCTCGATCTTGACGTTCGGAATCTACGCTTGGGTCAAATCTTCGAAAATGGATGAAACGAGAGAAGTCGCCGAGAAGGCCATCGGTGACCTATGTCTCATGAGTCAAGCAGCAGCACTTGTAAAAAGTGTTGATGTTATGGTCGAAGGTAAAGTGCTCCACGTCGAGGAACGCGACAATTGCAATCCATATTTCCTTCGGCGACAAGAATTGTTGTGTTCTGGACAACTGCGATTTCGCTAGATTTGGATCGATTTTAATTCGTGAGATCGAACATACAGAAATCTACCATGAGTTAATCGGAGAAGTTAATAACTGTATAGCGGATAAAAAAACGCTGGAAGCTCTACAGTCCGAGCAGGGTTTAACTTCGGTAGGAAAGATTTACTTGAGAGCGCGTTTTGATAGGTTAAATGCGCATGAAGAATGGTGTTTGGTAAAACGTCCCTCGGGCGACCACGAGTTAATTCATGCTATCTAGAACCCAACCGCTACTAAATACGTGCGCAAATCTCCTCTGACAATGCTCGATTCGTGGATCGTTGTATCACTCGTCGCCGAACTCAAAGTGAAAAGACCGCGGAGGATGAAGGTCCATAGCGGCTTCCGGATACCGTCGAACACGGTGTCAATATCATGCGACCCGCCGGGGTGAAGTGCTTGCGCTCAGGCGCTGATCAGCACCCGATGCCTGCGGCCAGCTCCGGATGCTCCACCAAGGCAACGCGCGTCGTCAGCTGGCGCGGCGCACTCAGGTAAGCCAAATGGTAGCTTGCTCCGGAAAGCGCACACCCGCGATGTGCCGACATCTCTGACAACCAAAGGACTCCTATGAAAGTCGCCCGGCTACTTCAACGCAAGCCGAATGGAAATATACAGCCCCTTAATACGACCATGCAAGGGGAGTGCGTCGGTGAGGTCGGCGGAATCGTGAACGTAGTTCTCCGAATGATGAATTTCGGGATTGATGGTCCTGGTAAGACCGTCGGTATCGAAGGGAAAAGAGCCGCGATCGGACAGGCGCTACTTGAGCTCAACAGGCAGATGGAGATGCATCCGGATGCGGTATCGTTTTCCGTGGGAATCGACGGTGAAGAGTTGAAATTTTATGAGGGCGCCTATGATGGAAGAAAGTGTTTGCAAATTGCGCTGGGAGGCCGGCAAGCCGAGCCCATTTACGGCAGAACTTTTGATGAGTGGAAAACACTTATTAGAGATCAAATTGGGGAGGTCGGAGTAGAGTCTGCGAGGGGTCAAGTCCGGGACGGGATGAAAGACGCAAATGACTCCGAGGTCATGATGCTGTCAAAAAATAATCCTTTCGGGCTTGTCCCGCAGGAACTCCTGCTGAACATTACGCGCTATCTCCCTGACGTGGATCAACGTGCGGTGCGCTGTACCAACAGGGAGTTTGCGAACCATGATGCTGACCTCGTGCGCAAGGCGAACGAGTTGAAAGAGAGCGCGTCAAACGTGAAACGGTGGGAGCCCGACGGCGCGGATGTCCTCAGGCGTATTCAGTTCCTGCCGCGCGGGTATCGGAACGCCCCGCTGACTGCGCTTGCCGGCCGGATCTGGGAGCTGCGGCCTGACAGGACCCAAGAGGCCGCTTTCGATACTGTGCTGCGGGCTGCCGGCGAACTCTACGTGGCCGATCGGGGTCAGTGCTTACAAGCACTGACTGCCCAGATCGGTACCCTGCCTCAAGAAAATCGGGGAGCCAAATTCGATAGTCTGCTGGCGGCTGTCGGCGAACTCGACGTAGCTGATCGAGGCCAGCGTGTTACCGCGCTCGCCGGCCAGCTCAGGGAACTCCCTGCGGGAACCCGGCAGGTCGCCTTCGATCGGCTGTCAGCGGCTGTTCGTCAACTTGACGTAGCCGATCGTGGCCGAGTCGTGACCGTGCTCGCAGCCCAAATCATGGAACTGCCAATAGAGAACGTGCCGGCCGCCTTCGATCGTCTGCTGGCTGCTATTCCTGAACTCGACGCGGCAGATCGAGGCCGACCTCTAGCCGCCCTTGCTCACCAGATCTGGATGCTGCTGCCCAAAAATAACCGGTGGCCCCTATTCGAGCGTCTGCTGACGGCTGCTCTTGAACTCGACTTGCCCGATCGCGGGCAGCCGTTGGAAGCGCTTGCTGGCCAGATCGGGCAGCTACGTGGAGCGAACCGACAGGTTGCCTTCGAGAAGGTGCTGGCGGCTGTCAATGAACTCGACGTGGCCGGGCGGTGCCCGCCGCTGAGCGCGCTTGCCGGCCAGATCGCGACGCTGCCGGAAGGGAACCGGCAGGCTGACTTCGAATCTCTGCTAGTGGCTGCTCTTCAGCTCGACTTGACCGATCGGGGCCAGGCTCTCACCGTGCTCTCCCGTCAGGTCATGGAACTACCCGAAGAGCGCCGGCCGACCGCCTTTGGGTGGCTGCTGGCAGCTGTCCTTGAACTCGACGTAACCCATCGGGGCGAACCCTTGGGCGAACTTGCCTATCAGACCGTGGGACTGGCCGGCTTCGATAGTCTGCTGGCGGCTGTCCGCGAACTCGACGTGGCGGAAAAGGGGCAGCATTTTTCCGCCCTCGCTGGCCAGATCCCCGAGCTACCTGAGGGTGAGCGGGAAGTCGCCTTCTATAGTCTGCGCGCGGCTGTCCGCGAACTCGACGCGGCCGCCCGCGGCCAGCCTCTAGCCGCGCTTGTCACCCTGATTCCAGCGCTACCTGACGGGAGCCGGCGGGCCGCCCTCAAATCTTTGCTAGCGGCTGTCCGCGAACTACACGTGTCCGATCGGGGGCCGCACTTGGCGGGGATTGCCCGTCAGATCGGGAAGCTACCTGAAGGGAGCCGGCTGACTGCCTTCGAGACGCTGCTGGCGGCTGTTCTTGAACTCGACGGCGCCGATCGGGGGCTGCCCTTGGCTGTGCTCGCTCAACAGATCAAGGAGCTACCTGAAGGGGACCGCCAGGCCGGCCGCGATAGCTTGGCTGCTGCCCGTTGACTGTAAGCCAGCGGTAGATCAATTG
>NZ_JARESO010000123.1:0-7675 GCF_046030175.1 Paraburkholderia sp. RL17-373-BIF-A
CGTTCGCGGCCTGCGCGATGGTGGCGAGCTTTGCATCGAGCAGGCCGGCGAACGCCAGCAGGTCATCGCGCTGGTTCTGCAGCGCGACGCGCACCGGGCGGATGCGGCGCGGATCCAGGCACTCACGCCGTTGCAACTCATCGACCACGAAGTCGAACAGACGGAACCTCATTCGAACTTGTGACCACGCTTCCTCTACTGGCTAAAGACGATCCGCCTCGGCGTACCTGGGGCTGGCACGGTAGGCGGACTCAATGAAGTCAGCATGCCCGTGTTCGCGTTCACGCTGTACATTGACACTGCATTATCTCCACCACTCGCTACGTAAACATACTGCCCGGACGGGGACACCGCAATACCGAAAGGACTGGTTCCGGTTGCCACTGTCGACGGATTCAGCGGCGTCAGCACGCCGTCACCCCCCACGCTGTAAATCGACACAGTATTATCACTAACATCCAACACGTACGCATACCGCCCGGACGGGGATACCGCGATACCGTCAGGATGAGCCACGATTGCCACCGTGGAGGACGGATCCAGCGGCGTGAGCACGCCGTTTCCACCCACGCTATACGTCGACACCACAGAGTCACCATTAATTATCACGTAGGCATACTGCCCGGACGGGGACACCGCGATACCGGCAGGTGCTCCTTCAGGTGCGCCTCCGGTCGTCACTGTGAATGGACTCAGCGGCGCTAGCTGGCCGTTGCTGCCGACGCTGTACATCGACACTGTTCTGTCAGTAGAATTAGTCACGTAGGCATACTGCCCGGACGGGGACACTGCGATAGAGGTAGGGCCGCGACCGGTTGCCACCGTCGACGGATTCAGCTGCGTGAGCACGCCGTTACCTCCCGCGCCGTACATCGACACCGTTCCGTCACCATTCGCCACGTAGACATACTGCCCGGACGGGGACACCACGATATCGACAGGCGTCTGCCCGGTTGGCACTGCAAAGGGACTCAGTGGCGTGAGCACGCCGTTACCTCCCACGCTGTACATCGACACCGTACCGTCAGCAGTATTCGCTACATAAGCATACTTCCCAGATGGGGACAGCGCGATACCGACAGGTGCGCCTCCGGTCGTCACTGTGGATGGACTCAGCGGCGCTAACTGACCGTTGCTGCCCAAGCTGTACATCGAAACCGTATTACTGTCGAATTCAGTTACATAGACGAATTTCGCCACCGGCACCGTCGGCACCAGCAAAAAGGCCTGCGTCTGTCCATTGACCGTGCCGTAACCGGTGATATCGCCGTTATCCGCGATGCTCGTGGCGCTATCGAGCACCCACCCCGATGTAGCCGGAATCAACGTGTTGAGATCGACCATGCGTCCCGAGCCGCCCTGCGCACTGCTCTGGTAAATGAATGCATGCGAAGCGGCGTTCTTCGCCGTATAGCTGGCGCCGACGATTTGTCCCGTGGCGTTGATCGCGTTGGCCTGGCTAAAGCTGCCGCCGAGCGTGCCCAGATCCGTCATCGCGCCCAGCGGCGCAGTATTGAGCAGGAAGGCATGAATGGCCTGGTTGCCTTTTGGCATACTGCTGCCTACCACCTGGCCGCTCGTATTAATGCCCCTGGCGACGGTCACTAACCCGCCCAACGAACCCAGATCCTGCATGCTGCCCGCAGTATAGGGTGCACTGATCAGGAACGCATGCGTGGTCAAGAAATCCTTCTTCAAACTGCTGCCGACCACCTGGCCGCTGGCGTTGATCGCGGTCGCCACGCTAATCGGACCGCCCAGTGTCCCCAGATCCTTCATACTGTTGGGTGTATATGGCGCATTGATCAGAAACGCGTGTGCCGACAATCCCCCCGTCGTACTGCTGCCGACCACCTGGCCGTTCGCGTTGATCGCGTTGGCCACGCTGAGCGGCCCGCCCAGCGTTCCCAGATCGATCGGGCCGCCCGCCGCGCTGGTCACGAATGCATGGGTTATCGGGCTGTTCGGTTTCACGAAGCTGAAGCCGACCACGGTGCCGCTCGCATTGATGCCGAGCGCGTTACTGCCGGGGCCACCGCCGAGCTTCTTCATCACGCCGCCGCTGTACAGGAAAGCGGCAAGCGGCAATGCTCTACCCGCCGTACTACTACTCGCGCCGGCAACCTGGCCATTGGCATTTACACTGTAGCCATAGCTTATCGTGCCGCCCAAGGTGCCCGGCGCAGTGACGGTATAGCTTTGCGCGAACGAACTGTGAGCCCCGCAGAGGAGTACGACGGCACCGAGTCGTCGTACGACGGAAAGAAAGTGCATGATTCAACTCCTTCGCCTGATCGTAAGAAGCAACAAATCATTGATGGCCTGATAGGCAGCGCTTCAGCACGCGTGAGCACACTGACGTCACTGCCTCGTGTCTGCTGCATGGGCGAAAGCCTCGCGTGGGCAAAGCAGGGCTCTCCTACGAAGGAACACGAACGCGACGATGCTTCCCGGATGTGCAGACTGCCCGACCGCTCACATTGGATGGGCGCCCGGGAGAAGCGCACAAACTGTTACTACTAACCACTACGGATAAATGCAGTTGCGGCGCGGGGGAGCCGGTAAGATAATCCTACCCAATGCACCGCAGCCTTGGTTTAGATTAGTATGAGCGACCGCTTAGTCGCGGCCCGGTCGTGAGTTACAACTGGTTGCCAGTTTTTCGAGGTCCTCGAATTTGTCTGCAAGTCGCGTCAGGACGGGATTTCCGGCCAGCGTATTCAAATCGGCCAAAGTCCATAATTTTGGACGCAGCGAATGCGGAGAAACCCCTGCTGGGGCTTTGTCAAGTTAAGCAAAACGGATCATGACTTCCGACTTGGATAAGGTGTCCTCATTAATTCGCGCTGGGGAGTTGCACACCTGCCCAGTCGTACCGCGCATGCAGACGGCTTTGTTCGGAAGACCAAGCGCAACTAGGACACGTCTGATGGCGCAAGGGAAGGCGCGGGAGTAAAAGTGGTGTCGTGAAGAACGACGGGCTCCCCATGGCGGACAAGACGAAACTGCAGAGCGGCGAGGCGCGCAAGCGCGAGAAGCCGGGCTACCGTGTCACCAATGCGCGCGAATATAACCGCAGCCTGAAACGGCGCGGACAGCTCAGCCTGTATTGTCCGCGCGGCGACCTGAAGGCGCTGTTCATCAATGCCACACCCTATGTACCCGGCGTGGCCGGACGTGAGGCCGACTATACGCCGGCCTAGGCTTCATGGAGGATTACTGGAGCGCACGTGGCCTGACTATTGCGGTGCCCAGCTTCGGTCAGCTGAGCGACCGGTTTGCCACGCTGAAAGTGGAGATCCGGCAGCGCTGTGAGCGGCTGGCGGCCCGCCTGAAGCGGGGTGAGGCGGTGACGGCAATCGTCGACAGCACCGGCATGAACTTTGGCCGGGCCAGCGACTGGTATGAAAAGAAGTACGGCAGGAAGGCGGCCCGCACGCCCTGGCGCAAGGTGCACCTGGCGATCGATACTGACATGAACGTGCACGAGATCGCCGTCACGGACACTGAAGTGTCCGACAGCGAAGGCCTGCATGCGGTGCTGCCGGGCGAGGTGCCGGTCGAGGTGCCGGTCGAGGTGCCGGTCGACTGCGTGATGGCCGACGGTGCGTACTACAGCATCAACTGGTTGCGGGTTTCCCAAAGCAGCCGAATTTGCCGTGTAATGGAATGCGCTGAACCCCTTACACGATACACTGTCAAACTTGCACAACTGGGCGGCTATCTGGCGCGAGCCAGTGATCCTCCTCCCGGCAGCACCGTGATCTGGCGAGGCCTTCGAAGACTCACCGATATCCAGCTCGGCTTCGAGCTCGCCAAAAATTGGGTAATCGCAAGGTTCTCGGACCGCTTACAGCACAACCTGCAAGTAACTGGACTTCTACCTCGTCAAGCGAAGCCGTTGGCGAACTTGCGAAGAATCTATCGGATCATTATGTCTGTTGTGACCGCACAAACGTTTGCACGAGCTTTTCTCGGGAAGGATCGATTTGGTGAGTCGTTCCGGGGCGGGACTCACGAAGCCTTCCGGCGGGGCGCGGACGGAGCAAACATTCCCACTTTCAACTGGGAGGTCTTTCGGCGCGTCACTGCCAACGCTGAGGAAAGCATGGCCAAGCAGGCGGGGGACTTCGATATTTCACGCTCGCGTGGGACGGTGACTGCGACGATCACCCTGTTGACTGCTTTTATTGGACTGCTCATCGAGCGGGTTTGCAAGAGCATCGGCAGCCACCAGAAAGAGGATTCCGTAATACACGCGGTGGTCGATCTTCATGAGAAAATCCTCGCAGAAGAATTTTCGGATCAGGGCCAGGGTAGCCGTTCTGTTTCAATAGGATTGAAACACGGCGGAGAGCTGGAGGTTTTTGAGAAAACAGGCGATAACGGCGCCGTTCTCACCATTACTGTGAAAACTGGCGCGACATCTGAGTCTTTTGCCATCGAAGGTGGCACCATCTTTGACTTCAGGGCAGTTCTAGAGCAGGAGATTTTTCGGCACGAGGCAGATCATTATCGGTACAGGGAAGCCACTGAACGCATCCCACTCGCGAGACGGATTTTGCTCCAAGGGGGCAACGCGGATATGCGCGGCGTGAACCTGCGGGTGGACCTGCGCGGGATGAGTCTGAGCGACGTGGACCTAAGCCGGTTGGACCTGAGAGAGGTGGACCTGAGCGCCATGCTCGACCATGCTCAAACGCGGCTGATGCAACCGGCACCCGGCGGGTACGCATGGGCTCGTGCGAACAGCTTCGGTTTGCTGCAGATACTGAATGCGGCCGAACGGCATGAAGAGCTACGTGACAAGGCAATGGCGCTGCGCAAGGCTTACCTGAAGGCACTTCCTGAGAACCTGATCGGGTTTGTGAAAAAGACCGCGAATGACATGGGTGACGAGTCGGAGCTGTCCTATTTTCCGTTGCTTGCAGGGGAAAAGGAGGTTTGCATCCTGCTGACCAAAGATGACCTCAGGAAAGGTATGCGTGCCCCCGATGAGCCGGGTGAAGAGTTCGGCAATGTATTCGTTGCTGTAGACTGGAGTAGTAAGCCTGATGGATCGAGTGCGACAGACCCGGCGTTCTATCCCATGTTCAATCAGACTCATCTTGCGCAATTCCCCGTGTTGCATGCCAAAAGCATCTCGCGACTATCGGGTCACTTGCTGGAGAAGATCGTTAGGCCCCTGATTCCGTCGGAGTATGTCGAAGGATACTTGCTGGGGGGCGCCGGCGGGGTGACGCAGGATTGGACAACTCCGCGAATCCAGTCGGATCTGAAACGGTTCATTCTGCCACTGGTGGGGCATGAGCGCGATGATCACGTCTCGTACGAAATGTTTTCTGATGCGCGTTTCTCAAAGGACCTGCTGGAGCGGCTTTTTACGGAGGCCGAGGCAGTATATGGTGCCATGAACGCCGCTGAAAGGGCTTTCTTCCTAACATCCCTTGCAGCTTCACTGACGTACGTGAGCAGTTCAAAGGTATTTGGTAGGTCAGACGATTCGCCGGAAGGGCTGCGTGTGCTGGCGGTCGCGATGCTAAATCATGCCGGGGACCTGGATCCTGGTGTCGTGGGTTTTTCAGAAGTCAAATTGGCGAATTACAGGGGGAAACTCCTTGGGAGGGAGGGGGCCTTTACGTGCACAGCGGTACTTTCCAGCAGACTGCAAGATGAGTTGCGGGGCCAGATGAGGAATGGCACACGGTTCGAGACGATTTATACGAAAACCTTCCCTGCGAAATGGAGGCGATACATGAGGGA
Source organism: Paraburkholderia sp. RL17-373-BIF-A (assembly GCF_046030175.1). Classification (NCBI taxonomy): domain Bacteria; kingdom Pseudomonadati; phylum Pseudomonadota; class Betaproteobacteria; order Burkholderiales; family Burkholderiaceae; genus Paraburkholderia; species Paraburkholderia sp. RL17-373-BIF-A. The sequence continues at coordinate 5,764 of NZ_JARESO010000123.1, forward strand.
CTGAATATTCCACGCCAAAGTGAACAGGGATTCCACGGCAAAAAGAACAGGGTTTCCACCATCACGAACAGGAATTTGAGGTGGCAGCGACGGGCGTGGTTCAGAACGCGCTTTTTTTGCGTTACACAGGCGAGCGGAAGCGGCCCGCGGTTGACGAGAGCGTTTCGTTTGGTGGGGTGCCGCCGGCACGCGAGTGTGGCGTTCCTGTGAAAACAGTTTCAAACACGGTTGCCCGACCTCACCAATACCGCACCCGGGCGCGCACCACCCCACCAAACGAAACGCTCTCCGCGACAACCTCGGCCATACGTCGCTTGCCACCACCAGCATCTATCTGCACGCGGAAGATGACGCACGTCATCAGGCCACGCAGACCCGTCACCGGCTTGGCTGGGGCAAGCCTGCCAGATAGCGGGGCTTGGCCCGCCTGGCGGGAGATGGCAGACTCACGCGTCGCGCTCCCGCCGGGAGACCCATACCATTCCCGCCGGAACGATACCCGGAAGAGCCGCTTGCCGTTTGCCCGCGCATGAATCACGTCCACGAAACCGCCTATCCGGCACTCCCCGCAGAAGTCGCTGAATGAAGTTGACCCGCAAAAACGGACGCCTATCCTTTTGAAGAGGGGGTGCCGAAATGGGCAAGCATCGTACCCCGTACCCGGCGGAATTCCGGGCACAGATGGTCGAGCTGGTAAAGGCCGGGCGAACACCCGAGGAGCTGGAGAAGGAGTTCGAGCCGACCGCGCAGACCATCTACAACTGGGTGGCACAGGCCGGCCGCGATGCGGGCGTGCGCCATGACGGGTTGACCACCGCCGAGCGGCAGGAGCTTTCGCGGCTGCGTCGTGAGAATCGTCAGTTGAAGATGGAAAGAGACATACTCTCTCACGCAGCGGCCTGGTTTGCCCGGGAGACGGGAGCCGTATCGCCGAAGGATACGGATTTATGAGAGCGAACCGGGCCCGCTGGCCCATCGCCACGATGGCGCGGCTGCTCAGGGTCTCCACGAGCGGCTATTACGGGTGGCTGACAAGAGAGCCATCAGCGCATGCATGCAGTGACGCGCAGCTGCTGGCGCGCATCCGCACCCTGCATGCAAGCTCGCGTGGCACATACGGGGCGCCACGTATTCATGTGCAGCTGCGGCGTGATGGAGTGCGCGTGGGGCGCAAACGGGTGGCGCGTCTGATGCGTATGGATGGTCTGTGCGGGGCCACCCGCCGGCGCCGGAAGCTCACCACACACCAGCGCGCGGGAGCGCGGCGCGCGCCAGATCTGGTGCGCCGCCACTTCAGCGCCGCCGCGCCGAACGTGCTGTGGGTGGCTGATGCCACCTACATTCCGACCGGCGAGGGTTTCCTCTATCTGGCCGTAGTGCTGGATGTATTCAGTCGGCGTATTGTCGGCTGGGCGATGTCGAACCATCTGTACACCGAACTGATGCTACGCGCACTGGACATGGCATTGTCGCAGCGGCGGCCCGTGGGCGTGATCCATCATTCGGATCAGGGGTACCAATATACGTCGATTGCCTTCGGACGCCGCTGCCGCGAGGCAGGCGTGCAGCCATCGATGGGGACGGCCGGCGACGCCTATGACAACGCGATGTGCGAGTCGTTCTTCGGCACGCTCGAAGCCGAGCTGCTGATGCGTGAACACTTCGATACCCATGAGCAGGCCAGGCGGCGCATCTTCTCATTCCTGGAGGGCTGGTACAACGTAAGCGGTCAGCCAACCCGCACCTTGCGTTGTAAGGGCAAGTGGGCTAGCGATCAGGTGGTTTGCTTCGGCACGGGCTTGCCGAGCTTCCATGGGAGCAGGGCTTCGTAGTCGTCGGCGGTCTTCGCGTAAGGCAGCGCCTTGAACAGATCGATGAGATACCGGTACACGTCGACGTCATTGAGGGTTGG
>NZ_JARESO010000124.1:0-7442 GCF_046030175.1 Paraburkholderia sp. RL17-373-BIF-A
AGTCTGGCATGGCGGGCGGGAGCGGCGGCACATCGTGCGACTGGACCTGCTTAGCCGGACTCTTCAACTGATCCCGCAAAGAAGCGTACGTCTCGGCGTCCTCCTTCGCCCGAGCAACGTATCCACTATGGTAGGCATTGCTCAGGTCTTTCTGACGTGCCTGGTTTTCCTCATCGGCGGTCATACGTTCGTCACCGGGGTCGAGCGATGCATCCGTCCCGCCGTTGTCATAAGCGGACTTCGGACCATCGGCCCATGCTGGAATGGATTGCAGCGATGGCGCAAAAGCCACCGAAGCAACTGCAATGCCTAACAACGATTTAATTTTCATGGTTTCACCTCGCAGCTAGAGAGAAATGGAAGCGCTCCAGCCACCTCCCGGTGGGCCTCGTGCCGATACGCAACGTCGTGCGGCGCACCAGAAGGCGACTTCCTCGTGCCTGCACAGCGCTGGCTGGTAGTCCTGACTTTTGAGCATTTCCCGGCCTCTTTCAGAACGGCGCAGTCTGGCTAACTAATGGATTAGCGGTCGCAAACCGTCCGTAAATGGCGCTTAACAGGGCCGCGGCGCTAACATTCACATTTCGCCAATCGCAACACGGCTATCCATTTCTCATTTGCAGCTGCTTCCTTGCTGAAACAATCGTGCGGGTGGCAGGCGTCCAGCGGCGCACCCGCCCGGAACCACGCCAGAAACCACATGGTGTTCGCTCGAAAGGGGAAACTCCGTGCGGGAATACTCATATCCAGTCGACCGGCATACTTGGAAAAGCAGGGATCGCAGACGATGACAGTGGCGTGACGCATCACCCGCCCGGGTGGACTCAACGGCCGGTCCGGACGGTCAAGAAGCGAGGTCTGTTGTCGCTTCTGGTGCAAAGGGAAACGTGCTGGTCGTCGCGCTTCGTTTCAGAACAGTTCTCGAATCTGCTGATCCAGCATGCCGAGATCAAGCGCCGGGACGCGAAATGACGGGCCGCCAAGAAAGCGCGCATGCCTTGGCTTCGCAAACAGCTCGAAGGGCGGCCTCGCCCGCCATTGCCTGTGCGAGCACGCGACCCGCGATGCCCGTCAGCGCCACGACGCGACCGATATGATCCGCGCACGAACGTCCGGTGTCTGGTAGTGGAGCCGACGTTCGAATGTCCGTGTGAAAGCGCGGGCGAATGGCCGTAGATGGCCGACTCCGGTCCGACATCGATCGGGCGGTGTGGGCCGCCGTTGATCGGCCCGCATCGGGCAACTGTCGACCCGAGCCGGACGTTCGAATTTTTTTGGTCGGCAATGACCGGTTTGGGATCAGAGCCGACCGACGCAGAGCATCGAAGCTGCGGTGTGCATTCATGGCGATCACCCGGCGCCTGACACCGCATGACCTATCTGCGCCGCGTCTTTCCATCTCGTGTACCCGTGATTACTGCCGCCAAGCGTTGAGCAGCGGCTTTCATCTGCTCGCTGCTGAACCCTCCAAAGCCAAGAATAAGACCGGGGCGTCCCGTCTCCGGCGCAAACATGAGCGACACCGCGCGTACCGCGACGCCTTCCTTAGCGGCGCGCTCGACGACCTCCCGGTCGTCCAAGCCGTCTGCGAGCCAGAGTACGAGGTGCATCCCCTGATCGCCGGGCTCGATCCACGCGAGATTAGCAGGTAGCTAAGCTTCGAGCGTATCAATCAATTGACGCCGATGCTCGGAATAGACATTTCGAACCTTGCGTATGTGCCGCTCCAGATGCCCTTCCGCCATGAAGGCGGCGAGCACGTGCTGATCGGCAGTTGGCGGGTGGCGATCCATGAGCACGCGTGCACCGCAGAACGCATCGACGAGATTGCGCGGGACGATCAAATAGCCCAGCCTGAGAGATGGAAACAGAATCTTGCTGAACGTACCAAGATAAATCACGCGATCCGGAGCCAATCCTTGAAGGGCCGGAAACGGATAGCCCTCGTAGCGTAGCTCGCTATCATAGTCGTCCTCGACTACCCAGGCATTACTGCCGCGTGCCCACGCGAGCAAGGCCGTGCGCCGCGCCATGCTCAAGGGCATCCCCAAGGGATACTGATGGGACGGCGTAACGAATGCCGCGCGCGCATGCGGGGCCATGCTTATGCCAGCCTCAACATCAAGACCCTCTGCGTCAACAGGCACACGGGTCACGCCCTCGCGATAGCCGATGTTTTCAAGAATTGCGGTGACGCCACGGTAAGCAGGGTTCTCGACCCACGCCTGATCGCCCGGATTAAGCAGGACCTGACTCGCGAGAAAAAGTCCCTGTTGGGTACCACTGGTCACAATGACTTGGTCCGCCTCACACCGCACGGAGCGGGACCTTCGCACATAGGTTGCGATCGCTTCGCGCAGGGGTAACGCGCCCAACGGATCAGCATATCCCGTGGGCGCGCCCGGGCCCCTTGCGCGCAACCGGTTACCTAGGCGACGCCAGATATCGCCGGGCGCGGTCAAACCGACCGGGACAGATATCGCGAAGGGTATCGGATCAAGCGGACGGAACTCTTGTGCAATCTGGGCGAACGCCAAGGCGCGCTCTGCTAGCCCGGACTTCGTTGCCGGTTCCAATATTGCCTCAGGTGTGCTGACCGACTGCGACTCCGCTAGGGCTTGCGCGACATGTGTTCCCGCTCCCGCTTTCGATTCCAGAAAGCCCTCGGCAAGCAACTGCTCGTAGGCCTCGATCACTGTCCCTCTTGCAATGTGAAGTGAAGCAGCGAGCGAACGCGATGACGGTAATAAGTCTCCGGCTCTTATGTCTCCCTTGCGCACCGCCTCCCGCAGCGTCTCCGCAAGTTGACGGCTCAGATTGCCCGCCGTGCGATCGAGCGCCCCGAGCGACGGCATATCCGCGACTCGCGCAGTTCTCGCCATAATTCTGGTTCACTAGAAATTTAACAAACTGGACCTTTAGGATAAACCACTTTTACATCACACTAGAAGGGTCGCAGTGATACCAGCCAATCCCCCTTAGCAGCCAGAGATATCGTATGTACTTACCAGTCCACTTTGCCGAAACCCGAAAGGAAGTTTTGCACTCCCGCATAGCTCAACACCCGTTTGGCACCTTGATCACTCACGGGAGCAGCGGACTTGACGCAAATCACATTCCGTTTGAACTTACAGCAGAGGACGGCAAACTGGGCGTGCTGCGCGCGCATGTGGCGCGGGCCAACCCGGTATGGCAGGACGTGGCGAACGGTGACGAGGTGCTTGTAGTCTTCCGTGCGGGCGACGCCTATATTTCTCCGAACTGGTATCCAAGCAAGCACGAACTGCACAAACAGGTGCCGACCTGGAATTACATGGTTGTCCATGCGCACGGCCGCATTACGATTCTCGATGATGAGCGCTACGTGCGAGGCGTAGTTGGTCGGCTCACTCGCACACATGAGGCATCGGAACCGAAACCGTGGAAGATGGGCGACGCACCGAAGGACTACGTGGATACCATGGTAAGGGCCATCGTCGGTGTTCAGATTGAGATCACGCGTCTTGTTGGTAAGAGCAAGCTCAGTCAGAACAAGGAAGCACGGGATATCCAGGGTGCTGCCGAAGCACTCAAGTCAAGCGGCGAATCCCAGCTTGCCGATGCAATGCTCACCGTCGTCCCGACGAAGTAGTAATAGAGAGCGGTCGGCGTCACTCAAAACTCATCAGAAGGCGCAATGTACTCTTCCACCTTCATTTTTCGGGCTGGTCAATACGACGAGGAGTTCCATGAACTCGATCAGCGGATTGCCGAAGTGGCTCGAGGCATGCCGGGATATGTGCGTGAGGAGACGTGGGAAAACTCCGGTGAAGGATTGATCCAGAACGTCTACTACTGGGAGTCGAAAGAGGCATTGCTACATCTCATCAGGCATCCAGTCCACGTCGAGGCGAAAGCGAAGCAAGGTCGCTGGCTGGACGGCTATCGGGTCATCATCGCGAGGGTGATTCGTGAATATGGTGATGGCCAACTCGTGAGGCCGCTCCACGGCCATCAGTAGGATGGGTAAGCTTGGAAAGCGAATCGTCTTCAATGCCGGCCTTCGCATACATGGATTCTGCGCGTACCCCGTGGACACCGTCGCCATTCGCAGCAGGCGTGGAGTTCAAGCGACTCGGAAAGGCCAACGGCCGGGGCATGCAGCTCGTACGTTTTGCTGCGGGGACTACGTTTCCTGCTCACCTCCACACTGGCCCTGAGTTCATTTATATGCTCGAAGGCGAAGCTATCCAGAATGCGCCCGTGCGCGGCACTTCAGCGTCGACGCGGTTTGATCAAGACCGCTTTATAGCGTCGCCACGCGGTCTTGCGCATGCTACCCGGAAGCGCCACCTGATGGTGGCGCCCCGTCCTGAGCCGCGGGCAGTTCGTGGCCAGCGAGCTTGCTGGCTAGATACAGCCGGTTCATCAGACGCAACTCGGCGGGGCCGCCCGGGCTGGTCGGAGCCGACTTGTCGAGCGTCATCGCCACCATCGTCTTCATGTTGTTGAGCAATACCACCGCCATGTCTTTGGCGGTCTCTCCCGGCAATGTCGGCGCCCTGAGCCGCAGCGTGCCAACAATCCGCTTGAGCGCCTTCTCGCGATACTCGAGTCGCTTGCCCGACCATTCCGAACGGGCATCCAGCAACGCGATGAGCGCCTTGGTCTCGTCGTGGATCTCCGCAATGGAGTCGACCAGCAAATCGGCCAACTCGTCTATCGACACCACGCGGGCACGAGCATCGATTTCGTCGCATTGGGCATCACGCAACTCGCTGTAGCGCTGCATCAGTGCATCGGCCAGCACTTCCTTGTTCGGAAAGAAACGATAGAGCGAACCGATTTTTGTGTCCGCGCGCGCCGCTATCTCGGCCATGGTTGCGGCATCGAAACCACGCTCCTGAATGACCTTCGACGCAGCGGCCATCAACGTGGCGACGCGCTCGCGGCCGACACCACGCTGCGGCGCAAGCGCCGGCCGTTCACGATTGGGCCGCGGGGCAGCAGATAGAGCTTTAGTTTTGGCGGGAGTCGAAGACATGCCGTCAGTTTGCCAGTTACGGCGGCCCTCGGCCACATAACTCTATTTGAGCAAATACTCAAATAGAGTTATGCTTTGGCGTCAGTTACCTCCTCGAATCCACCGCAAGGCTCCCATCATGCTCGCTCTTCCCGCGACTACAACAGCACTCATTCTCGTCGATCTCCAGCAAGGCATCGTGTCGATGCCCGCTCTGGCACCCCGCCCCGGCGCTCAGGTGGCAGTAACCGGCGGCCGGCTCGCAGCGCGTTTCCGGACTGCCGGGGCATCGGTCGTACTGGTCAACGTCGCCTTCGCGGCGGACTTCGGTGATGTGCTGAAACAGCCGGTGGACCGGCCTTTCGCGCGTCCGGAAGGGGGCTTTCCAGCGAACTTCAGCCAGCTCGTTGAAAAACTCGCTCACGCGTCCGACATTCTCGTGACGAAACATCAATGGGGCGCGTTCTACGGCACCGATCTCGATGTGCAGTTGCGGCGCCGGAACGTCAAAACGGTGGTGCTCGCCGGCATCGCAACCAATATGGGCGTCGAATCCACCGCGCGCCAAGCGTACGAGCATGGCTACGAAGTCGTGATCGCCGAAGATGCGACGACGGCGCTGTCTCATGACATGCACGCGTTTGCAATCGACAACATCTTTCCGCTACTCGCACGCGTGGTGGAGTCCGATGACATCGATCTGAAGAACTGGGCCACGCGAAATGCAAAGCAATCCGCCGACAACCGGCGGCGATCCCCGTCGCCCGAACGAACGACATGCGGGCTTCGGCTTCCGTTTCGTCGCGCCGCTAGCGCTCGGCGCCGTACTGAATCCGATCAATTCGACCATGATCTCTACCGCGCTGGTGCCAATTGCGGCCGACTTCCATGCAAGCGTCGCGGAGGCTGGATGGCTTATTGCCGGGCTCTACCTGGCAAGCGCCGTGGCCCAGCCGACCATGGGGCGACTGGCGGATCTATTCGGCCCACGCCGGATTTACCTGATCTCCCTCTTCATCGTCGCGATATCCGCGCTGGTCGGCCGGTTTGCTCCCACGCTCAGCGTCTTGATCGCGGTGCGGGTGGCACTGGGAATCGGCACCGCCGGCGCCTATCCGTCGGCCATGCGCATCTTCCGCGTCCAGGCAGATCGGCTCGGTGCGGCGCCGCCACGCGTCGCCATGAGCGTTCTCTCGCTGGCGGGGGTCTCCACCCTGGCCATCGGACCCTTGCTGGGTGGCGTACTGACAGGCGCTTTGGGCTGGCATTCGATCTTTGCCGTGAACACGCCGCTCGCGCTGCTCGCTGCGCTGCTGGTTTTTTTGTGGGTGCCAAAGGATCAGCCGCGCGACGGCAGCTTTGCGCGTCTGATGGCAGAGCTCGACGTGGTGGGCATCCTGCTCTTCACCGGCTTCTTGCTCGGCCTGATGATTTTCCTGATGAATCTCGACCGCCCAGTCTGGAGCATGCTGCCTATCGCCGCCGTTCTCGGTGTGGCACTCGTGCTTCACTCGGCGCGACGCAAGCAGCCGTTTATCGATGTGCGGATGTTGGCCCGCAACCGACCGTTGACGGTAACCTATCTGCGCGCAGGGGCGGTCCTGATGATCGTGTATTGCATTCTCTACGGATTCGCTCAGTGGCTCGAAAGTGGCGCCGGCTTCTCCACTAGCCAAGCGGGCCTCATCACCATGCCGATGTCGCTGCTCGCCGCCGTCTCCTCTGTGACAGGCGGGCGCACAAAAGGCATTCGAGGGCCGTTTATCGTGAGCATTGGCGCAGCGCTGGCCGGATGCATCTGCCTGTTTTTTATCGACAGCAGCAAGTCCGCATGGATCATCGCTGCCGCGGTTGTGTGCTTCGGTGTGCCGCAAGGCATGTTTTCCACAGCCACCCAGACCGCCGTCTATCTGCAGTCGCCGGCCGACGAGATCGGCACTGCAGCGGGACTCCAGCGCACCGCCGGATATCTCGGTGCAATCGCGGCGACCAGCCTCCTTGGCGCCTTATATGGCAAAACTGCAAGCGATCACGGCCTGCACAGCCTGGCCATCGTTATGGGTGTGTTGAGCGCCTGCCTGTTTGTCGCCACGATATTCGATCGCACGATTCCGCGAATCGCCGCGGTGTGAACGGCAGCGGGCGGAGCGCCTACCCGCCGCTGCAGCCGCTTAAGCATCATTCCGTGAAAGTGACGAACTCTTGACGACCCGTTGGAGTCACTTATACGTCACGCGCGACCGTCCGCTGCTAACCAGATACCTGACTTCACAGCTTGCCCTGAGTAGCGTACGTCCGACTGGAGATTCACACGTTGCACCGCGGATGTTCAATGCCAGGCCGCGGGGGGGGGGGGGGGGGGGGGGGGGGGGGGGGCGCGGGGGCGGGGGGGGGGGGGGGGGGGGGGGGGGGGCGGGCGGGCGGGGGGGGGGGGGGGGGG
>NZ_JARESO010000125.1:0-6995 GCF_046030175.1 Paraburkholderia sp. RL17-373-BIF-A
CCGCTGATTGCTGAACACGTACACTATGCGCGCGAATGGATCGAGCTTCATCGATTGCTTGACGATAGCTGCAAGACCGTTGATGCTCGCGGGGAAATCGATGGCGTCGCGATGCACATAGACGTTCAGCTCATCGTTGAGCCGAAGCTCCACCACTTGTCGAAAGGCCGGAACAATGCACGATTAATGCTTCACAAGGCATTCAGCGTTGACACAGGACTATTCATCGCGTCGATGACCAGGTCCGTCCTATGCTGTCACATAGACGCAATCTCGAGAAAGTTCCACATGCCCGGTAAGAAGCGGGTGGAAGATGGGCAGGCTGCCTCGGACCGCATTTCAGCGAAGTTGTGCGCAACTCACATTTTCCTACGTCCGCCCGACTCGAACGAGCAAAGTGAGGCGCTCCCCAATAGAGATGGCCGGCGCAACGTCATTCGCATGTGCGGGAAGACGACAGCAAGTAACGATGCCGAGAGTATCGACTGCTAAGTGCGGCGTTCACATCTCTTCTGGAGCAACCGACGATCGAAACGCCATGGGCTCTGCCCACCCGCCTTTAAGCCTCCTCCTCTACAGAACAAGGATTTTTGACTAATGACTCTATTCGTCCGATTCACACGTACGGTTAGCAATCGGCATTAATCCTGTATCGTTAGAGCTTCGAATTGGTTTGACGAACAAAGCACACTGCGGGCTCTTCCTTGCCATCGGGTGAACGACAAACAGCGGATATTACATCCCTCGCGCGATGCTCTGAGCGCCAGAAGGAATGAGAAGCCGCCTCACGAACCCACGGGTCTGAGCGTCCACGGAGGCCGGCGGATTCAACCGGTCGATGCAATAGTTGGCTGGAACCGTTCGGCGGACATCTCGTGATTCAGTGTCTTCCTCGAACGTTCATTCAGCCCTCTTGGCACGGCATTGAGTTTGGCGCGTGGGCGCGCGGACAGATTGATGCCATTCAGGAAGTACTGCCTCCGCAGGCCATTGATTTTTTCATTCGAACCGCGCTGCCAGAGGTGTTCGGATCGCCGAAGTACACGACAATCTCGGTGGCAATTGTGAATAGTTTGTGACCGGCCATCCTCGTGTCCCTGCCGATCGAATCGCCCGCAACTAGGCCTCCGGATATCTCGTCGCGTTAAGTAAGCATTAGCGCCAGCGTAGATCGTCGCCGTGGCGCCGGCTGGATCCCTCAATCAAGTTTGCGCCAGAATTCCCTGTACCGACGAATGATTGCGATTGAAGATCCCGGCGATATGCTGCAGCGACTTACCCGCACGCCACCGCTCCCGCATGAACGTTTTCTGGCTATCGCGGCAGTAGATCCGACACCTCGGCTTGATTTGCAACACTCCCAGCGCTCATTGTGGTGCATCGACCGGTTGAATCCGCGCGGAAACACGACACTCATCCCCTGCCTCTCACCATGCGTACATCCTTGGGATGCGATTCGCCAACGTTTGCTTTGCCCCAGAGCTGAGACGACGCGCGACAGTTCACGAAAACACCCGAGCGCTCTTCGGGCGCAACCTGCATCAGCGGGCCTTAGTTTAGAACTGCACTGAAAACTGGGCGGCGAAAATTATCTTGGCCGGCGCATTGACTCAGGTTATTTGTTACCAGGCCCGGGTTGTTGCCTCATGTAATTTGCTACCTTCCAGACGGCTGGCAGAGGCGACTTATGACGAGGCGACTCAGCATGGCGACAAGACGGGAATTGATTAAGGCGGTCGGCGAGCGTTACCGACGTTCGGACCGGAGCGGCAAACGCCAGATTCTGGACGAGTTTCTCAAATTGACGGGCTATCACCGCAAGCACGCGATCCGCGTGCTATGCAATGAAGCGCGGGCGTCGAAGGCAAGGCCTGGTCCCCCTCGCCGCTACACCGACGAAGTGCGTGCGGCCCTGATAACGCTCTGGGAAGCCGCCGACCGAATCTGTGGGAAACGGCTGAAGGCGGTGATTCCGACGCTGGTCGAATCGATGACCCGGTATGGTCATCTGTCGTTGTCAGACGGCTTGCGCGAGAGGCTCCTGGGCATCAGTGCGGCGACCATCGACCGGCTGCTCGCCGACGTTCGTGAACAGGCCTTCGGTGGTCGGCGCAAGCGTGCCGGAGGAGTTGGCAACGCGATTCGCCGCGCCGTTCCTGTTCGGACCTTCGCCGACTGGAATGACCCGCTGCCCGGCTATCTGGAAATCGATTTCGTCGAGCATTGCGGCGGCGTCAAGATCGACGGCGATGTACTCAAGCGCTCAGCTTCGGACGCTGCAGCGACGCGTTGCAGCATGGCGATCAAACCGCGCGAGGGAGCCGGTTACCAGAGTTCTCGGTGAGCCCGATGCGATGGAGGTTGGCGCTGCGTAGCGGCGCCAGCCTCCATCGCAGAACACCCCCGAGGTGACGATTACCCCGGAGTAACATCATTCCGTGAGGCAACACGACCGGCCGTGCTGCTTGACGCCGGCTAAAAACCACGCTTCAGCCAAGCGTTCTCTTTCTCCGAGCCAGTGAACCGGGCCGCGCTCTGACTTCGGGCGTCGCATGCGAGAAACTGCAACGTATTGCGGGTCACGAGGTAGGCCGAAACTTCCGGTCGCGGCACATTGCGCATGCGGTTCCCAGATTGGTTTCCCGGCCATTTTGCGAATGGGCCGCATCATGATCAATCATTCCGCCAAGGTTGGCGCCGGGCCACCCGTCACGTGTTTTAGGCGACTTAATGTTGGCGTCGTGCTCTTCCTTCTGCCCCTGCTTCACATCGATGCTGACCTTCGGACCGTCCTGCAGCCGCTGCCCTGAATCTTCGACAAGCGGGCGGAGGTCTTCTCCACCGTCGACCCGCGTGACAAGGCCGAACCCCGTCGCGTCGTTGAACCGCTTTCCTGTTCCAGTTGCAGCATGAGTTCCTCGAAAGTTAGCGTTGTATGCGGCCTACGTCCGTTGCCCATCACTCACTTTACGCGTGTTCGTGCTCGCCTCCGGACGCCGGGCAGGCGAGCGGGCACCGGTCCGTGTGGCGCCTTTGGTACCGCATCTGGCAGACTTCTGCATTCCGCGAAGTACTGGAGCACCCTCGCCGCGGCCGACTTGCCGCGCTGTTCTAGTCTTCCGCGAAGGGCGAGCGCAAATGCCCTAAGGTCGTCGCCTCCGCGCGACGCCTGGAAGGCCTGAATAGTCTCTGCCACCGCCTCCAGCATGGTATGCTCGTGCAGCGTGCTCGCGATATGCGAGGTGGCTCTCGCCAGTTCCATCTCATAGACCTTGAGCCGTGCTGGCTCCTCGAAGGCACCGTCTCTTTTGGCTGGCTTCATCGATCGATACCCCCGGCTCTGCGAAAACAACGGACTTTCCGCATCAGAGAAAGTGCGCAGCGGCGTGATTCTGACCGCGATACCGAGCGGCCCGCGCACATCAAAACATATAGGCAACGGAGAGAACTGCATGCATCCGATCGCCATAAAGCGCGAATCAGGAGGCCCGAGGCTGCCCAGTGCAAAGCCAGTGAACGTCGAGTTTGAGCATCGTAGCAAGGCGCATGCAGACATTCAGCGGCGGCACAGTGATTCCGCCTCGCCAATATTCCACTTCATGCTCACTGACACCGAGCCAGTTAGCTGCGCGTGCGGAACTCATGCCAGCCCGCTTCAATGCCCGGTCTAGGCGTGCGGCCAAGGCGCGCCTGAGGCGGTCGTTCCCCGCACTACGCTCGAGATAACCGAGGCTTTCGGAATGAGAATTCATCATGGGATAGCTCACTCAGATATATGTTTCTTATGCGATTCGCTGCGAGCTGTTTCGGCTGCGCCGCAAGCTACATGCTCCTCATGGCGCTTTCGTAATGCCATGGCTGACTCGCGACGGCAGGCTCTACGCGGCCGAGTGCTTGCGAGTTGTCTGTCCGTCCGCCTCATCGCATGTATCGTCGTCGGACATTAGAGGATTGTTAGCACGTGACTTTGTATTGAACGCGAAGCAGAACCTTAGGCCCCCCGAAACCCACGTCGGCTAGCGTATTATCGGCCTTGCGGCAGACCGTCGCTCACAGCAATGCAATGCATAGGCGGCCAGAAAAGCGCTGGCTTGCCCCCAAATTCGGGCATCTTCAATGGTTTGCAGAAGTGCATTAGAAGCGAACGGCTTGCGCAGGCAGACGTCGAAAAACCGGGGTAGTCCGTCGACATCGCTGCCACCGGTCATGGATACGATGAAGGGACGCCCAGCGAAAGGCGCTGTGATAATTGCCCGTGCAACCGCACTTCCCTTGATTCCGGGCAGGTCCTCATCGAGAAGTACCAGCTCGAAGGCATGGCTAGCTACCAGTGAAAGTGCCGCGTCTCCGTTTTCGGCGACAGTGGCGTGATGGCCATAGCAGTCAAGCAGGAATGCCAGACTATCTGCCACCTCCTTATTATCTTCGACGACCAGCACGTCCATCCGGACTCTCCTAGATTTTGGAAAGAAGGCTCATTGTTTCCATATTATTATATTATCCCAATTATCGCTATGTGGCATTTTAAAGATCAACGGCTTGTATAAGGCGGAAGTGATCCATCGTCTTGGCCCGTGGCGCAACTTGCTGGCCGTTGAAATGGCGACGCTCGAATCGGTGGACTGGTTCAACAGCCGTCGGCTGCTCGGCCCCGTCGGCGACATTCCACCTGCCGAGGCAGAACCCGCTTGTTATTCGGAACTCACCGGGTCCGCCGTCGGGGCGTGACTCAAGCAAACAGTCTCCGGGAAACCTAGGGTGCTTCAGTCAAGAGCCGTACGCATAGTCAAGATCGGGATGGCTGGTTGCTTACACCAATTATCTGCGCACCAGAAAGTGTGGCAGGTTTGTCAGGCGACTGGCACGACCCTTCCCATCCCCACAGGCGAGTTGCAGAGGGGCAAGCCCCTCTAGGTTCTGTGACCCGCTGCGGACGATCGGCCTGAGAATCCCCGCTATGCAAAACTTGCATGACAGTATGCATGTACGGCATTCAAAATTCCTCCGCGATCTCTAAGATTGCACCCTGACACAAGTCAACGCTTCTAGAGTCGTTGGGCGTGCCAGTCAAAGGCGCACTCCACATATCCAGACTCATGCGCCATCTCAGGACGGAGACACATGAAAAATCGACTCACCTTCTACATTCTCGCGGGGATGGTGCTTGGCGTAGCTGTCGGCTATATCTGCCATCGGACGGCGGCGGATGAGGCGCACGCCATACTAATCGCCGGTTACTTCTCCGTTGCCACGGACATCTTTCTACGGCTCGTCAAGATGATAATTGCGCCGCTCGTTTTTTCGACGCTCGTTTCGGGTCTTGCTGGCTTGGAGGAGACGAGCGACGTGCGAAGGATCGGCCTGCGGTCGGTCGGCTGGTTCCTGTGTGCGTCCCTGTTCTCGCTTGCTCTCGGGCTCGTCCTTGCGAACCTTCTTCAACCGGGCGCTGGTCTGCATATGATCCAAACGAACGCCGACGTGGCGACCGGACTCGATGCCTCTGCGCTAGATTTCAGGGATTTCGCCACTCACGCATTTCCCACGAGCATCCTTGATGCGATGGCGCGAAACGATATTCTTCAAATTCTTGTGTTCTCTGTGCTGTTTGGGATTGTTCTGAGCGTAACCAAGTCGGACCCACGCGTCGCAGCGCTCGTCGCCGGTGTCGAAGGGCTCGTGCCTGCCATGCTGAAGCTAACGGATTATGTAATGCGCCTCGCGCCCGTCGGCGTATTCGGCGCTCTGGCTTCGGCGGTTACGGTTCATGGTTTGGATATACTCATCACCTACGGCAAGCTCGTCGCGAGCTTCTACGTGGGACTCGCTTTCTTGTGGATCGCGCTGATACTCGCCGGATATGCATTCCTCGGCAAGCCGATCTGGGCCCTCCTCAAGTGTATCCGTGAGCCCGCGATGCTAGCATTTTCCACCGCGAGCAGCGAAGCTGCGTATCCACGTCTGACTGAGAAGTTGGAAGAGTTCGGCGTCGACAAGAAAGTAGTCGGCTTCACCCTCCCGCTCGGATACGCGTTCAATCTCGACGGATCGATGATGTATCAGGCATTCGCCGCGATCTTCATTGCGCAAGCGTTCGGGATCGACATGCCCATTAGCGTGCAAATCGCGATGCTGTTGGTGCTGATGGTAAGCAGCAAAGGTATGGCGGGGGTCGCTCGCGGCTCCGTGGTTGTCGTCGCAGCCGTGGCGCCAATGTTCGATTTGCCGCCATCGGGCGTCGTGCTTGTGCTTGCGATCGACCAGATCCTCGACATGGGCCGTACAGCGACAAATGTGATCGGCAACAGCATCGCGACGGCGGCCATCGCGAAGTGGGAAAGCAAGCGGACTGCGGGCTTGGAACGCGGCGACGCGAGGACCACGGATCCGGCTTCGTTTGTTCAACTTGACGGGCAGACGAAATGAACTCGACCAACGGGATGTAAGCGACTGGATCTGCCTCTGCGTTGAACCGCCTCCGAGAAATGCGTCTTTTGCTAAGCAGGTAGATTCAACAACGGCGAAGTACGATGACTGGCAAGGCGAAGTGGGCGCAGTATATACACGAATTCCGGCTTGAAGCAGTGTGACGGGTTAAGGCTAGGCAAAGCGTGGCAGCGGCGGCAACACTGGGCGTGGTTCAACAGACGCTGTACAAGTGGGTAAGCGCAGGAGGCAGGCTGGCGCAGACACGAAGCCTGTGAGGCCGGCACTGATGGAACTAGCGCGGCTGCGTGCGTCAGTCGTCGCCTGGCGATGGAGCGGGATATTCCGAAGAAAAGCCGCGGTAGGTTCAATGAGTCGCTGCAACAGCCTCGCATAGTTTATCGGCCGGAGACAGGAAGCCCAATATCTTTCTGGGCCTTTCATTGAGCCGCGCTGCGATCTTGTTCAATTCTGCATGGGAGTATTGATCAAGTTGCGTGCCGTGGGGCAAGTACTGACGCAGAAGTCGGTTCGTGTTTTCGTTGGTGCCGCGTTGCCAGGGACTTCGCGGG
>NZ_JARESO010000126.1:0-6884 GCF_046030175.1 Paraburkholderia sp. RL17-373-BIF-A
ATCCTGGTCGTAGTCGAAGAACTGGTTCTTTGCCTTGAAGTAGCCGAGTTGCAACGTCAGGTGCGCGGCGACCGAAGCCGTACGTGAATGAACGAGCTGCTGTTCGGCCTCGCCCAGCTCGAAGTACGCGTGCCGGTCTTCATCGGTAAAGCGTGGGAGTGCGTACAGTTCGTCGATTTCGTGGCGGGTCAGGATCGACAGTCGATGCGAGTTGGCTGCCATGGGAGCCTGTATTTGTTCTTCGATGTTTGGGCATGCCGCGGCGCACAGCTATGCTGACGTGATACCTGGCGTTTAGCGCGGCCGTTTCGTCGGACGTGTTGACTGAGGACCGGTGTGCGTCCTGATCTGACCTTGCAGTGACGCGACCTGCTGGGCCAGCGTATCGCGCTCCCGCCGCAGCTCGCGTGCTTCGTCCATGACGCTGGCAAGCTGCTTTTCGTGCCGATCGGCGAGCCGCCGCTGCTCGGCGGCGTCGGCAGACAGGCGCTGGAAGTCACCGACGAACTGTTCGTTGCGCTGCTGGGTCTTTGCAAGCGCAGCTTCGGCGCGACGCTGCGCTTCGCGTGCTTCATCGGTCTGCATCATGACGCGCTTTTGTACGCCTTCGAGCCGGGCGGTCGCCTGATCGACTTCCGCCCGCAAGGTGGTCTCATGCCCGGCGCGGGCGGCATGCAGCGCCTCAAGCTCGCGCGTATGCGCTTGTTGTACATCGCGCAGTGCCTGCTCCGATTGCGCGCGCAGGGTATGCGTTTCGGCCTGAAGAGCTGCTGTGTTGGCCGTCGCCAGGGACTCTGCGCGCATCGCCGCGCCCGTCGCTTCGGTCTCAAGCTCTTCGCCGCGTTGCGCGAAGGCCTGTTCGCCATGTTCGACCGCGAGCGCCCAGACCGACAGCATCGCGTTTGCAACCGCCGGCGGCAGCGCGGCGCTCAGTGCATCGACGCGTGCCTGCTCGTCCTTCCACACCTTGAGCTCGTCCTTGATCGTGGTGCGACTGCCTTGGCAGATCTCGGCATAGATCAGGTCGACAGTCAGGTCGTGTGGTCGGCGACCCGCCACCACGAGTCGGGCGGCGGCCTGGCGGGTCAGCAGGCGGGTATCGCTGATGCGGCTCATAGGGCTGTTTGGCCGGTGAAACCGGCCGAGGTGGATGGGTTGGGAGAGGAAATCGAATCGTATATTACCGTATAACAGTATATGTATAACGGTATATGTATAACGATATCCGTTTGAAATTTACGATAATCCGTATAATCGAAAGTAACTTTGCTGTACGCTGCGAAAACCCGATTCCGGAACGCGTCACACCATGAAGCTCCCCGTCACGCCCGTCGAACCCGTTCTGGCTATCGTGTTGCCAACCGCGCTCGACGGCAGCCTTGGCACCAACCGCGCGAACGGCAAACACAGGCAGATCGATGCCGACACCGATGTCGAAGCCGTGCGCCTGTGGCTTGCCGAATACGCCGCGTCGCCGCACACGCTGCGCAGCTACCGCAAGGAGGCGATACGCCTGCTGCTGTGGACCACCCAGACGCTGGGCAAGCCGCTGTCGAGCCTCACGCGCGAGGACTTTCTGCTCTACGAGCGCTTCCTCGCGTCGCCAACGGGCGATTGGGCCGATCCCGATCGGCCGCGCAAAGGAAGCGCGAGGCGACTGTTCGAGGGGCCGCTGTCGGAGCGTAGCCGGCATCAGGCGCAGGGCATCCTCTCGGGCCTGATGACGTACCTGGTGAGCGCCGGCTATCTGGCCGGCAATCCGCTCGCGTTGCGACGCGGCCGCAATACTTCGATCACGCGCTGTGGGACCACGTGCTCGCGAGCGTCGAGCAGTGGCCGCGCCTGACCGAACGCGATGCGCAGCACTACGAACGCAGCCGATGGCTGATCCGCCTGCTGTATCACGCGGCCCTGCGCGCCTCGGAAGCCGCCCACGCGAAGGCGGCGGACTTTTATCAGCGTCGTGGAAAATGGTGGCTGCACGTCGTCGGCAAGGGCGGCGCCGAGGGCGAGGTGCCGGTCAGTGACACGTTGATGGCGGATTTTGCGCGCTACCGGGCCTTTCACGGCCTGTCGCCAGTGCCTTCCGCGAGTGAGGCCGGACCGGCCGTGATGAGCATCGCCGGCGACGATGCGCGGCATCTGACACCTGCGGCGATCTACCTGATCGTCAGGGACGTCTTTCGACGTGCCGCTGACGTACTCGACACCGCCAACCCGGTTGGCGCCACCACGCTTCGCCTGGCCTCAACCCACTGGCTGCGTCACAGCGCTGCGTCGCATCAGGCGGATGCCGGCACCGACCTGCGCTTTATCCAGAAGAACCTGCGGCACGCGTCGATCGAGACCACCGACATCTATCTGCACGCCGAAGACGACCGGCGACATACCCAAACGACACGCAACAATGAACATCCAGGCGAGCCGTCCCGCCAGTCGAAGGCGCTCGCGTAAAATATGCCCCCATCACCGGCAATGGATGCCGGAGGCAAACTCAGGCAGCCATGTAGCGGGCGCAGTCGCGACGTTTCCTCTGCACACCTGCGTTGCTGTCATCACCGGCTTGAACATGCATGGAAGGGTTTCCCTGATGTCGTCAGTTTTCTATGACCGCGCGCAGATCACGCACTGGTTAGGCTCCCACACGATCGCCAAGGGGCGTAAGTACGTCCACGCCGTAGCGGGTTTGCGCTGGCACGACCGCACGCTCAGCGGCAAGGTCAAAGGCTCGGCGTGGCAGCCCTATGAGACGGATGTGCATTTCTACGAGTCCGTAGACGGGCTCTGGATCGAAAGCGAATGCACCTGCCCGGTTGGCTTCGACTGCAAACACGCGGCAGCGCTGCTTCTCGCGGAACTCGAAAAATTGTCCGGCCCCATACCAAGACCCAGAGCAAGACCCGTGGCAACACCCAGCGTGCGTCCCGAACTCGTGAGCTGGCTGGAGACCTTCCGCACGCAGCGTGCAGCAGCGGTGCCCGGCGCGAAGAAGGCCACCGCGAAGCCCACACATGCGCTTGCCTACGTGCTGGTCTGGGTGGACCACCGCCAACGTCACGAGGTTCAGACCTACAAGGCGGGCTTAAGCAAGGACGGCACGCTCGGCGCGTGCGCCGAGTCATGGAACAACGTTGAGGCTGCCCTCGTCAAGCCGCCAAAATTTGTCACCGCCGACGACCTGATACTGCTGCGCGGATTATGGCTGGGACGATCCCGTGAAGATTACGGGGCCTTTGCGCTGCAGGGTACAAACGGTGCCGACGCCCTGTCGAAGCTGGTGGCGAGCGGGCGCTTCTTTGTTGGGCACAAGGCAGCGCAAACTTCGTATATGCAGCTGGATTTATCGGCAGCGGGTCCCGCACTCGTTCAGGGGGCTGAACGACCGGGCCAGATCGCATGGCAGACGCAGGCCGACGAGCGCGTGCGACCGGTAATACGCACCGAACCGGACGCCGCCATGGTCATCGGGACGGAACCCGCGTGGTATGTTGACACGCAGGCCGGCGAAGCGGGCAGCGTGCAAATGCCGATGCCACTGGAATCGTTTCGGGATTATCTGTCGATGCCGCCGATCTCGCTGGCCGAAGCGCCACTCGTGGCTGCGGTGCTGCGCGAGAGCGCACCGGATCTGCCGTTGCCGCCCGCGCACGATACGTCAGCGATTCGCGTGATCGATACCGAACCTGTACCGGTCCTGTCACTCGATACGAGGCCCTTGTATGCGTCGGGCTTCAGCAATCGGGACCCCCGCAAATATGACCCTCAGGCGCATGCGCTCGATTTCGCCACGGTCAGCTTCGACTACGACGGCATGAGCGTCAATGCGGACAACAGCAAGTCGCTATTCGTGGCGCCCAATGGTGACGTGACCCAGATCAGACGTCGCCCGCATGCTGAAAAACAGCGCCTGCTCGAACTGCGCAAGGCCGGACTGCAGAAGGCCTCCCCCGGCTACGGACCGCAGTCGTTTCCTGAGGCGATGCTCGGGTTGCCACAGGCCGATTGCATGGCCAGCGTTTGTGAATGAGTCTCTGCCCCCGCTGCGCAGCAACGGCTGGCGGGTCACCATGGACTCGGCGTTTCGTTTCAATGTCATCGATATCGATGACATTGACGGGATGGTCCGCCATGCCGGTGACGGCTGGTTCGATCTGGAAATGGGTATCACGGTAGGGGATCGCACCGTGCGTCTGGAACCGCTGCTCGCTGAGCTGTTCCGGCGCGACCGGCGCTGGCTGTCCGGCGAGCTCGACAGCATTGCCGATGACGAAGCGATTGAACTCAAAACCGATCAGGGCGAACGGCTGCGCCTGCGTGCAGACCGCCTCAAGCCCGTTGTGCGGGTGCTGGTCGACCTGTTTGACACCGTAGGCGATAGTGCCCTGCGTATCTCCGAACTCGATGCCGCTCGCCTCGAGGCGCTCAACGACACGGGACGCTGGCAGTTCCACAGTGCCGCATCGATCCGCCAGATGGCACAACGTCTGCAGACCGGTCCCGGCTTGCAGGAAGCGCCGGTGCCGCGGGGATTGCAGGCGGAGCTGCGTGCCTACCAGCATCAGGGGCTGAGCTGGATGCAATTCCTGCGTGAGCACAATCTGTCCGGTGTGCTGGCCGACGACATGGGCCTCGGCAAGACGGTGCAGACGCTCGCCCACGTGCTGGCAGAGAAGGAAGCGGGCCGCCTCGACCGGCCCGCACTGATCGTTGTGCCGACGACTCTCGTGCACAACTGGCGCGAGGAAGCGCAGCGCTTCGCGCCCGACCTGAAGGTCCTCGATCTGAACGGGCCACAGCGCAGGGATCGTTTCGACGAGATTGGAGAACACGATCTCATCCTCACGACCTATGCATTACTGTGGCGCGATCAGGCCATCCTCGCGCAGCACGACTATCATCTGTTGATCCTCGACGAGGCGCAGTACGTCAAGAACGCCACCACCAAAGCAGCGGCGACCATCCGCGAACTGCGGGCGCGGCACCGCCTGTGCCTGACCGGCACGCCGCTCGAAAATCACCTCGGCGAGTTATGGGCACAGTTTGACTTCCTGCTGCCGGGTTTTCTCGGCAGCCAGAAGGATTTTACGAAGCGCTGGCGTACCCCGATCGAGAAAAACGGCGATAGCGTGCGCAGCAGTCTGCTCGCACGCCGTATCCGTCCCTTCATGCTGCGCAGGCGCAAGGATGAGGTCGCAAAAGAACTCCCACCGAAGACGACCATTGTGCGCACGGTCGACCTCGAAGGCGCACAGCGCGACCTGTACGAAACCGTGCGCGCAGCGATGCACGAAAAGGTCCGGGCCGCCGTCACGGCCAAAGGGCTGGCACGCAGTCACATCATCGTGCTCGAGGCGTTACTCAAGCTGCGCCAGGTCTGCTGCGATCCACGCCTGGTCAAGCTGCAGAAAGCCGCCCGCGTCAAGGAATCGGCCAAGCTGGACCTGCTGCTCGCGATGCTGCCGGAGCTGATCGACGAGGGCCGGCGTGTGCTGCTGTTCTCGCAGTTCACCGGCATGCTGGCACTGATTGCCGACGCACTGGAGAAGGCCGTCATCCCGTACGTCATCCTCACCGGCGACACCATCGATCGCGTGACGCCTGTGCAGCGCTTCCAGCAGGGCGAGGTGCCCCTCTTCCTGATCAGCCTGAAAGCCGGCGGCGTCGGCCTCAATCTGACGGCGGCCGACACGGTGATTCATTACGACCCGTGGTGGAATCCCGCCGCCGAGAATCAGGCCACCGACCGCGCACACCGTCTCGGTCAGGACAAACCAGTGTTCGTCTACAAGCTGATCGCCGCCGGCAGCATCGAGGAAAAGATCGTCGCCCTGCAGGAAAAGAAGGCCATGCTCGCCAACAGCATCCTGTCCGAGGACGCCGCCGGCACCGTCAAGTTCTCCGCCGATGAGCTCGACGCGCTGTTCGAGCCGATTCCAGATGTTTTGCCGGGAGCAGCGGCTCGTCCACGCGCGAGGACCGGTACGCATGGCGGATGATTTTTACGGTTTCCCCGGGCGGACAGCATCGCCCAGATCGCTTTCTAGCAAATAGATGACTCATGGACGTTATGACAGGCATAGATCACAGCCTTATGGATTGCTAACCATGCTGCCATTGAACGGATCGGCCCGCCTGAGCGGTATCGAGCCCGATGCGTGGCTCAAGGTCACCTTTGATAAACAGCCCGGCTGGCCCATTCAGCGTGCCTGCGAATTGCGGCCCCTGGCCGTGCCGGCGGCATCACCATACAGAGTTCACCTTCATGAAAATCGTCTCTGGCCGAGCTTCGACAGGCCCATAGCGCTGAGCTGTACCGACTCTATCTGGCCCTCGGCAAAATGCTCGACGATCCGCAGCGCACGTTGCAAGTACGCCAGCACCTGCAACTGGGCATGAGCGTCGGCTACGTCGATGATCAATTTTCTCAGGCTCCACAGCAAGGATTTCACTATGGCAATGACGGCGTTTTATGAACGATTTCGAGATGTGGCATCCAAAGAAATGCGGGCGGTTATCGTTTCTGCTGGCACACCGATCCCTGCTGACGAATATGGTTTCGTCGAATTCTTCTGCGCCGATAAGAGTTGTGACTGCCGTCGAGTATCCCTTCAGGTCGTAGGTCAACTCAGCGGCGCCAAGATATGGGCAACGATTAGTTATGGATGGGAGAGTGAACGCTTCTATCGAAAGTTAGCAGGGGAAGGTTGGAGCCGTCCGATCCTTGACCCATTCAATCCACAGTCGGCTTACTCTGCATTCTTCCTCAACGTATTCGAAGACATGATCCGGGACAAGGCCTACGTTGATCGGCTCAAGCGCCATTACAAAATGTTCAGAAGTTTCCAACCTGCAGCGGGTTGAAGGCGAAAATTTCTCGTAAGACC